>SHWA01000089.1 GCA_009693995.1 Alphaproteobacteria bacterium | reverse complement strand
GTCCGACCCGAGGCCTTGCAGCTAATCCCGGCGTGGACGACCGAGGTCGCGGCCGTCGATGCGACCGTGATCGAGGCCCACACCCTGGGTCCGGCCAGCGTGCTCGCTCTGGTCCTCGCCGGCGAGTCCGGGCAGAAGATCATGGCGCGGGTACCGGGCATCGTGCTGCCCCCCTCGGGCGCGGCCGTGCGGATCGCGGTCGAGCACGCCCACGCCTTGGTTTTCCCGCGCGCAGCCGCGGACTGAAACCGGCTGGTTTGCGCCGGGCAGCCGATTCTGCGATTATTCCCGGTGGTTTGAGAAGGGGCGGGAAGTGTCCGTTCTCGCGATCGAGGGAGTCGCCGGCATGAGCATCGGAATCTGGCAAGTCGTCCTGATCCTGGCGATCGTCCTGATCATTTTTGGCGCCGGCAAGTTGCCGCGGGTGATGGGCGACCTGGCCAAGGGCATCAAGTCGTTCAAGTCCGGCATGCAAGACAACGCGGACGGCGAGCCGAAGGCGGATACCAAGGTGATCAACGCCGAGGCGACCGAAAGGACGGCGCCGGCCGAGAAGAAGGAGCCGGCGAAGGGCTGAGGCTCCCCCGGCACGCGGCATGTTCGACATCGGCTGGTCGGAATTCGCGGTCATTGCGCTGGTCGCTCTGGTGGTGATCGGCCCGAAGGATCTGCCTGGGGTTCTGCGCGCAGCCGGCCGGTGGGCGGGGAAGGCGCGCGGCATGGCGCGCGAGTTCCAGTCCCACGTCGACGAGATGATGCGCGAAGCCGAACTCGACGAGGTCAAGAAAACGCTCGAGACGGTACAGCACACGAGCGTCGGCCGCCTGGTCGAGAACACCATCGACCCGGGCGGAGACATGGCCAAGGCGTTCGACGTCGGCTTCGATGATCCCCTGGCGCCGAAGGCCGCAGTGGCGCCTCCACCGGCAGTCGGAGCCGTCGCCGCCGTCGGCGCGGTCGGCCCGGTTCCCGCGGGTCCGGCGACTGCGCCGGTGTCGCCACCTGCCCCCAGCGAGACTCCACCCCGCGCGGGCGGCTGACGTGAACGACGATCTGGAACAGAGCAAGGCGCCGCTGATCGAGCACCTGATCGAGCTCCGCAACCGCTTGATGATCTCGGTCGGCGCGATCCTGCTCGTTTTCATCGGCTGCTATTTCTTCGCCGAGCACATCTATGCCTTCCTGGTGGACCCGCTGGCTCGGGTCTACGAGGGCCAGGAGGGGCGCCGGCTGATCTATACCGGGCTGACGGAGGCCTTCTTCACCTATGTGAAGGTGTCGTTCTTCTCCGCCTGCTTCCTCGCCTTCCCGGTGATCGCGAGCCAAGTGTGGCTGTTCATCGCGCCCGGGCTCTACCGCCACGAGAAGCAGGCGTTCCTGCCGTTCCTGGTGGCGACCCCGGTCCTGTTCCTGCTCGGCGCGGCGATGGCCTACTACGTGATCTTCCCCATCGCCTGGCAGTTCTTCCTGAGCTTCGAGACGCCCGGTGGCGAAGGCCGCCTGCCCATCGTCCTCGAAGCCAAGGTGAACGAGTACCTGTCGATCGTGATGACCCTGATCTTCGCCTTCGGCATCAGCTTCCAGTTGCCGGTCGCCCTGACCCTGATGGCCAAGGTTGGCATCGTCAGCGCCGAGCAGCTGGTGGCGAAGCGCAGGTTCGCGATCGTAATCGCCTTCATCGTCGCGGCGATCCTGACCCCGCCCGACGTGTTCAGCCAGGTCGCCCTGGCGATCCCGATCCTGCTGCTCTATGAGATCTCGATCGTCCTCTGCCGCATGATCGAGCGGAAGCGGCGCGAGCGGGAAGCGCTGGCGGAGCGGGATCTGGCCGAGACCGACGCCTGAGGCCGGCTCGGCTGGACGGACTCGGCCCCGCGACGTATAACTCGCGCGCCGATGGCGGGGCACGTCGATGCATGATCTGAAATGGATTCGCGAGCAGCCGGCTGTGTTCGACGCCGGCCTTGCGCGGCGGGGTCTCTCGGCTGCATCCGCGCAGATCCTGGCCCTCGATGCCCAGCGCCGCAACCGCCAGGGCGAGCGGCAAGAAATCGAGACCCGGCGCAACCAGTTGAGCCGTGAAATCGGCCAGGCCCGCGCCACGGGCACGGACGCCGCCGCCCTGCAGGCGGAAGTGGCGCGCCTCAAGGACCGGCTGCGCGCGGCGGAAGAGGCCGAGCGCGCCCTCGACCCCGAGATCGAGACCCTGCTGGCCACCCTTCCCAACCACCTGGCCGACGATGTGCCGGACGGCCGCTCGCCAGAGGAGAACGTCGAGGTGCGGCGGATCGGCGCGCCGCGTGCCTTCGCGTTCACGCCCAAGTCCCATTGGGACGTGGGCGAGGGGTTGGGTCAGATGGACTTCGAGCGCGCCGCCAAGCTTTCCGGCGCACGGTTCGTGGTCCTCAGCGGCGGGCTCGCCCGCCTGTCGCGGGCGCTCGCCGCCTTCATGCTCGACCTGCACACCGCCGAGCACGGCTACCGCGAGGTCCAGACACCGACCCTGGTGCGCGACCAGGCTCTGATCGGCACCGGGCAGTTGCCGAAATTCGCGGCGGATCTCTTCCGCACCACCGCGGGACTCTGGCTGATCCCGACCGCCGAGGTCACCCTCACCAACCTGGTGGCCGATGAGATCGTCGCCGCGGACCGCGTGCCGCTGCGCATGGCCGCCTACACCGAGTGCTTCCGCTCCGAGGCCGGGGCCGCCGGCAAGGACACCCGCGGCATGATCCGCCAGCACCAATTCGGCAAGGTCGAGCTGGTCCACATCTGTGCGCCCGAGCATTCGCCGGCCGAGCACGACCACCTGGTCGGCGCCGCGGAGACGGTGCTGAAGCGGCTCGGGCTGCCGTTCCGGACCATGCTTCTCGGCGCCGGCGACACCGGCTTCGGTGCGCGCAAGACTTACGACATCGAAGTCTGGCTGCCGGGACAGGACGCCTATCGCGAAATTTCCAGCTGCTCCGATTGCGGCGACTTCCAGGCCCGGCGCATGCGCGCCCGCCTGCGCGTCAAGGGCGAGAAGGGCACCCGCTTCGTGCACACGCTGAACGGCTCAGGCGTGGCGGTCGGGCGGGCGTTGATAGCCGTGATCGAGAACTACCAGGAAGCCGACGGCAGCATCACGGTTCCCGACGCGCTTCGCCCCTATATGAGCGGGCGGACACGCATCGAGCCCGGAAGCTGAGGGTGCGGCCGAGGCGCATGCGGATCCTGATTTCCAACGACGACGGCATCACCGCCCCCGGTCTGCGCGTGTTGGAGCGCGTCGCCCGCGACCTCGCCAAGGAAGTCTGGGTGGTCGCGCCCGAGACCGAGCAGAGCGGCGCCAGCCATTCCCTCACCTTGCATGCGCCGGTGCGCCTGCGCCGGATCGGCCCGCGCCGCTTCGCTGTCGGCGGCACGCCGACGGACTGCGTGCTGATCGCCGTCAACCGGCTGATGGCGGAGGCGCGGCCCGATCTGGTGCTCTCGGGCGTGAACCGCGGCGGCAACCTGGCCGACGACGTGACCTATTCTGGCACCATCGCCGCGGCGATGGAGGCGACCCTCCTCGGCGTGCCTGCCATCGCCCTCAGCCAGACCGTTCGTGATGACGAGGCCGTGCACTGGAGCACCGCGGAACAGGTCGGCCCCGACCTGATCCGCAAGCTGTTCCGTCATGGCTGGCCGCGCGACGTGTTAATCAACGTCAATTTCCCCGATGTCGCGCCGGACCAGGTAAGCGGCGTTCGCCTCACGGTCATGGGGCGGCGCAAGGTCGGCGACCTGCTGCCCGAGCGGATCGACCCCCGCGGGCGCCCCTATTACTGGATCGGCGCCATGCGCACCGATGAGATCAGCCGCGCCGACACCGACCTGGCGGCGATCCGGGCGCGGGCGGTCTCGGTCACCCCGATCGGCATGGACATGACCCATCGCGCCACGCGCCGCAACCTGCAGCGGCTGTTCGATTGACGCCGGACTCGCTCAAGATCCGCCTGCTGATGGAACTGCGTGGCCTCGGCGTGACCGAAACACGGGTGCTGGCGGCGATCGAGCGGATCCCACGCGATATCTTCGTCCCGGATGCGTTCAAGCAGAAGGCGTATGACGACGTTGCGCTGCCGATCGGGCAGGGGCAGACCATCAGCCGGCCGAGCGTGGTCGCGTTGATGACCCAGGCTCTCCGGCTCGACCACCGCAGCAAAGTGCTCGAGATCGGCACCGGCTCGGGGTATCACACGGCGGTCTTGTCACGGTTGTGCCGGCGCGTGTACACGGTCGAGCGGAGCCGGGCGCTACTGACCGAGGCGGAGCAGCGGTTCCGCGACCTGCGGATCCACAACGTGACCGCACGCCACGGCGACGGCGCCGACGGCTGGCCGGCACAGGCGCCGTTCGCCAGTATCGTCGTCACCGCCGCCAGCGCCGGGCCACCGGCACCTTTGGTCGACCAGTTGGCGATCGGCGGTCGACTGGTGATCCCGATCGGTGGCCAAGGCCAGGTGCCTGAGGTGACGATGATCACGCGGCTGGAAGGCGGCTTTCGCGAGGAAGTTCTGATGACCGCGCGATTCGTGCCGCTGATTTCCGAGGTCGAGACGCTGGCATAGGGGAAGGCTCGCGCGGCATGCGGCTCTGGTCGGAGGATGCGTGCGACGGAATGGCGCGGTGGCTTTGGCTGTCCGCGCTGCTGTTTCTGGCGGCCTGTACCCAATCGCCGGCGCTAATCGTCTCCGGTGACCGGGTGGCGGGTGTCGTCGCACCCGTTCTCCGAACGCGGCCCGCGCCGGCGCCCGAAGTGGCGCGTGATTCACAGTCTGCCGTGACCGTCGCCGAAGGTGACACCGTCTATACCATCGCGCGCAAACACGGCGTGTCGGTACGCGAACTTGTCGAGCGCAATCGGCTGCAGCCTCCCTACTCGCTGGTCATCGGTCAGCGGCTGGAGCTGGCGGCAAGCCGGACCTATGTGGTGCAGCGTGGCGACACGCTCTACGGCGTGTCGCGCCGCCAGGGGGTCGACTCCCGCGCGTTGGTACAGGCCAACGACTTGAAGTCTCCCTATACCCTGGTTGTCGGCCAGCGGCTGCGCCTGCCGGGTGGAGCGCTACCTGCCGGGCCGACACCGCCGGTCGCATCGGAGACGGCGCCTGTGCCACCGACCGAACCCGGGCGCGCGCGGCCTGCGGTCGCAAGCGGCGATCTGCCACCCATCGCGGCGCCGGCCGAGCCGCAGGCAGCGGCACCACCAGCCGAGCGCGCGGTGCGGCCGGCGCCCGGGGCCGAGCCGCCTCAGGCCAAGGAGCCCGAGGGGCGGGTGGCGCCTGAGCCGGCCATGCGCGCAGGCGAGCGCTTCCTCTGGCCAGTACGGGGCGAGGTGTTGTCGCGCTTCGGCCCCAAACCCGACGGCAGACACAACGACGGAATCAACATCGCGGCGCCCCTCGGCGCTCCGGTCAGGGCCGCGGAGTCCGGCGTGGTCGCCTATGCCGGCAGCGAGCTGCGCGGGTTCGGCTCCCTGGTCCTGGTCCGCCACGACGGAGGTTGGACCTCGGCCTATGCCCATAATTCCGACCTCCTGGTGCGCCGTGGCGACCACGTCAATCGGGGACAAGTGATCGCCCGGGTCGGCGCCACCGGCAACGTGGCGCGGCCGCAAGCGCACTTCGAGCTGCGCCAGGGAACCCGCGCCATCGACCCCGAGCCGCTGCTCGCGGTCAATTGAGGCGGCGGCTCAGTCGAGACGCTCGCCGAGGCGACCGGCCAGATCCTGGATGAACTGCCAGGCGACCCGGCCCGAGCGGGCGCCGCGGGTCACCGACCACTCCACGGCGAGACGGCGCAACTCGTCGCGCGCGATGGCCAGGCGGAAATGGTCCGCATAGCCCTCGAGCATGGCCATGAAGTCGTCCTGGCTACAGCTATGGAAGCCGAGCCAGAGCCCGAACCGGTCGGACAGCGACACCTTCTCTTCCACCGCCTCGGAGGGGTTGATGGCGGTCGAACGCTCGTTGTCCATCATCTCGCGCGGCATCAGGTGACGGCGGTTAGACGTGGCATAGAAGACCACGTTCTCCGGCCGCCCCTCGATGCCGCCCTCGAGCACGGCCTTGAGCGACTTGTAGCTGACATCGGCGCCGTCGAAGGAGAGATCGTCGCAGAACAGCAGCCACCGCCGTTCCGGCCCGCGCACGCGGTGCATCAGGCGCGGCAGGGAGGGAATGTCCTCGCGGAAGATCTCGACCAGTGCGAGTGCCGGCCGCCCCTCTGCGGCCGCCTCCTGGTTCACCGTGGCGTGCACCGCCTTGACGAGCGAGCTCTTGCCCATGCCGCGCGCGCCCCAGAGCAGGGCGTTGTTGGCCGGCAAGCCCGCGGCGAAGCGGCGGGTGTTGTCGAGCAGGATGTCGCGCACCCGGTCGATGCCCTTGAGGAGTGCGAGATCCACCCGGCTGACGCTCAGCACCGGGTGCAGGGTCTCCCCCTCGGGGCTCCAGAGGAAGGCGTCGGCGCCGGCGAGATCGACCGGTCGCGCCGGCGCCGGCGCCAGCCGCTCGAGGGCGGCGGCGATGCGGGCGAGGAGGGCGGCCGGGTCCGTTGCGGTCATGCGTGCGGTCCTACAGGGCGGCGGCGACCGTACCGGCGGCGGCGGGTGCGGTCAACGGCGGAGGGGGCCGGTTTGCATTCCAGTCCTGGCCCGTTATATTCCGGCGTCCAACGCGAGCCCAACGGGAGCGCCCATGCTGATCAATGCCGCTTACGCCCAAGTCCCGGGCGCCAGCCCGGGTGGAAGCGATTTTATGCTGCAGCTCCTGCCGCTGCTGCTGATCTTCGCGGTGTTCTATTTTCTGCTGATCCGGCCACAGCAGAAGAAAGCCAGGGCCCACAAGGAGATGCTCGTCAATTTGAAGCGCGGCGACCGGGTGTTGACCGGTGGCGGCTTCTTCGGCGTGATCACCAAGGTCGACGGTGACGATTCGCTCATGGTCGAGCTGGCACCCGGCATGCGGGTCAAGGTGGCGCGCAACACCATCGCCGACGTGGTGGCGCGGGGCGAGCCGGTGGAGCGCGGCAAGAAGGTCGACGAGAAGGACGGCGACAAAGGCACCGACAGCGGGAAGGGCGCCGACAGCGGGCCCAGCGACGGGCCTTCCGACACGGAGAAGAAGGCCGCCACCTGACCTCATTCCCGCAGGCGTAACGGCCGATGATCAACATCCCGCGTTGGCAACACATCCTGACGGCGGTGATCTGCCTGCTGGGGGTTGCCTTCGCGGTGCCCAACCTGTTCTCCGAGGCGGCGCTGTCCCGAGTACCCGGCTGGCTGCCCAACCGCAGCATTCAGCTCGGCCTCGACTTGCAGGGGGGATCGCACCTGCTGCTCGAGGTCGACGTCCAGGCGGTGGTGCGCGAGCGCCTGGAATCCTTGCTGGACGAGGTGCGCGCCGCCCTCCGCGCCAAGCGGATCGGTTATCAGAACCTGGGTGTCACGCCCCAGGGCGTGACCTTCACCGTGCGCGACGCGGGAGAGGCCGCGTCGGTGCGCGAAGCGCTGCGCGATATTCTGGGATCGGGCGCCATGGGCCAGGGACCGGACGTGGTGCTGAAGTCCGAGGGCGACTTATCTACCCTCACCCTCAGTGAAGCTGCAATCGCCCTGCGCAAGCGCGCCGCCGTCGAGCAATCGCTCGAGATCGTGCGCCGCCGCATCGACGAGACCGGCACCCGCGAGCCGACCGTCCAGATCCAGGGCGACGACCGCATCCTGGTGCAGCTTCCCGGCGTCGATGACCCCGAACGCATCAAGCGGCTGCTGGGTAAGACGGCCAAGCTCAACTTCCGCCTGGTCGATCCCACGGTCCCGGTCGTTGAGGCCCTGGCGGGGCGCGTGCCGCCGGGATCGGAGCTGCTGGAATCCGATGAACGCGGCGGCGGCCTGCCGCAGCACTATGTGGTCCGCAAGCGCGTCTATGTCAGCGGCGATCAGCTGGTGGACGCCCAGCCCAGCTTCCAGCAGGCACAGGTGGTGGTGTCCTTCCGGTTCGACTCGGTGGGCGCGCGGCGGTTCGGCGACACCACCAAGGATAACGTCAACCAGTTGCTGGCCATCGTCCTCGACGGGCGGGTGATCAGCGCGCCGCGGATCCGCGAGCCGATTCTCGGCGGCAGCGGCATCATCTCGGGAAGCTTCACCGTGCAATCGGCGACCGACCTGGCGCTGCTGCTGCGCGCCGGGGCTCTTCCGGCGCCCTTGAAGATCATCGAGGAGCGCAGCGTCGGCCCGAGCCTCGGCGCCGACTCGATCGCTGCCGGGCAGGTGGCCAGCCTGATCGGCTTGATCCTGGTGGTCGGCTTCATCGTGGTCTATTACGGCCTGTTCGGGGTCACGTCCGTGGTCGCGCTCCTGGTCAACCTGGTGCTGCTGATCGGCGCGTTGACGGCTCTCGGCGCCACGCTGACCTTGCCGGGGGTCGCGGGTATCGTGCTCACCATGGGCATGGCGGTCGACGCCAATGTGCTGATCTTCGAGCGCATGCGCGAGGAAGTGCGGCTCGGCAAGACCCCGCTCGCGGCGATCGATGCCGGCTACCGCCGCGCGTTCGCCACCATCCTGGATTCGAACCTCACCACGTTGTTCGCCGGAATCTTTCTGTTCCAGTTCGGCTCCGGCCCGGTGCGCGGTTTCGCGGTCACACTCTCGCTCGGCATCGTCACGTCCATGTTCACCGCCATCATGATCAGCCGCATCCTGATCGTCTGGTGGCTGCGGCGCTACCGGCCGCAAGTTCTCCCCATCTAGGAGGAACCGGCGATGTTCATGCGGTTCCTGGCAGTAATTCCCGAGAAGACGCGGGTGCCCTGCATGCGGTTTCGGCACCTGTTTATCGGTCTGTCGGTAGCCCTGGTGGTCGCCTCGGTCGCTCTCGGCATGACTAAGGGTTTGAACCTCGGCATCGATTTCCGGGGCGGCATCATGATCGAGCTGCGTTCCCAGGCGCCAGCCGATCTAGGCCATATGCGGGGGATCATCGGCGGCCTCGGTTTGGGCGAAGTGTCGCTGCAGGAGTTCGGCGATGCCCGCGAGGTGCTGATCCATTTCCAGCAGCAGGAGGGCGACGAGAGCGCCCAACAGCATGCGGTCGAGACGGTCAAGCAGGTCTTGGCGAAGGAGATCGTCGGCAAAATCGATTATCGCCGCGTCGAGTTCGTCGGTCCCAAGGTCAGCGCCGAGCTGTTCCGCTCGGGCCTGTACGCGGTGCTTTTTGCGCTTGGCTCCATCCTGATCTATGTCGCCTTCCGGTTCGAGTGGCAGTACGGCATCAGCGGTGTCCTCGCCTTGGTGCACGACGTGGTGGCGACTGTCGGCCTGTTCTCCCTCACCCAGATGGAGTTCAATCTGACCATCGTCGCGGCGCTGCTGACGATCGCCGGCTACTCCATCAACGACACGGTGGTGGTGTTCGACCGGGTGCGCGAGAACCTGCGCAAGTACAAGACCATGCCGCTCGCCGACCTGATCGACCTCAGCGTGAATGAGACCTTCGCGCGCACCATCATCACCTCGGCCACGACGCTTCTCTCGGTGCTGGCGATCGCGTTCTTCGGCGGCGAAGTGATCCGCGGCTTCGCCATTGCCATGATCTTCGGCATCGTGGTCGGCACCTATTCGTCGGTCTTCGTTGCTTCCGCTCTGGTGCTCTATTTCCCGATCAATCGGGCGGCCGAAACCGAACCGAAAGAGGCGCAAGGGCGCGCCTGAGGGGCCCAATCCCGTGGACATCACGCCGCTGGTGCCGGCGGGGCGGCAGATCATCCAGGGCTACGGCCCGGGACGGTTCCGCGTCGCCGGAATCATCTATCAGGGATCCGTGATCGTGTTGCCGGAGGCCACGCGGCCATGGGCGGTCGCTGCGTTCGCGCAAGTGACGTTGCCGGCGCTGCGCGATGCCTTTACCGCTGATCCCGCACCTGAGATCGCCCTCCTCGGCTGTGGGAAGGGGAGCGCGATGCTGGCGGCCGAGGTTCGCGACGGTCTGCGGGCGCTCGGGCTCGCCGTCGAGACCATGGACACTGGCGCCGCCTGTCGCACGTTCAACGTGCTCCTGGCCGAAGGGCGGCGTGTCGCAGCGGCGCTGATCGCGCTCGCTTGACGCCGACGGCGGGGCGGAAAGAGCAGCGGCCCGGCTGGAGTATGCCGGGCCGCTGCGGTCGCAGTCGTCGATCGAATCAGTAGAGGTTCTGCGCCGACACCATGGCATAGAGCATCGGCAGCGACAGCATGGTGTTGGTGCGCGAGAACAGCATGGCGGTTCGCGCGGCGGCCGCCTTGGTCGGTGCGTCCGCCTCGACCAGGCCGAGCGCCTTCTGCTGGTTCGGCCAGATCACGAACCAGACGTTGAACCACATGATGATGCCCAGCCACATGCCGATCCCGATTGCGGTGCTCTTGGCCGCGCCGTCCATGAAGCCGAGGGTGAGGGCATTCAACAGGTAGCCGTTCAACTGGGCCAGGATCAGGCCGCTGACGATCGTGGCCATGGCCGCCCAGCGGAACCAGAAGAGCGCGGACGGGGCGATCACCTTGCTGATCGCCGGCTTCTGCTCGTCGGGAATCTTCCCCATGTTCGGGATCTGGACGAAGTTGAAGTAGTAGAGGAGCCCGATCCACATCACGCCACCGGCGACGTGGATCCAGCGAAACAGGAACGACCACCAAATACGATCGAGTTCGAGGCCTTGTTTGTGCACTCCGACCACGATGATCACCATGATCACCACCAGGATCAGGCTTGCGATCACCGTGTTCTGCAGCGATTGCAGGATCTTTGCCATTTGGTCCCTCCTTTGGCTTGGGCCAGTTGTAGGTCGAGTTGGCCAGGTGCCGCCTGAGTTCCGACGCCCCCGGAACGGGCCGGACGCTCCACCATAGTCATGGTACATAACGCTCTGATCTTCAACTGTTTAGAACGTGTCCAGTCAGCTTTTTCAGACTCCGGCCGCCACCCTCCTCGGCCGCTACGACCGCGACCATTACTGGGCGGCGCTGTTCGCGCCGGCGCCGGCGCGCGCCGCCTTCATCGCGGTTTCGGCCTTCGCGGTCGAGCTCGCCCTGGTGCGCGAGCGCGTCAGCCAGCCGACCCTTGGCCTGCTGCGCCTGCAGTGGTGGCGCGAGGCGGTCGAGCGCCTGTTCCGGGGCGCGGTGCCGAACGAGCCGGTCGCGGTCGCGCTCGCCGGGGCGATCGCCGACCGCGACCTGCCCCGTGCAGCCATTGAGCGCATGATTGCCGCCCGGGAGCAGGAGATCGCGCAGGAACGGCCGGCCGACCTGGAAGGCCTGGTCGCCCACGTCGCCGCGACGGCGGGCGAGGCGGCGGTGCTCCGCCTGGCCGCCCTTGGCGTGACTGCGCCCGTGGCCGTCGCCGCCGCGCGCGACGGCGGCACCGCCTACGGACTCGCCGGGACGCTGCGCGCCGCCGCCTTCAACGCCCGGCGCGGGCGGACGACCCTGCCCTTCGCCGACGCAACGGAGGATCTCTGGCGCGACTCTGGCCGGCCGCGCCTGGCGGCCCTGGCAAAGCCGGTTGCCACGCGCGCGCATGTGCTGCTGGATGAAGCGCGGCGCGCGGTGCCGCGCCCGGACCGGGGGTCGCTTGCGGCGTTTCTCTCTGCTGCGCTCGCCGCGGCGGACCTCGCCCGCCTCGCCCGCCGGGGGCACGACCTGCTGGCGCCCGACCTGTCCGGCCCACCGCTTGCGCGCTTATTGCGCCTGGCCTCGGCGGCGGCCATGCGCCGCTACTAGTGTCCCGTCCCAGAAATTCGCAAACGAATTTCTGGGGCAGGACACTAGAGCGCATTTGGTTTAGTTAGACGCATATCCGGCGTGGCGAAGGTAGTTGGCGCACTCGGTGGGGCTGAAGTGGCCGAGGAGGTCGCCGATGCGTCGCCAGGTAGCCTCGACGGAGCGTTCGTCGGCCTTTCGCAGGAGCGTCTTG
>SHWA01000088.1 GCA_009693995.1 Alphaproteobacteria bacterium | reverse complement strand
CCTGGTTCGTCGGTTTCGGGCGCGCCCTGGTGACCGGGGTCTGGGTCGGCAACGACGACGCGAGCGGGATGAACAAGATGACCGGCGGCGCGCTTCCGGCCCGGCTGTGGCGCGAGTACATGCGTCAAGCGGGACGCCAGGTGGGGCGCCAGGTCGGGCGCTGGCTCAGGAGAGGGCGAGCGCCCCGTCGGCGCGCCTGACCCGCGGGCGCGTGTTCCGGCCGGCCCGCACCTCGGCCGCGGTCCAGCCGATCTGGCCGTGGCGCCCGACCCCGTAGCGCACCAGGGCCTCGTCGGCGAAGAGGCGAAAGCCGGGCACATCCATCCAGATGCGCATCAGTACGCGCCGCTGGTCCTCCGCGGTCACGGGCTCGTGGGGGGCGCGGCCGTGGAGCACGGTGTAGTTGTTGCAGAACTGGATGTCGCCGGGGTGGAACGGGAACTCGAACCGGGTCTCGTTGGCGATGGTGTCGAACAGGTCGAAGATCGCGTGCTCGGCGGGTGACAGCGGCTGGCCGCGGCGCAGCGCCGCCGTGTTGATCCAGTTCCGGTTGTAGCGGCAGGAGACCATGCCGTTCGTCTGGCTGAACACGGGCACGGGGTAGCCGGAAGTCGGGGTCTCGTCCGCGCCGTGCTCGTCCATGCGGTCCCACTCGAAGCCGGCATAGAGCCGCTCCAGCGCCGCAGGATCCTGGCTGAGGATGCCGTTGTGGACGGTGATCGAGCTCGCCATCCGGCTCGGCGGATCGTCGGGCGCCTGGCGCACGCAGAGGAGCGAGGTCACGTCGGTGAGATCGACATGAAGATAGGATGCGCGCGGGAAGCCGACGGCGCGCCGCCCCTGGTTGGGCCTGAGCGCGCCCTCGGTCACATAATGGATCAGCCCGGCATCGCTGTTCTGGGTCAGGCCGGTGCCGATGTGGGCCGAGAGGCCCCAATACAGCACCTCGAGATCGGCCCAGGGGTGGTCGGCCACCGGAAACCCGTGCAGCAGGGCGAACCCGCGCCCCTGGCGCAGTTCGGCCAGAACCTTGGCCAGCAGTGGCGCCAGGGTGGGAAGGGGAAAGGCGGCGCGGTCGATGTCGCCGAGCGCGAGGCCGCGGTCCTTCACCAGCCGGAGTGCCGCCGCCAGCTCGGCCCGGTGCGCCTCGAGGAGGGTGAACTCCCACGAGCGGTCGGCCGCGAGATCGGCGCCCTGCCAGGCGCTCCGGTCGGTGATCGCGTGCCGCCAAACCTCGCCCATACCCGCCTCGATGTCGTGCTCTCGCGCGCACCCTATCAGCAGCGGGGGCGCCCGCTCAATCGCCGACCATCCTTGCCCGCCGGGAGCGTGGCCGCATACCATCCTGCCAATCCGGGCGCAGGGGAGGACGGCCGAGGTGAGCACAGCCGCGCAGGAGCGCTCGCAGTCCGAGAGCGACGCCATGCGCGAGCGCCTGCGTGCGCTGATCCAGGAAAGGTCGGTACTGCGCGGCACCTTCACCCTCGCCTCCGGCGTCACCAGCAGCGTGTTCTTCGACCTCAAGCGCACCGCGCTCGATGCCGAGGGCATGCGCCTGATCGGGGTGGCCCTGGCGGAGCGGCTTGCGGGCGATCCAGCGCGCTATCTGGGCGGTCTGGAACTGGGCGCGGTGCCGGTGATCATGGCCGCCGGCCTGGCGACGGGGCGCCACGCGCTGATCATCCGTAAATCCTCCAAGGACCACGGCACCAGAAAGCTGATCGAGGGCGCCTTCGAGCCCGGTGCCGAGGTCACGGTGATCGAGGATGTCACCACCACCGGCGGCTCGGCGCTGGCCGCGGTCAAGGTGCTGCGCGACGCCGGCTGCCGGGTGGCGCGCGTGGTGACGGTCGTGGACCGCCTGCAAGGGGCTGAGGCGGCCTTCACGGCCGCGGGGCTGGCGTTCGACGCGCTCTACACCCGCCACGACTTCGGGCTCTGACAGGCTGCTGAAAACCCGAATCGACGCGCGTCTGCGAGGTCTGCCCAGAGGGCATCGAGAGAAAGGCCATGGTGTCGATGCAGACATAGGCCATGGCGACGGCCGCCACGGTCGCGCCGGCCGATTCGCACCGTTTGATCTCGGCCACGAGTCCGGTGAGCGCATTCCACATTGATTTGGCTCACTTCAGCGCGATTGAGATTTCGCCGTGCCGCTTGCGCGTCGGCTTGACGCTTATTTCAACGTCCTGGCCGAGGGCCGTCAGAAATTCGATCAGGCGACCAACCGAAAAATTCCCCGACCGGCTGCGCATCAGCGCAGAGACATGGGGTTGCTTGACACCGAGAATCTCACCGGCCTGCGCCTGAGTCAGATCGCGTGCCTTGATGAGGCGATAGATTTGCAGCGTCAGGTTTGCCTTCAGGAGTTCCTGCTCCGGATGGGGCAAGCCAAGGTCGGCAAAGACGTTGCCACTGCTCTCCTCGAAGTCGATCTTCTTTTTCCTGCCAGCCATGCCAGTTCTGCCTTTCTCTGTGGTGCCGCTCGAAGTCAGCTAGCCGGAGGCGGATCAAGTTGATGTCCTTCGACGCGGTTTTCCTGCCTGTCTTCGACTTCTTCTGGAAGGAGTGAAGGACATAGAGCGTGTCCGCGAATTGCGCCGTGTAAACCGTGCGGTATGTATTCGTGTCGTGCCGGTCCACGATCTCCATGACGCGTGTCCCGCCAAATCCTCGCGATGGCTTGGCCGCGGGGTCGGTGTCGCCCTGCTGCGCGCCGTAAAGAGCCTTGCCGATGTCGCTGCGGACCCGCGGGGGAAAGGCCCGCAAGTCGCTTCGGCTCGAGCGCATCCATACGGCGGGTCTGACATTAACTACCCACTATACAAATATACCTATTTTAGTATATCCGTCAAAAAAATGGCGGTGACCCATTCATGGACAGAACCTTCGCCCCGTGCTGCATCCACGCGCACAGGGCCGGCGCGCGACAGCGCCCGGCGTCGGTGTTCGTACAGTAACAGTGACAGTATATAATTATCAAACGGATCGAGGAGCATGATCCGGGCTTTGCGAGACCTACGACAGATGGCAGACTTCATGAAGTGGCGGCGCGCAAGCGTGTAGCGACGTGCGTCCGCGACGGGGTGCGGCGATGGAATGTCTCGAAATCATGATTGGTCGATAGGGAAATGCGCATCGTCTCCTGGAACATCAATTCGGTGCGCACGCGGCTCGCGACCTTGGATGCCGTGAACCGCGCGCTCCGGCCCGACGTTCTCTGCCTGCAGGAGATCAAGTGCGGGGAGGCGGACTTCCCCGCCGCCGCCGCCGAAGCACTCGGCTTTCCCCACCGGATCATGGTCACCAACAAGGGCCACCACGGGGTCGCGATCCTCGCGCGCGAGGCCTTCCAGCCGGGGCCGACGCGGGTCTGGTGCGGCAAGGCGGACGGGCGCCATGTGGCGGTGACGCTGGCCAGCGGCACCGAGTTGCACAACTTCTATGTCCCCTCCGGCGGCGACGTGCCGGACCCCGAGGTGAACGACAAGTTCGCCCACAAGCTCGCCTTCCTCGCCGAGATGGCGCACTGGTTCGCCGCCCGCGCCAGGGCCGCGAAGCAGGGCCGCATCGTCCTGGTCGGCGACCTCAACGTGGCGCCGCTGCCGGAGGACGTGTGGAGCCACAAGCAGCTCCTCACCGTGGTCAGCCACACGCCCGTCGAGGTCGCGGCGCTGGCGCGCCTGCAAAAGTCCTACGGCTTCATCGATGCGGTGCGCACCTACTTCCCCGAAGGCGAGAAGCTCTATAGCTGGTGGAGCTACCGCGCCCACGACTGGGAGGCCACCGACCGCGGCCGCCGCCTCGACCACATCTGGGTCAGCCCAGCGCTCCGGCCCGCCCTGCAAGACGCCGACATCTTGAAAGAGGCGCGCGGCTTCGCCAAACCCTCCGACCACGTGCCGGTGGTGGTGGACCTGGCGGAAGCCCCGGTCAGCGCACGCGATACAGGAAATACCGCCCCTCGGGCACGCCCGGCGGCAAAGGGAGCGGCGCCCAGGCGTGCGCCGCCATCGGCTGGTCGGCAAGGATCACGCCGCCCCTAGCCAAGAGCGGCGGCGCGGCTGCGGCGAGGGTGGCGGCGAGGGCGGCGGTCGCCGCCACGTCGCCCGAGCCGATGTCGAAATGGGCCAGCGCCGCGGTGCCCAACAGGCGGCGGATCGCCGCCGGCACGGTGGCACTGAAGTCGCCGAGGAAGAGGTGCGCGGCATCGGGCACGCAACTGGGGTGCGCCGCCACCTGGCGGTCGAAGGCGAAGATTTCGCGCGAAGGGAACAGGTGCCGCAGATGGTCGTAGGTGCGGCCGTTGCCGAGGCCGAACTCGAGCACGCACCCCTCGAGGTCAGTGATCAACGCCGCCGCGTGCTCCAGGCAGGCGCGCTGGGCCTCCAAACGACGAATGAACGAATCGAGTCTAGACACGCGCAAAAGTCCCTTCCTCCCCGTGCAGGGGAGGAAGGGATTTAGGGATGGCGGGGAGTGAAGCGCGCGGGGGCGCGCTTGGGTCGCCCACCATCCCAACCCTTCCTCCCATCCGGGAGGAAGGGCTTTGGTTATTTCTTGCCACTTTCTATCTGGCTGAGCGTCTGCTGCAACTGCTGCGTGGTGCGGCTGAGGCGGCTGGCGAGTTCGCGCATGATCTCGACCGCGATGCTCGGGAACTGATTGACCAGCTCGAAGAACAGCGCCTTGGTGATGCGCATGGCGGTCAGCGGCGTGGCCGCCCTGACCGAGGCGGTGCGCGGCACGTCGCAGAGAATCGCGATCTCACCGACGAAGGCGTGGCGGCCGATGTGGGCGACCGTGATGGTGCCGGTGGGCGCGTCCACCTGCACGTCGGCCTCGCCCTCGACGATGACGTAGGCGGAATCCCCGGCGTCGCCCTGCTTCACCAGGAACTGGCCGGGCTGGAAGGTGAGCCGCTCGGCGGTGAAGGCGAGCAGCTTGAGCTTGGACGGCTCCATCTTGGCGAACAGGGGGATGTTGCGCAGCACCTCGACATCTTGCAGCAGGCTCATGGCGTGCCTCCCGTCGCGGTCACTCCGTGCCCAGCATCTGCTGGAACACGGTGCCGGGTTCCTTGAGCGCCTCGAAGTTGCCTTGCTCCACCACATGGCCGCCCTGCATGACCAGAATGTGGTCGAAGTCGCGCGCCAGCGTCACCCGGTGCAGCACCCAAATCAAGCCTCGCTCGGCGAAGTTCTTGCGGATGCGCTCCAAGATGCGGGTCTGGGAGCCGGCGTCGAGGGCGGCGGTCCCTTCCGAGATGATCAGTACGTCGGGACGTTTCAATACGTTGCGCGCGATGCTCAGCTTCTGGCGTTGGGCGCCCGAGAGGCGTGAGCCGCCGATCCCCGCCTGGAAGTCGAGGCCAACATTGACGATGGTCTCGCGCAAGGATTCGCTCGCGATCACTTCCGAGAGCACGCGGCCGATGCGCTCGGAGCCTTCCGCCTGGCCGTAAGCGATCTTGCCGAACAGGATGTTGTCCTGGAGGGTCGCGGCGGCGTTGTAGCGCCCCACGTCGAAGAACTCGACCGCCGCCTTGAGCTCTACGGGTAAGTCGCTGGCAAAAACCGTGCGCGCCGCCAGGATGCGCGCCTGAAAGGGCGCGTCGATCAGGTCGAGGCGGTGGCGGGTCGGGATCAGCTTGAAGGGCAGCGACAGGAGCGCGAGCCGCTCCTCCGGCTTGAGATCACCCAGGCGGTCCTGCGGATACTTGGCGAGGAGCGCCTGGAAATCGGGCAGGCTGTCGGCGGAGATGAACGAGAACTGGCGGAAGAACTCGTGGTCGGGCGGCAGGTCGGCGAACAGTTCGACCATGGTCGCGGCGATCTGCCGGCCCATCACCAGCAAATCCTGGGTCAGGCCGATCTTGTCGAGGACCCGCGTCACATAGGGGCTTGCCGCCAGCCGCTCCAGGTCGAAGGCGCCGCCGACGGGCGTGCCGAACATCAGGTTCTCGGCGACGGTGGCGTTGGTGTTGTAGCGGGTGTCGTCGAAGAACTCGACCAAGCCCGCCAGGTCGGGCACGCGCACCCGTTCGCGCAGCGCCATGCGGGCGCGCAGCACCCGCTCGGCCACCTCGGGCCGGGCGCCGGGATCGACGGTGCCGCGCAGGCCATACTGGTAGACGTCCTCGGTCATGTCGGCGACCTCGAGCGCCATCAGCATCGCCAGATTCAGTTCGGCCGGCCCATTGATGCCCGCCAGGCGGTAGTCGATCCAGTCGGCTGCCAGGTCGCCGGCGGAATTGCCCGAGGACGTGGCCTCGTGCAGTTCCCGCGCATGCGCCTGCTTTGACTCGAGATCGCGTCCCGGGTCGGTGAGGGGCCGATGCTTCAGGCCGTAGGTGAGGTTCTCGCGCAACGAGGCGGCGAAGAGCGCTGCGCCCGGGCCGACGAAGCCGATGCGCCGACCGATCAACGCTTCCGGCTGGTCGCGCAGGTCCAGGCCATCGACGCTGAGGCGCCCACCAGTCGCCGGCAGCAGCCGCGCCAGAAGCAGCCCCAGCTCTTCCTTGCCCGAGCCGGACGCGCCAACCACCGCCGTGTGACGCCCCAGATCCAGCGTGAAGGACGCCGAATCGACCAGGTTGATGCCGTCCTCGTTGGCGAGGGTGAGGTTGGCGGCGGCCAGCTTGCCCGCGAGGTGCGGCAGGGGATCCGGCGCTTCCTGCTGCATCTTCTCTTCCATCAGTCCCGGCACCACGAACTGGCTGATGATCTGTTCGTACTTGATGCGGGCGTCCTGCTGCGCCTGGTAGAAGGTGAGCAGCTCCTTCCAGGGGCTGGCCAAATCCTTGTGCGCCGCCACCGCCGCCACCAGGGTGCCGAGGTCGAGCGAGCCCTTGATCACGAAATAGCCGCCAATGGCATAGAAGAAGAACGGCCCCATCTGCTGGATAAAATTGTTCAGGAACTTGATCATGAACTTGCGGTTATAGATGTCGAACCGCACCCAGAAGACGGCGCCGAGCCGGCTGGAGAACTGCGCCTGCTCGAAGGCGGAAGTGTCGTTGGCGTGAATCTCCTGCACGCTCTGCACGGTCTCCCCGATCCGCTCCGACAGGCGCCGCACCAGGCGCACGCGTTCCTTGCCCAACTGGTTCACCCGCCGCTGCATGCGCGGGATGAAGTACATCTGCACTGGATAGAGAGCGACCGCCGCCGCCGCCATCATCGGGTTCTGGATGAACAGAAAGGTCAGGATCACCAGCAGCGTGCCGCCCTGGAAGGCCGGAATCGCGAAGCTGTCGCCGACGAAGCCGCCGAGCGGCTCCACCTCGCCCGTGAGCATGGCAATCAATTCGCCCGGCGAGATCTTGCGGAACTGCGGCAGCGGGAAGCGGAGGATGTGGCTGTAAAGCTGGAAGCGCAGCCGGCGTAGCATGCGCTCGCCGGTGATTCCCTGGAACACGTTGATGTAATATTTGACCATCTGGTTGATCACAACCAGCAGCAGGAACAGCCCGGTCAAAATGAATAGATAAGTGACCTGGTCGAGGCTGACTCCGAAGTATTCGACCGGAAACGGCCCGGCGCGGCCCTGGATGGCGCCGTTGACGATGTTCTTCGGCAGTTCATAGAAGAGATAGAGGAAGGGAAACGATACACCGGCCAGAACCATCAGCCAGATCTGATTGCGCAGGCTGTAACGGATGACATATTTATAAAGCGAGTTATCCATTCCGAGCCGGTGGCCGGCCGTCCCCCTCAACATGCCGCGCGGGCGCGCGGGCGCTAACTTAACCCAGGCGAATCGCGGCGCCTAGACACTCACTTAGCGCATGACGCTGTGAGAGCGGTTAAGATTCCGTGCAGTCCGCAGATGCGCCCTGAAATGGTACACTCCCCGGTCATGGCGCCGCCGCGGGTCGCCTGTGGCACCACGGCACCAGCCAGGGGGTGGCGACACAGGGGGCGCAGAATCAGCTTTTGGCGCCTTCCGGCCACGTGCCATAGTTCATGCAACAATATGCAGAACCTATCGGCTCCTGGCCGAGGGAGAGATATGCGCGAAAATGATGGCCCCAGGGTCCTGATCTACAGCCACGACACCTTTGGCCTCGGCCATCTGCGTCGCTGCCGGACGATCGCCCATTCCCTGGTTGCCGCCGACAAGACCATGTCGGTCTTGATCCTGTCGGGCTCGCCGATCATCGGCAGCTTCGACTTCCGCGCGCGCGTCGACTTCGTGCGCGTGCCCGGCGTGATCAAGCTGCGCAACGGCCAGTACACCTCGCTCAACCTGCTCATCAACATCGAGCAGACCCTCGCCATGCGCTCCTCGATCATCCAGCACACGGCGGAGATTTTCGATCCCGACGTGCTGATCGTGGACAAGGAGCCCTTGGGTCTGCGCGGCGAGGTGGCGCCCACCCTCGAGATGCTGAAGCGTCGCGGCACCCGCCTGGTGCTGGGGCTGCGCGACGTGATGGACGATCCCGACCTACTCGGCGAGGAATGGGAACGCAAGAACGTGGCGCCAGCCTTGAGCCGGCTCTACGACGACATCTGGGTTTACGGTCTGCCGCAGTTCTGCGATCCCCTTGCCGGCATCGGCGTGCCCAACTCGGTCCGGCGCAAGCTGACCTACACTGGCTACCTGCGTCGCACCGAGCCGCTGCTGCCGGCGGCGCCGGCGATCATCGACGAGATGGGCGGGCCCTACCTGCTGGTCACCGCCGGCGGCGGCGGCGACGGCGAGGAGTTGTTCGACTGGGTGCTGCGCGCCTACGAGAGCCGGCGCCCGCCGACCCTGCCGGCGCTGATGGTGTTCGGGCCGTTCCTCAAGTCCGAGAGCAAAGTCAAGTTCCTGCGCCGGGTGAATTGCCTCCCCAGCGTGAAGGCGATCACCTTCGACGCCAATCTCGAGACCCTGATCGCCCATGCCGAGGGCGTGGTGGCCATGGGCGGCTACAACACGTTTTGCGAGATCCTGTCGTTCGACAAGCGGGCCCTCCTGGTGCCGCGCACCCGGCCGCGGCGCGAGCAGGCGATCCGCGCCAGCCGCGCCCAGGAACTCGGCCTGGTCAGCATGCTGGCCCCCGACGGGTCGCGCGATGCCAGGGCGATGGCGACCGCGCTCAGGCAGTTGCCACAGCAGCCGCTGCCCTCCGAGGAGGTGGTGCCCGGGCTGCTGGACGGGCTCGAGAACGTGAACCGCCTGGTCGCGCACGGGCTCACCGACCGGCGCGCGCGCGTCTGGCCGCGCGCCGTCGCCCGCCAAGGGCGGTGACGGGCACGGATGGCGCGGGTCGCGGTCGTCCTGAAGGGCTACCCGCGCCTCTCCGAGACCTTCATCGCCCAGGAGATCCGGGCGCTCGAGGCGCGCGGGCTGGACACCTTGATCGTCTCGCTCCGGCACCCGACCGAGCGAGCGCGCCATCCCGTCCACGGCGAGATCCGCGCTTCCGTGCTCTACCTGCCCGAATATCTCTACCAGGAGCCCGGGCGGGTGCTGTGCGCCTACGCCGCGCTGCGGCGCACCCCCGGGTATGCAGCGGCGCGCGCCCTCTGGCTCTGCGATCTCCGGCGCGATCCCACCCCCAACCGCGGCCGCCGCTTCGGCCAGGCGCTGGTGCTGGCACACGAGCTGCCGGCGACCATCCAGCACCTGCACGTCCACTTCCTGCATACGCCGGCCTCGGTCGCGCGCTATGCGGCGCGCATCCGCGGCCTGACCTGGAGCGTCTCCGCCCACGCCAAGGACATCTGGACCACGCCCGACTGGGAAATTCGCGAAAAGCTCGCCGCTTGCGCCTGGGCGGTCACCTGCACCGCCGCCGGCCAGGCCCACCTTGCTGCGCGGGCGCCGGTGGGCCGTGTCGCCCTGGTGCACCACGGCATCGACGCCGGGCGCTTCCCACCCCCGCCATTGCGGCAGTCAAGGCCGGACGGCCGCGATCCGGCGCAGCCGGTGGTGATCCTCAGCGTCGGGCGGGCGGTGGAGAAGAAGGGTACCGCCGATCTGCTGGCGGCCCTGGCGCGGCTGCCCGCCAACCTCGCCTGGCGCCTGGTGCACATCGGCGGCGGCCCGCTCCTGTCCTCGCTTCGGCGTCGGGCGGCTGACCTCGGGCTCGCCGACCGCATTACCTGGATGAGCGCGCGGCCGCAAGGCGAGGTGCTGGCCGCCTACCGCGCCGCCGATGTCTTCGCGCTGGCCAGCCGCATCGCCCGGGACGGCGATCGGGACGGCCTGCCCAATGTGCTGGTGGAGGCGGCCTCCCAAGGCCTCGCCTGCGTCGCGACCTGGGCGGGGGCCATTCCTGAGCTGATCGAAGACGGGCGGAGCGGCCTGCTGGTGAAGCCGGGCGATGCGGACGCCCTCGCCCAGGCCCTCGCGGCGCTGATCCGCGACCCCGCCCGGCGCCGGGCGCTGGGCGCGGCCGCCGCGGCCCGGGTCGGGCGCGACTTCGCGTTCGCCGCCGGCATCGACCGGCTGGCCCCACGCTTCGGTCTCCCCGCCTGCGACCGGCGGGCGGCGGAGTGAAGCAGCCCACAATTGACCGGATCTGGGTGCCAAGGGATACTATCGCCTCTCTAACGCAAAGGCGGCGAAACGCCGTCCGAATCGGGAATCAGGAGAAAAACGCATGATTGGGAGTTTGCTTCGCGGCGCCGTCATACTGGCGGCGGGAGCGCTGTTCGCCGGCACGGCGATGGCGCAGGTCAACATCAACATCGGCCACGCCACCGCCGAGGGTGGGCCTTACGACGTGCAGGCGAACGCGTTCAAGGACGCGGTAGAGCGCGAGTCCAAGGGCGCGATCAAGGTGCGCGTCTTCTGCTGCTTCAAGATGGGCAGCGAGGAGGAGATGTTCCAGAAGCTCCAGCTCGGCACCCTGGACGCGACCATCATCGCCCACAACAACGTCGGCCCCTACTTCCCGAAGATCGACGTACTCGTGCTGCCCTATGTCTTCGAGAGCTACGCCCACGCCGAGAAGGTGGTGGACGGACCCATTGGCGAGATGATCTGGGGCGAGCTCGCCGCCAAGACCGGCGTGCACCTGCTCTATGTCGGCCAGATCTCGCTGCGCAGCATGTACAATACCAAGCGGCCGGTGAACTCGATGGCGGATCTCGCCGGCCTCAAGTTTCGGGTGCCGAAGAACCCGGTCATGATCGACACCTACAAGGCGTTCGGCTCCGAGCCGACCCCGCTCGCCTGGGGTGAGACCCTGACCGCGACCCAGACCGGCACCGTCGATGGCGGTGACCTGCCCCTCGTCTACATCTGGACGCAGAAGTTCTCGGAAATCGCCAAGAACCTGACCATCACCGAGCACTTCACCATGCTGGCGCCGCTGCTGTTCAGCGACAAGGCCATGCAGAAGATGTCGCCGGAGCAGCAGGCGATCGTGCGCAAGGCGGCCAAGGAAGGTTCCCTCGCCGGCCGCAATCGGAGCAGCGAGGAAGAGAAGGAAGTGGTCGCCCGCATGGAGGCCCAGGGGGTCAAGGTCACCCGCCCCGACAAGAAGCCCTTCATGGATGCGGCGAAGACGGTTCAGGCCAACTTCATCAAGGAGCGCGGCCCCGAGATGGAGAAGCTGCTGCAGGCGATCCTCGCCGCGGCCAAGTAGTCCTAAGCAAGCATCGCATGACGACCGCCGGCACCCCAGGGGCGCCGGCGGTGTCATGTTGCTGAGGTTCTTGGGAGAACCGGGACGGCGGGCGGCGCAGGTAAACGATAAAACCACAACCGCCATACCGCCGATCCGGGACGACAGGTGCAGGGGGTAGACTCTTCGACATGTGGAAGCTCATCGAGGAGCGGGCAGAGGAACTCGTCTGCGCCGTCCTGATCTCGGCGATGGCGACGATCGTGCTTTATGCGGTCATCAACCGCTCGATCTTTGGCCACGCCGTCGCCTGGGCCGACGAGGTCGCCATCTACTGCCTGGTTTGGTCGACCTATCTCGGCGGGGCGCTCGCGGTGCGCGAGCGGGTGCACATTCGGGTGCTGAACGGCATCCTCGCCTTCCCGAAGCCGCTCTCGACCTGGCTGGTCTACCTGAGTGACCTGATCTGGGTGGCGTTCAACATCACCCTCGTCTACCAGGGATACAGGCTGGTCGAGTTCATGTGGGCGAAGCC
>SHWA01000087.1 GCA_009693995.1 Alphaproteobacteria bacterium | reverse complement strand
GTTGCGGTCCTTGACGACGGATTCCAGACGAACCCGGTCAGCCGACGTGACGGTGATGGATATCCCAGTGCGCATGCGCCAGACTCGCACGCGCAATCCACCAGGGGAATCCCTCCCAGGACTCTTGTGTCAGGCAGGAACCACTAGGGTGCCGCCATGGCCATGGTCGATCTCGCGGAATTAGTGCCGCCGATGCCGGGCCGCATCCTCGGCGGGCCTGGCGCTTGGCGCGGCGCCGAGATGGCGCGGCGCGGCGACTGGGTGCATCACCTCGCGCCCCGCGAGGTCGGCGAGATCGCCGCGGCGGTCGCCGCCCACGGCGCCAGTGGACGCAGCGCCCAGGAAATCACGGCGGCGACCTTCCCGCTGCCGACCTTGGGTCCCCGCTTGAAGGCGTTCAGTGCCGAGATCCTGCGCGGGCGCGGGTTCGTGCTGCTGCGCGGGCTGCCCGTGGAGCGCTGGTCGGTGCCTGAGACCGCGACCGCCTATTACGGCCTCGGCACGCATTTGGGGCGGGTGCTGTCGCAGAACGTGCGCGGGCATCTTTTGGACCATGTGCGGGACACCGGCCAGTCCCTGGCCGACCCCAATGTGCGCGCCTACCAGACCGCGCTCCGCATGGACTACCACACCGACATGGCCTGCGACGTGGTCGGGCTGCTCTGCCGGCGCACGGCCAGGGAAGGAGGCGAGAGCTTCATCTGCGGCGCCACCACCCTCCACGACGAGGTCTGGCGGCGCGATCCTGATCTCTGCGCGGAGCTGTTCCGCCCGTTCTGGTTCGACCGGCGCGCCGAGATTCCACCGGGCAAGCAGCCCTATTTCCCGATCCCGCTGTTCAACTGGTACCAGGGCACCTTCAGCCTGGTCTATTCGCCGCTCTACATCGCCTCGGCCCAGGCGCGCTTTCCGGAACTGCCGCGGCTCACCCCCCGGCAGCGGGCGGCCCTCGACCTGCTGGAGACGGTGGCGCACGACCCGGCGATCTATCTCGCCATGGAGTTCCGCCCCGGCGACGTGCAGCTGCTCAACAACTTCACCGTGCTCCACGCCCGCACCGCGTTCGCGGACTGGCCCGAGCCCGCGCGCCGCCGGCACCTGCTGCGCCTCTGGCTCTGCGTGCCGGACGGGCTGCCCATTCCGCCCTGCTTCGCCGAGCGCTATGGCACGGTCACCAGCGGCGACCGCGGCGGCATCAGCCGCCCGGGCGTCGCGCCGAACATTCCCCTCGCCGCCGATTGACGCAAACGGCAGTCTCGTGAGCCCGCTCCTGCAACCCGGTGATCCGGCGCCCTGGTTCATCGCCGCCAGCAGCACCGTCTCGCGCTTCGTGTTCAACACCGTGGCCGGGCGCTATGTGGTGCTGCTGTTCCTGGGCTCGGCGGCCGAGGCGGCGAGCGCAGGTGCGCTCGCCTGTGCCCTCACCCACCGCCACCTGTTCGACGACGCCAAAATCGCGCTCTTCGGTGTCACCACCGACCCCGAGGACGAACGCCAGGGGCGCCTCAGGCAGATGCTGCCCGGCATCCGCCACTTCTGGGACTGGGACGGGCAGGTGAGCCGCCTGTACGGCGCGCTCTCTGGCGCCAACGGCGACAGGGCCTACCGCCCGTTCTGGCTGGTCCTCGATCCGAGCCTCAGGGTTATCGCAGCCCACGCGATCGAAGAGGGCGAGGCGGTAATGCGCCTCCTGGCCGCCCTGCCCCCGCCCGAGATCCATGCTGGTGTCCAGGTATCGGCCCCGGTCCTGGTGCTGCCGCGCGTGTTCGAGCGCGCGTTCTGCCAGCAACTGATCGCCCTCTACACGGCCCATGGCGGCGAGGATTCGGGCTTCATGCGCGAGCGGGACGGCAAGACCGCCCTGGTGCACGATTACAGCCACAAGCGGCGCCGCGATTACGTGATTGCCGACGCCGAGGCACGGAGGAGCGCGCGCGCGCGCGTCCAGGGGCGGATCCTACCCGAGATCGCCAAGGTGTTTCAGTTCCGGGTGACGCGGATGGAGCGCTACATCGTCGCCTGCTACGACAGCGCGACCGGCGGCTATTTCCGACCGCACCGCGACAACACCACCAAGGGCACCGCGCACCGCCGCTTCGCCGTGACCATCAACCTGAACGCGGAGGAGTACCAGGGCGGCGACCTGCGCTTCCCGGAGTTCGGCAGCCGCACCTACCGGGCGCCGACCGGCGCCGCCGTGGTCTTCTCCTGCTCGCTGTTGCACGAGGCGACGCCGGTGACCCAGGGGCGGCGGTTCGCCTTCCTGCCCTTCCTCTACGACGAAGCCGCCGCCAAACAACGCGAGGCCAACAGCCCGTACCTGGAAGAACAGTTCGGCACCTATCGCCGCGCGCCGGGCGGCACGCAGAATCAGAAATAGCGCCGATCCCAGAGGGTGAGCAGGCTCGGGCTCTCGAAGTCGACGCGGCCGCGCAGCTTCACGGCGGCGAAGAACTGAGAAATCAGCGCAGTGATGGGCAGCGAGACCGCGTGGCGCCGCGCCTCGTCCAGGCAGATGCCGAGGTCCTTGATCATGTTGGCCACGCCGCCGTCGCGCGGGTCGAGCTCGCCGCTCACCATACGCGCACCCCGGTTGTCCATCCACCAGGACTGGGCCGAGCCTTGGGAGAGCAGCTTGAAGGCGCGGCCGACGTCGAGCCCAGATTCACGCCCGAGCACCACGGCTTCCGCCAGGCTCTGCATCTGGGCGACGATCAGGATCTGGTTCAGCATCTTGGTGAGCTGGCCATGGCCGGCGGGGCCGATGCGCTCGATCGCCTTGGAATAGACGGCGAGGAAGGGTCGCGCCTGCTCGACCGCGGCCTCGGCGCCGCCGATCATCACGGTCAGGCGGCCGGCCTTGGCGCCTTCCTCGGCGCCGGCGACCGGCGCGTCGAGATAGGCGAAGCCGCGGCCCGAAGCCGTGGCCGCCAGGCGCTCGGCATGGGCGGCGCTGGTGGTGGTGTGGTCGACGAAGACCGCGCCCTTGCCCATGGCGGCGAACGCCCCGTCGGCGCCCTGGATGACCGCGGCCGAATCCGCCTCCAGCTTGACGCAGGCGGCGACGAACGCGGCACCCTTGGCGGCCTCCGCCGGGGTCGCTGCAACGCGCCCGCCGTGCGCCTTGACGAAGGCCTCCGCCGTCGCCCGGGTGCGGTTGTAGACCGCGACCTCGTGCCCGGCGCGCGCCAGGTGCATCGCCATGGGCGCACCCATGCGCCCGAGCCCGATATAGCCGACCTTCGCCATGTGCCGTCCCTCCCGCCCGGTGTAGCGCGAGCGCAGCGGGAATGCGACGCGGCGTCAAGCCCTCATTCGGCGGCGGCGCTCTGGACGAGACCGAATTTCTCCAGCACCGCGTCCACCGCCCGCGCGTGTTCGGGCGACAGCGGATGGGCGGGAACGCGCGGCGTGCCGAACGCCCAGCCCATGCGGTTCAGCATGTGGTGAATCGCGTTCGGCACCGGCTCGATGTGGATGATGTCGAACAGCGGCAGGCACTCGAGGTAGAGGTCGCGCGCGCGCGCCTGGTCGCCGTCGAACCAGGCGCGGTGGATCGCGGCCAGGCGGTCGGGGATGATGTTGGCGGCGAAGGTGAGGACCCCCGGCGAGCCGAGCGCGAAGCCGAACAGCATGTGGTGCTCGGATTTCGGCGTCACCACGATCTTGTGCCGGAGCCGGCGCACCGAGTTCGGGAACTGCTCCACGTCGCTCTGCTTGAGGGCGACGAAGTTCGGGAACTCGTCGGTCAGGCGGTCCATGACGTCGATGGAGAGATTGACCCCGGCCCGCGCCGCGTTGTTGTAGAAGACCAGCGGCAGGGTCGTCGCCTGCGCCACCATCTTGTAATGCAGGTAGAGGCCCTCCTGGTCGGGGGTCGAGAAGAAGGGCTGGATCAGATAGGCGGCGTGCGCCCCCGCCGCGGCGGCCTCGTTCACCATGGCGATGGTCTCGCGCGGATCGGCGCGCCCGGCATAGGCGGTGACGGCGGCGCGGTCACCCACCTCCTCGACCGAGATGCGCAGCAGGCGGCGGTATTCCTCGCGGCTGGTCTGCAGCGACTGGCCGGTGGCCGCCGAGGGCTGCAGAAACCGCACGCCCTTGTCCACCAGCCAGCGGATGTAGCGGCGGTACTCCTCCTCGTTCACGCGGCCGTCCGCGTGCTGGGGGGTCGGGTTCACGGCGCCGATGCCGGTCGGGGTGAAGGCCATGGCGATCCTCCTCGCTTGCTGCCACAGGCTGGCGCCGCCCAGTATATCAGCCTTTGATCCTGGTCAATCCGAGCAGCCATCTCAGAACCCCGCCAGCGGATCGCCACCGAACAGCCAGCGGTGCCCGCCGCCCAGCAGCAGCGCGTAGAGCACGAGGCCGGCGGCGGCACCGCCGAATGTCGCGACATCGCGCGGGAACCGCGCCCGGCCCCCCAGGATGGCGCCGAACGGAACGGCAGACGTTGCGGCGGCGAGGCGGTACCAGTCGGCCCCGAGTTCCCGGCGCTTGTGGCGGTCGAGGATGATCATGCCGAAGCCAGCGAACAGCGCCGCGCCGCCGAAGAGAATGACCCTGGTCAAGTCGCCGTTCGCCGGCACGTGGGCCGCGCCCCAGAGGCAGAGGCCGGCCAGGAAGGGGTGGCGGCTGATGGCGACCACCCCGGGCCGCGCGGGATCGGGGGCGCCGCCATGGAAGGCGAGCGAGAGCGGATTGGGCGCGCTTGCGCCCGCGCCGAGGAGCGCGAGCGCGAATGGCATGAGGAGCAGCGCCGCCCTTGCCGGCACGGCGCGAGCCTGGGAAAGTGGTGCCGGCGTTGCCGCGTATGGGGAGGCGACCATGACAGGCGCCCGATCCGCCGACCTGCTGAGCCTGGACATGATCCGCCGGCTGATCGAAATGCCGACGGTCAGCCGCGATTCCAACCTGGCCCTGATCGAGCACGTCCGCGGCTATCTCCAGGGCCTCGGCATCGACAGTACCCTCTTCTTCAGCGACGACCGCAAGAAGGCGAGCCTCTATGCCACCATCGGCCCCTTGGACACCCCCGGCATCATGCTCGCCGGCCACACCGACGTGGTGCCGGTGGACGGCCAGGAGTGGACCGTCGATCCCTGGCAGCTGACCGGGCGGGACGGCAAGCTGTTCGGCCGCGGGGTGTGCGACATGAAGGGCTTCGTCGCCGTGGCGCTCGCCTTCGCGCCCGTCTTTCAGCGGCGCCAGCCGAAGATCCCGATCCACTACGCCTTCACCTTCGACGAAGAGGTCAGCCGCGTCGGCATTACCAAGATCGTCGACGGCCTGGCGGACTTCCCCGTGCACCCCGCCATGTGCATCGTCGGCGAGCCCTCTGACATGAAGGTCGTGGTCTCGCACAAGGGCAAGAAGAGCCTGCGCTGCCGGGTGCGCGGCTTCGAGGCCCACTCCTCGCTCGCGCCCCAGGGCGTGAACGCCATCGAATATGCCTGCGCGCTCATCGCCCACATCAACCAGCGGCAGCAGGAGTTCGCGCTCCGCGGCCCGCGCGACGAGGAGTTCGACGTCCCCTACACCACCTTCAACGTCGGGGTGATGCAGGGCGGCACCGCGCTCAACATCGTCGCCAAGGACTGCGTGTTCCAGTTCGAGTTCCGCCACCTGCCGCAGGTCGACCCCGAGCGGCTCTACGCCGAGGTCCAGGCCTACGCCAAGGAGGTGCTGGAGCCGCGCATGCACGCGGTGCACGCGGACACCGGCTTCACCTTCGAGGAGATGTCGGCCTTTCCCGCCCTCGACACCCGCCCCGACGCGGACGTGGTGCGGGTCGCCAAGGCCCTCGCCCGCCAGAACGAGCACGGCAAGGTCGCCTTCGGCACCGAAGCCAGCGTGATCTCGACCCGCGGTCGCATCCCTTCCATCGTCTGCGGCCCCGGCCACATCGACCAGGCGCACAAGCCGGACGAGTTCACCACCATCGAGCAGTTCAAGCTGTGCGAGGAGTTCATGCACCGCCTGGCCGACCATGTGGCGGGCGACGGCCCGCGCACCTGACGGCGGCCCCCAGGTGGCCTGGCGCATCGGTGTCGATATCGGCGGCACCTTCACCGACTTCGCGCTGCTGGAGGAGGCAAGTGGCCGAGTCTTCGTCCACAAGCGCCTGACCACGCCCGCCGACCCGGCTGAGGCCGTGCTGGCGGGAATCCCGATGGTCCTTGCCGAGGCGGGCGCAAAGGCGACCGATGTCGGCGCCATCGTCCACGGCACCACGCTGGTGACCAACGCGGTGATCGAGCGCAAGGGTGCGCTGACCGGCATGCTGGTCACCGCCGGCTTCAAGGACGTGCTCGAGATCGGGCGCGAACTCCGCTACGACATGTTCGACCTCACCCAGCGTTTTCCCGAGCCGCTGGTGCCGCGCGCGTGCCGGGCCGAGATCGGCGAGCGGATGCGCTATGACGGCACGGTCGCGACCCCGCTGGATGCGGCCGAGGTGCGGGCCGCCGTCCTGCACCTGGTGCAGCATGAGCGCATCGAGGCGCTCGCCGTCTGCCTGCTCCACGCCTACGCCAACCCGGCGCACGAGCAGGCGATCGCGGCCCTGGTCGCGGCCGAGTTCCCCGCGCTACCGGTCTCGACCTCGGCCGACGTCTGGCCCGAGATGCGCGAGTTCGAGCGCTGGACCACGACCACGGTGAACGCCTACACCCGGCCCCTCTTCGACCGCTACCTGGCGCGGCTCGAGGCGGGGCTCGGGGAAATCGGCTGCGCCGGGCGGCTCTACATCATGACGTCGAGCGGCGGCGTGGTACTGCCCGAGGTCGCCCGCCGCTATCCCGTGCGCCTGCTGGAGTCGGGCCCGGCGGCCGGGGCGCTGATGGCGGCGACGTTGGGCAAGCGGCTCGGGGTCGGCGACCTGCTCGCCTTCGACATGGGCGGCACCACGGCGAAGGGCTGCATCATTCGGGGCCATCAGCCGCTCCGGCGCTACGAGATCGAGGTCGCGCGGCTGCACGAGTTCAAGCGCGGCAGTGGGCTCAGCCTGAAGCTGCCGGTGATCGACATGATCGAGATCGGCGCCGGCGGCGGCGGCATCGCCCGCAGCGATGCCCTCGGCCGGCTCCGGGTCGGGCCCGAGAGCGCGGGCGCCGATCCCGGCCCCGCCTGTTACGGCCGGGGCGGCACCCGCCCGACCCTGACCGATGCCAACCTGATCCTCGGCCTCTATGACGGGACGCGCTTTCTCGGCGGGCGGATGCACCTGGATGCGGCGGCGGCGGCGGCGGCGATTCATGAGCACGTCGCGCGCCCCCTCGGCCTCACCCCCGCCCGCGCCGCCGCCGGTATCCACGAGGTCATCAACGAGGATGTGGCGCGCGCCTTCCGGGTGCACGCCGCCGAGCGCGGGGTGGACTACCGCGCCTGCACCATGGTCGCCTTCGGCGGCTCGGGGCCGGCACACGCGGTCCGCATCGCGCGCAAGCTCGGCATCCCGCGCGTGGTGCTGGCGCGGGGCGCCGGCGTGTTTTCGGCCCTCGGCCTGCTGGCGAGCCCGCTCGCGTTCGCGGTGGCGCGCTCGCGGCAGCTTGCGCTCGCAGGCATCGAGGAGGGGTGGTGGCTGGCCCACATGGCGCCCTTGATCGCCGAGGCGGCGGCGCCGCTCCGGGCAGCCGGCGTGGCCGAGGCGGAGATCACGCTCCGCTGCCACCTCGACATACGCTATGTCGGCCAGGGGCACGCGGTCGAGGTGCCGGTGCCGGCCCACGGCACCGGCCAGGGCGGGGCGGCGCTCCGTGCCCGCTTCGAGGTGCGCTACGCCGAGCTCTATGGGGAACCGCTCGCGGGTACGCCGGCGACCATCACCGGCCTTAAGGTCGAGGCGATCGGCCCCGATCCCCTCGGCGGCCGCCCCTTCCAGATCGTCGCCGGCGACGCCCCGACGCGCCGTCCCGCGCGGCGCCTGGCCGACGTCGACGGCCGAGGCGCGCGCGACTGCGCGGTCTACGACCGCCGCGCGCTCGCCCCCGGCGCGGTGGTCGCGGGGCCGGCGCTGATCGAGGAGGCGGAATCGACCTGCGTGATCGGCGCGTGCGACCGCGCCCGGATCGACGCCGACGGCAACCTGGTGGTGGAGCTCGCCGCTGCCGCCGAGGCGGCGGCATGAGCGCGAGCCCCGCCTTCGACGCCGTTTCCCTCGGCATCCTCTGGGACCGGCTGATCGCGATCACCGACGAGGGCGTCTCGACCCTGGTGCGCACCGCGTTCTCGACCGTGGTGCGCGAGGGTTACGACCTGTCCGTAGTGCTGCTGGACGCCGACGGCGCGCTGCTGGCCCAGGGAACCCAGAGCATCCCCTCCTTCACCGGCTCGGCGCCGGCGACACTCCGCCACATGCTGAACCGGTTCCCGCCGGCGGAGTTGCGCCCCGGCGACGTGGTGGTCACCAACGATCCCTGGATGGGGTCCGGCCACCTTTACGACATCAACGTGATGCGCCCCATGTTCCGCCAGGGGCGGATCGTCGCCTATGTCCTCTCCATCACCCACCTGCCGGACATCGGCGGTTCGGGCTTTGGCAGCGAGGCCGCCGAGCTGTGGCAGGAGGGCTTGCGCCTGCCGGTCGCCAAGCTGGTGGTGGCGGGGCGCCGCGACGAGTTCCTGATGGAGCTGATCGCCACCAACGTGCGCGTGCCCGAGCAGGTGATCGGCGACGTGCTGGCGAACGTCGCCTGCACCGCCGTCGCCGAGCGCCAGTTGCTCGATCTGATGGCGGAGTATGGCCTGGCCGACCTCGGCCCGCTGTCACACCAGATCCAGGCCGCCTCGGAAGCGGCCATGCGCGCGCGTATCCTGGCCATGCGGCCCGGCACCTGGCGGGCCGAATTGATGATTGAGGGCATCGATCAGCCGATCCGCCTCGCCTGCACGGCCACGCTCGCGGAGGGCGCCGTCGCCCTCGACTTCGCCGGCAGCCAGGACTGTGTCCCCTTCGGCGTCAACGTCCCCTTCTGCTTCACCAACGGCTACGCCATCTACGCCGTGAAGTGCCTGGCGGGGGCGCCGATCCCGAACAACGCCGGCGCCACGCGCAGCATCGCCGTGACGGCGCCCGCGGGGTGCATCCTGCATGCGCTCCCCCCCGCCGCGACCGCCGCCCGCCACAGCGTCGGCTGGTTCATAGTGCCGCTGGTCTTCCGGGCGCTCGCCGCCGCCGCGCTGGACGCGGTGCCGGCCGAGAGCGGCATGATCAACATGGTCAACTTCCGCGGCACCCACCGCGACGGGCGCGCGATCACCACGCTGCACTTCGCCTCCGGCGGCTGCGGCGCGCTCAGGGGGCTGGACGGGCTCCCCACCATCTCCACCCCATCGAGTAACGCCGGCATCCCGGTCGAGGTGTGGGAGGCCGAGACCAGCCTGACCGTAACCGAGAAGCGCCTGCTCACCGATTCGGGCGGAGCGGGAGCATTCCGGGGCGGCCTCGGCCAGCGACTTTCCATGCGGAACGACACCGGCGCAGCCCTCATCGTCGACGTGATGGGCTACCGCACCGACTATCCGGCGGCGGGCGCGGCGGGCGGGCGGGCGGGGCAGGCGCGGCAGATGCTGATCAACGACCGACTGCTGCCGCACAAGGGCCGGTTCGTGCTGGCGCCGGGCGACCGGCTGACCCGGATCGAGGCCGGCGGCGGCGGCTACGGCGCGCCCGGCGCCCGCGATCCCCAGCGCCTCGCAGCCGACGTCGCCGCCGGCTATGTCAGCGCCGAGGCGGCCGAGCGCGATTACCGCGCCCCGCCGGCGAAAGTGCGGGGGGCGTAAAGATCGTGACACCACTCATGAGGAGAACGCGGCTTCCGTTTCCCGCGGACGCCGCGCGATGACGTGCAGATAGGCAGCGGCGGGGGCATCCGGCCGGCGGCGTCCCTGCTCCCAGTTCTTCAGCGTAGAGAGCGGGATGCGGAAGGCGGCGGCGAACGCCTGCTGCGACATGCGCAGATGGTGGCGGATGGCCTTGACATCCGGTGCCACGACGACGTGCTGCCGCACACCCCGCAGGGACTCGCCTCGCGCGTGGCGCGTCGCTTGCTCCAGGCTCCGAATCAGGTCCCTGCCCAGCCCCGACATGCTGACCTTCCGATCATTTCCGTGCGCGGTGAGAACGCAGTTCCTGCAGCAGAGCCCGAACCCGCTGTTTCTGCTCGCTCGTCAAGTCGTCGCGCTGCGACTTGGCGTAGACGAGCAACAGGTAGACCGGCGCCGCCACTCCTTGAAAGTAGTAGATCACGCGGACCCCGCCCCGCTTGCCAGTCCCCTGGCGCGACCACCGGCGTCTCGACCACCGTCAGCGGTGCAGGCATGGATTCAGATATGCGCCAATGACGCCCCCTGTCAAGGTGAAGGGCACGAATCGCCGGAGGGGGCGCCCCCGCTCAGCCGAACATGTCGGCGGTGATGCCCGCGTACCAGCCGAGCGATTCCTCGTAGTTCTGCATGCGCAGGGCCGCCTCCTCGCCCGGCTTGCTGACGAAGGTGTCGAGGGCGGTGATCTTGCCGTCCTTGGCCTCGTAGCGGCCGCCGATCTTGATGTCGTCGCCGGCGGCGATCAGGCTCCAGCAGGTGTTGGCGTAGCGCGCCGGGAACACCTGCTGGCCGGCGAGGGCGCCGCGCACCGCCAGCGCCGCCACCTTGGCCTGGCTGTTGGCCGAGAACGCCGACTTCGGCATGTCGCCCGGAACGCAGGCGTCGCCGATCACGAACACGTTGGGATCGACGGTGGAAGCCATGCTCTCCGGGTTGATCGGGCAGTAGCCGCTCTCGTTGGCGAGGCCGGCGTCGCGGGCGATTTTTCCGGCCCACTGCGCCGGGATCACGTTGACCATGCCGGCCTTGATGGTCTCGAGATCGGTGGTCACGGTCATGGCGGCGGGATCGACCGCCTTCAGGCCGCCGTGCATCTTCGGATCCATCCAGACCACCATGCCGGGATAGTGCTTCTCCCACCCCTCCTGGAACACCGCCTGCTTGGAGAAGGCTGCCTTGGCGTCGATCACGACGATCTTCGTCTTGGTGCGCCCGGTCGATTTCAGCTGCCAGGCGAACATGGAGACGCGCTCGTAGGGTCCCGGCGGGCAGCGGTAGGGATTGTTGGGGACGGTCATGACGATGGTCTCGCCGTCCTTGACCGCGTCCAGCTTGGCGCGCAGGAGGCGCGTCTGCGCCCCCGGCGTCCAGGCGTGCGGCATCACCGCGGCGGCGGCCTCGGACCAGCCGGGAACCGAATCCCACTTCAGGTCGATGCCCGGGGAAACCACCAGGCGGTCGTAGGCCAGGCGCTGGCCGCCGGCGAGCGTGACTTCGCGCTTGGCGCGGTCGATGGCGCTCGCCATGTCGTGCGCCAGCGCCACCCCGCCGGCGCCGACCTTGGCGTAGGTGTGGGTGATGGAGTCGAAGCTGCGGAAGCCGCCAACATAGAGGTTGGAAAAGAAGCAGGTGGTGAACGCCCGGCTCGGCTCGACCAGGGTGACCTCGATCTTCTCCGCCAGGTCGCGGGCGATGTAGCGGGCGGCCGTGGCGCCGCCCGCGCCGCCGCCGATCACCACCACCTTGGCCTTGGCCTGGGCGATGCTGAAGCGCGGGAAGCCTGCGGCGAGCGCACCGGCGCCGGCGAGCACTCCCGTGGTGAACGTGCGTCGGTTGAGCGTCATGGACCCACTCCCTCTGCCGATTCTGGTCTTGCAGCCAGTCTACCGCTTCGTCCCCAGGCGGTGGTAGTAGGCGGCGAGTGCCGCCATGTCCGCATCCGAAAGCGACTTGGCGATGGTCTGCATCACCACGTTCTCGCGGCTGCGGTCGCGGTACGCCCGGAGCGCGGCGATGAAGTCCGCCTCGGGCAGGCCGACGATCGAGGGAATGCCCTTGAAGTCGCCGGAGCGCAGATGGCAGGTGCTGCATTCGGCGGCGAGGTATTCGCCGTAGGCGGCGTCGGCCGCGCCGGCCGGTGCGGCAAGCGCGGCGACCGCCCGAAGAACCATCCCCGCCCGAGCCGCGCCGCCGGCCATGCCTGCCGCCCCCATCTCTGCCCGCCAGGATAGCAACTCTAGTGGATGGAATCCAACACTTGGTGCCCACGTTTGACGGCGGCGATGATTTTGTCTGGATCGGCGGTCCAGGTGAAGGGTCTTGGGGAGGCGTTGGTCTCGACGAGGAAGCGGTTGATGGCGGCCTGGAGGTCGACGATGGAGCGGA
>SHWA01000086.1 GCA_009693995.1 Alphaproteobacteria bacterium | reverse complement strand
ACGACGGATTCCAGACGAACCCGGTCAGCCGACGTGACGGTGATGGATATCCCAGTGCGCATGCGCCAGACTCGCACGCGCAATCCACCAGGGGAATCCCTCCCAGGACTCTTGTGTCAGGCAGGAACCACTAGATCGTGCAAGCGCCCGGGATTGGTCCCGTCTCTTGAACCTTGCCTGCCCCGTCTTGGTCTGGTGCCAGTTTACGGGAAAGCCGGCGCCACAGGACAGCCCCGCGGCGCCGCGTGATCAGTATCGGTAGTGATCGCTCTTGAACGGCCCCGACTTGGAAACCCCGAGATAGTCGGCCTGGGCGTCGCTCAGCCGGGTCAAGTGGACGCCGAGCTTGGCCAGATGCAGCGCCGCCACCTTCTCGTCGAGATGGCGTGGCAGCACGTAGACCTGGTTCTGGTAGCGACCCGGATGGCACCACAGCTCGATCTGCGCCAGCACCTGATTGGTGAACGACGCGCTCATCACGAAGCTCGGATGCCCGGTCGCGCAGCCGAGATTCACCAGCCGCCCTTCCGCCAGCAGGATCAGGCGCTTGCCCCCGCTCATGGCGATTTCGTGCACCTGGGGCTTGATCTCGCGCCAAGGGTTGTTGCGCAGCGCCTCGACCTGGATCTCGGTGTCGAAGTGGCCGATGTTGCAGAGAATCGAGCGGTCCTTCATGGCCCGCATGTGGTCGATGGTGACCACGTCCTGGTTGCCGGTGGCGGTGACGATGATGTCGGCGATCGGCGCCGCCTCCTCCATGGTCACCACCTGGTACCCTTCCATGGCGGCCTGCAGTGCGCAGATCGGGTCGATCTCGGTGATCAGCACCCGGGCGCCGTAGTTGCTGAGCGCCTGGGCCGAACCCTTGCCCACGTCGCCGAAGCCGGCCACCACCGCAACCTTGCCGGCGAGCATCACGTCGGTCGCCCGCTTGATGCCGTCGACCAGGCTTTCGCGGCAGCCATAGACGTTGTCGAACTTCGACTTGGTGACCGAATCGTTGACGTTGATGGCCGGGATCTTCAGGGTCCCGGCCTTCTGCATGCCGTAGAGTCGGTGCACGCCGGTGGTAGTTTCCTCGGACACTCCACGCACCGCGCCGATCAGCGCGACGAACTCGCCGTGCATCATCAGGGTGAGGTCGCCGCCATCGTCCAGCAACAGGTTGGGCCGCCACCCGTCGCGGCCGACCACGGTCTGGCGGATGCACCAGTCGTACTCTTCCAGCGTCTCGCCCTTCCAGGCGAACACCGGGATGCTGCGGGCGGCGAGCGCCGCGGCAGCCTCGTCCTGGGTCGAAAATATGTTGCAACTGCTCCAGCGCACGTCCGCACCGAGGTGCACCAGGGTCTCCACCAGGACCGCGGTTTCGATCGTCATGTGGATGCAACCGGCGATGCGCGCGCCTACGAGCGGCTTGGCCTTGCCGAACTCCTCGCGGAGCGCCATCAGGCCGGGCATCTCGGTTTCGGCGAGGTCGATCTGGCGCCGTCCCCGGTCCGCCAGGCCGATGTCGGCGACCTTGTAATCCGCGACAGTCATTGCGGTCCTTTCGCGCTCATTCGGAGAAACCCCGCGGTGGTACTGGGCAAGATCTGGCATCGGCCGCTGCCATGTCGGCGGGGGGCGGCCGGTGTATAGCAGCCACGGATGGGCCGCTACAAGTCTGGCGCCGGCAGGGTTAATGAAAGATTGACGCCGGCCAAGCTCACTCGTCCTCGTCGAAGCGCGCCGCGATCAGGGCCTGGAGCGCCACCAGAACCGCCGCCGCCGCCGCTCCGGTCGCGCGCAACACCAGGGCGGTCCCCGCGCCCGCACCCAGCATCATGAGCCCCATGATCGAGGCGCCGGAAACCGTGTTCCCCTTGACCGTCACGCGCACCTCGGCGTCGTGCGCCGCGACCGTCTTGACGAACTTGGCTGCGGCCCGGGCGTGCAGGCCGCGGCGATTGGCGACCGTGACCTTGGTCCGCAGGACCGGCCCGCGCCGACGGTCTGTCTTAGCCTTCGCCATTCTCGCCCTGGAGCAGCGCACTGGCGACCCGAATGTACTTGCGCCCGGCGTCGCACGCCTCCTCCACGGCCTGCGCCAAGGGGTGGGTGGCGCGCACGCTCGCCAGCTTGATCAGCATCGGCAGGTTGACACCGGCCAGCACCTCGACGTTGCCCCGGTCCAGGATCGAGATCGCGAGGTTGGACGGCGTACCGCCGAACATGTCGGTCAGCAGGATTACCCCGGCGCCCGAATCGACCTCGCCGACCGCGTCGAGGATCTCCTGCCGGCGCTTCTCGATGTCGTCGTCGGAGCCGATGCAGATCGCCTTCACCGCCGCCTGCCGTCCCACCACATGCTCCATGGCGGCGATGAACTCCGCCGCCAGCCGGCCATGGGTGACAAGCAGGATTCCGATCATGGCGAACCTTCCGCGCCCGCGTCGGCCCCGGGCAGGGCACTGATGTCGCGATGTTGCACGCCGACCCGCGGCCATCGCACGCGCAGCCAAGCCGCGATCCACTCGGCGATGAAGACCGAGCGATGCTGACCGCCCGTGCAGCCGAACGCAATGGTCAGATAGCGTTTGCCCTCCGCCTCGAAGCAGGGCAGCAGGCCGCCGAGGAGCGCGGTCAGGTGCGCCATGAACGCGGCGAATCCCGGATCCCCTTCGATATGGGCACCGACGGCGGCGTCGCAACCGGTGAGGGGGCGCAGGTCACGCTGGTAGAAGGGATTGCGCAGGAAGCGCACATCGAACACCAGATCGGCCTCGCGCGGCAGCCCGTTGCGGTAGGCGAAGGAGACCACGTGCGCGATCATGCCCGGCCGAGCCTCGCGGCCGAAATGACCGCCGAGGATACGCCGCAATTCGGCGGTTGCCATGTCGGTACTGTCGATGACCAGGTCGGCCAGACTCTTCAAAGGCTCCATCAGCCGCCGCTCGTGGCGGATTGAGTCCAGCACCGGGCGGTCGGCCGAGAGCGGGTGCTGGCGCCGGGTCTCGGTGAAGCGGCGGCGCAACACTTCGTCCTCGCAGTCCATGAATAGCAGCCGCACGTCGGTCCCCGGCCGCTGTTGGAGCGTGGCCAGATGGACAGCGAAGCCCGCGCCGTCGAAGCCGCGGCTGCGGATGTCGATGTCGATCGCCAGGCCAGAGCCGGGCACCATCGGGTGGTTGACCAAGGCTCCGAGCAGCGAGAGCGGCAGGTTGTCGACCGCCTCGTAGCCGAGATCTTCGAGTGCCTTCAGGGCCGCGGTCTTGCCCGCGCCCGAGAGCCCGGTTACGACGACGATGCGCGGCTCCCCGCCGGCCCCCATGGCGGGTTCTCTTGCGGAACCGGCGGCCGGACCCGCGGCCTGCACGTCACGACTCCTTGTCGGTGCGGACCGCCTGGCCGGCACCCTGCGCAGCGAGGCGCACCTTGGCGCAGGCCGACGCCTCGAACGGCGCCAGCGTGACGAGTGGCACCGCGACTCCCTCGAACCGCCGCGCCGCCGGCGCGCGCATCCGCTCGACGGCCCCGGCGGCGACCAGTTCGACCGCCAGTCCGACACCCGCCTGGTCGCGGCAGTTGAGACGCAGAATGCCGAGCCCGCGCACTTCCAACAGACCCGCCAGGCGGTCGGGCGCCCGGGCGAGGAGCCGACCGTCGCGGCGCTCCAGCGCCACCTGGTCGTCCGCGACCAGGGTCGCGCCGCCGTCGATCAGCCGGAGCGCCAAATCCGATTTTCCGCATCCCGAGGGTCCGACCAGAAGCACGCCGATTCCGGCCAGTTCGACGCAGGTAGCGTGGTGAAGGCCCATGCCCGCCTCCGCCTCCTCCCCCTCCCCGCGCCCGGAGTGGACGTCAGGCGGCGCGCGCGGGGCGTTCCGTGAGCAGCGCGTAGATCGCTTCACGCGTCGGCGACGCCCGCAAGCGGTCGCGCATGCCCTGATCGCGCAGCAGCCGCGAGACCCGGGCGAGCGCCTTCAGGTGCTCGGCACCGGCCCCTTCGGGCGCCAACAGCAAAAAGATGAGATCGACCGGCTCGGAATCCACCGCCTCGAAGTCGACCGGATGCTCCAGCCGGGCGAACAGCCCGTGGATCTTCTGCAACTGCTTCATGCGACCGTGCGGGACAGCGATGCCGTGGCCGACCCCGGTGGTGCCGAGCCGCTCCCGGTCCAGGAGCACGTCGAGGATCGCGCGCTTATCCAGGCCGGTGAGTGAGGCTGCCTGGTGGGACAGCTCCTGCAGCGCCTGCCGCTTGCAGGTGACCTTGAGGTCGGCGGTCACCGCCCGCGGGCTGACCAGTTCCGAGATTTCCATGGCCGTCGTGTGCTCCTAAGTGTCGGACGCGAGGACGCGGCCCGCGTCCTTGTGATGGTCGCGCAGCCGGCGCTTGCCGCGGCGTAATTGCTTGGCAACCTTCTCGAGCGCGAGATCGAAACTGCCATAGGCCGAAGCCGCCGCGGCGTGGCCCTGCGCTAGGATGCCGCGTCCCACATGGACCGAGAGATCGCTGCGGAACTGGATCCCCTCCAGCGAGACCGTCACGTGCGATTCCAGCGCGTTGTCGAAATACTTGCCGACCTGGGATTCAAGCGCCGTCCGGACGTGTTGACGCAAGGAATCCCCGACGTCGATGTGTTTGCCCGTGACCGTGATTCGCATGGCGCCCCGCTTTCCTGTTGCGCCTCGAACCCGCCCTTGGGCCGGCCGTCGAGGCCTCTCGCCTTGACCCGTCGCCCTCGGAGAGGCGCGACCATAGTTCCCGGTCCTGGGGGTGTCAATCAGACCCCCGGGGAGGGGAGCGACCCTCACATAGCCACCCGCGCGCGCCGCCGCCGTTCCACCGAAGAATTGATCCCCATCGCCTCGCGGTACTTGGCGACTGTGCGGCGGGCGATGCCGATCCCGTCGCGCTTCAGCGCCTCGACGATGCCGTCGTCGGAAAGGATGGTGCGGCCGCCCTCGCGCTCGATCATCTCGCGGATGCGGAACCGCACCGCCTCCGACGAGTGTGCGTCGCCGCCCTCGGAGGAGGGGATGGCGGTGGTGAAGAAGTATTTCAGCTCGTGGATGCCGCGCGGTGTCGCCATGTACTTGTTGGTGGTGACGCGGCTGACCGTGCTCTCGTGCATGCCAATGGCGGTGGCGATGTCGCGCAACACCAGCGGGCGCATGCGCTTGACCCCGTGGGTCAGGAACCAGTCCTGCTGCCGCACGATCTCGGTCGCCACTTTCAGGATCGTGATGGCGCGCTGATTGAGGGACTTCACCAGCCAGTTGGCGGACTGGAACCGTTCCGCCAAGTAGTCGCGTTCGACCTTGGTGCGCGCCAAGTGGTTCACCTTGGCGTAGTACTGCTCGTTCACCAGCACCCGCGGCAGGGTGTCCGAGTTCAGTTCCACCAACCAGCCGCCATCGAGGTGGGGGCGCACGAACACGTCGGGCACCACGGACTGCGTCACCTCGACCTCGAAGGCGAGGCCCGGCTTCGGGTTGAGCGCGCGGATCTCGGCGATCATGTCGAGCACGTCGTCGGCATCGACCTTGCAGGCCCGCTGCAAGCCGACCAGGTCGCTTCGCCCCACCAGGTCGAGATGGTCGAGCAGGGCCGCCATCGCCGGATCCAGCCGGTTGCGATCGCGCAGCTGCAATTCCAGGCACTCGCGCAAGGAGCGGGCGCCGATGCCCGGTGGATCGAAGCGCTGGATCGCGGCCAAGGCCTGCTCGACGGTGCCGAGATCACAGCCCATGAGCTCGGCGACCGCGCCGAGATCGCCCTCGAGGTAGCCAGACTCGTCGATCAGATCGATCAGGTGCGCGCCGATCAGGCGCAGTTGCAGGTCGGTCACGTCCACGTGCAACTGGTCGATCAGGTGCTCGCGCAGCGTGACGCTGCGGCTGAGTCGCCCTTCGAAGTCGCCGTCGCTGCCCGCGGCACCGTCGCGCCCGCGGTTCCAGGCGTCGCTGACCCCCTCGCCGGGGCCGCCGGCACGCTCGTCCGCGCCCTCCCAGGTCGCGTTGGAGTCGGTGTCGAGGGGCTGATCCTGCTCGGCGGGAAGCGTGTCCTGGCGCGACATCTCGGCCGTGTCCCGGGTCGAGGGTGGGGCAGGCGGGGGCGCCTCGCGCGCTTGGTCCGCGGCGGCGACCGTCTCGCGGATTTCCTGCGGCTCCCCCTCCTGCGCCTCGAGCAGGGGATTGCGTTCGATCTCCTGCTCGACGTAGGTGGTCAGCTCCACGCTCGACATCTGCAGCAGGCGGATCGCCTGCTGCAGTTGCGGCGTCATCACCAGCGACTGGGTCTGGCGCAGATCGAGGCGGGGACCGATTGCCATGGCCGGCGCCCGCTTAGAGGCTGAACCGGTCGCCGAGATAGACCCGGCGCACGTCCTCGTGCGCCACGATCTCGGGTGGCGTCCCCTCCATCAGGACCGCGCCCTCGTGCAGGATGTAGGCGCGGTCGACGATGTCGAGGGTCTCACGGACATTGTGATCGGTGATCAGCACGCCGATGCCGCGGTCCTTCAGGTGCGACACCAGGTCACGGATCTCGGCGACCGCGATCGGGTCGATGCCGGCCAACGGCTCGTCCAACAGCATGAAAGCGGGCTGGGACGCGAGCGCGCGGGCGATCTCCACGCGCCGGCGCTCGCCGCCGGAGAGCCCGAGCGCGGGCGTGCGCCGGAGATGGGTGATCGAGAACTCCGCCAGCAGCTCGTCCAGCATCAGCTCGCGCCGCTCCACCACCGGCTCGACCAGTTCGAGGACGGCGCGGATGTTCTCCTCGACCGTCATGCCACGAAACACCGAGGCCTCTTGCGGCAGATAGCCGATGCCGAGCCGGGCCCGGCGGTACATCGGCAATTCGGTGATGTCGCGCCCTTCCAGCACGATCCGCCCATAGTCCGGGGCGACCAGCCCGGAGATCAGGTAGAAGCAGGTGGTCTTGCCGGCGCCGTTCGGCCCCAACAGCCCGACCGCCTCGCCGCGGCGCAGCGACAGGCTCACGTCGCGCAGCACGGGGCGCTTCTTGAACTGCTTGCCCAGGTTGCGCGCTTCCAGGCCCGACCCTTCCGCGACCACGCGCAGCTCCGGCTCCGCCGCGAGCGGCGAAGCCGGGCGGGGCGGAACTCTCGCCCCCGCGCCTGCGGCTGTCGGTATGGTCGGCGTGATCGCCATGGATCCTAGCGCCCGGGTTTGCGTTCCGGCACGAAGTAACCGCGCACACGACCAGGGTTGCCGGCCCCCTTGGCCTGGCCTTCGATCTTACTTTTGCCGGTCTCCAGGTTAAGTACCAGTTTATCCCCGCGAATTACGTTCTCGCCGCGAGTGAGAACCACGCTGCCGAAGAGGTCCACGGTGCGCCGGTCGGCATCGTAAACGCCGCGCAAACCTTGTGCGGTCTCCTCGGGCGTGGCGATGAACACATCCCCCACCACGTCGATGCGCGAGAAGGTGCCCGGGCGACCGTCGCCGGCCTGGCGGTAGTGCACCACCATCTTCTCGGCGCGCAGCACGATATTGCCCTGGATCGCGTTGACGTTGCCGACGAACTCGGCGACCCGCTCGTCCTGCTTCACTTCCAAGGTATCGGCGTTGATTTCAATCGGCTGGCTCGAATCATGGCCGGAGACCGCGCCGGGTACCGGCTGGGCGAACGCCTGGGCGCCGAACCAGAGGCAGCAGGCGAGCACGAGGACGCCGCGCTTTGCCATCCGCCTACTCCGTCCGCGCTGCGCCGGTCGGCTTGGCCGGCGGGTAGACCGTGACCGAGACCGGACCGATGAAGCGGATGCTGCGCTCGCTGCGGCCGAGGACAAACCCCTGCGCGTGCAGCACTCCGAGCATGCCCTGACCGACCACCGGTTCGGTGCTGGAGGCGGCACCGGCACGCAAGTCCACACTCGCCCCCGCCGCGCGGAACTCGTAGCCGTCGTCAGAATGCAGCGCAACGTCACCACTGAGTGCCAACACCCCCGTCCCACGGTGGTAGCGGCCGACGTCGGCCGACAGCGCGAGCCACCGTCCGTCCTTGAGCGCCATGTCCGCGTTCGGTCTCTCGAGCACCACCACGTCTAGCGCATCGGGGTCGCGCGCGGCGCTATCAGCCGTCACAGTGAACGACTGTCCCTCACGGTCGGTGCCGACGAAGCGGGCATTCACCATGCGCGAAGCCTCGGCGGCGTCGAAGGCGCCCTGCAACATGGTCAAGCGGAAGCCGGGATCGCGCGGCTTCAACTGCGGCCAGACCACGACCAGGGCGAGCAGCGATGCCGCCAGGGCCGGCAGTGCCACCTTCAGTCGCCCGACCATGCGGCTGTGCCGGGCGTACTCGGCACCGGCAATGCCGCTGCGCAACTGGATGCGGGCGACGAAGGAGGACGATGCGCTCACGCAACCCCCGCGCGCAGGCAGTCGTGGACGTTGAATACGCCCACCGGGCACCGGTCCTCGACCGCGAACAGCGCGGTGATGCGCCGCGCGTTCAGCAGATGCAGGGCTTCGGCGGCGAGCGCGCCGGGGCGGATGGTGAGCGGGCGCCCCGTCATCACCGCCTCGACCGGCAGGGCGAGCAGGCCCGGCGCCATGTGGCGCCGCAGGTCGCCGTCGGTGACGATGCCGATCAGATGCCCGGCGGCGTCGACCACCCCGACGCAGCCAAATGCCTTTTCGGTCATGGTGATCAGCGCCTGGCCCATGGGCGTGCCCTCGGGTGCCAGCGGCATCGCCGCGCCCCGGTGCATGATGTCCTGGACCTTGACCAGCCGGCGGCCCAGCTTGCCGCCGGGATGAAACACGCTGAAGTCGGCGGCCGAGAACCCGCGCCGCCGCAGAAGCGCGACCGAGAGCGCATCACCGAGCGCCAGCATCATGGTGGTGGAGGTGGTCGGCGCCAGCCCCATCGGGCAGGCCTCGGCCATCTGTGGCAGCACCAGCGCCACCCGCGCCGCCTCGGCCAGCGCGCTGCCTTCGCGGCCGACGACGGCAATCAACGGGATCGCGAAACGCCCTGCGTAATCAACGATGTTGGCGAGTTCGGCGGTCTCGCCGGAATTGGAGAGCGCAAGCACAGCATCGGCCGGCGTGATCATGCCGAGGTCGCCATGGCTCGCCTCGCCGGGGTGGACGAAGAGCGCCGGCTGCCCGGTCGAGGCCATGGTCGCCGCGATCTTGCGCGCCACATGACCGCTCTTGCCCATGCCGGTGACGACCGTGCGCCCGACGACGGCGGCCAGGATCTCGACGGCCTGGAGAAACCTGCCATCCAGCGAATCCGCCAGGCGCAGGATCCCGGTCGCTTCCTGGCGCAGGACGTCGCGCCCGACCTCGAGCTCGCTGGCGGCTTCGCTATTCGCCACCGCCGTGCCTTCCGCGGCCCCAATCGCCAATCCGTGCTCCCCAATCACGCCCTGCGGCTCCGCCGCCCGAGCAAGCGGGTCAGTCTATCACAGGAACTGCTTGCAGTTCTATGCAAGTCCCGTGCCGAGTGCGGCAAGCCGACGCTAATAAGCGAAGATGTCGCCTTCGTCCCAGCCCAGCCGGTCGAGATCGGCGCGGTGCGGCAGGAAGGAGAAGCAGGCCGCGGCGAGCGCCGCCCGCCCCTCGCGTGCTAAGCGCTCATCCAGGACCGCGCGCATGCGGTGCAGGTAGAGCACGTCGGCGGCGGCGTAGTCGAGCTGCTCCTCGGTCAATACCGGCGCGCCCCAGTCGGAAGACTGCTGCTGCTTGTTGAGGTCGGCGCCGAGCAGCTCCTTGGCCAGATCCTTCAGCCCATGGCGGTCGGTGAAGGTGCGCACCAACCTCGAGGCGATCTTGGTGCAGTAGACCGGCTGGCAGAGGACGCCAAGATGGTGCCGGATGACGGCGATGTCGAACCGGCCGAAGTGGAACAACTTGACCACGCTGGAATCGGTGAACAAACGGCGCAGGTTGGGCGCGTCGTAGCGGCCAAGGGGAAACTGGACTAGGTGGGCGTCGCCGTCGCCGCGCGACAGCTGCACCAGGCACAACCGGTCCCGGCCCGGTCTGAGCCCCATGGTCTCGGAGTCGACCGCGACACAGTCGCCGAACAGGAGCCCTAGCGGCAAGTCGCCCTGGTGCAAATGGATCGCCATGCGGTCAGTGGTTCCCGAGGGCAGGAGGAGGCGGTGCCGCGGCGGCACCGGACGACGGCCGGCGATGGTGCCCAGGAGAAGACTCGAACTTCCACAACCTTTCGGTTACTAGCACCTGAAGCTAGCGCGTCTACCAGTTCCGCCACCTGGGCGCCGGCTGTTTCCGTCGTCGAAGGCAGCACAAGTACTGCCCGTGCCCGCCTCTGTCAACGGCCGCACCCGCGCGCAGGCCGGGGCGGATCGGCCTTGCGGATGGGAGCGGCGGCGCTATCATCCGCCGGCCATTGCGCAGGGAGGAGCCATGCGGCTCCAGCTCATCACCGTCTTCGGGGGATCGGGATTCGTCGGGCGCCATCTGGTGCAGCGCCTGGCCAAGACCGGGGCACAGATTCGGATCGCCGTGCGCCATCCGGCGCGGGCGCGCTTTCTCCGCCCGCTCGGCGACGTGGGCCAGATCGTGCCGCTGGTCGCCCCCGTCACCAGCGACGCCGCGGTCGCCGCGGCGGTCGCCGGCGCCGACACGGTGGTCAACCTGACCGGGATTCTGTTCGAACGGGGCGCGCAGACCTTCGCCGCGGTGCACGCCGAGGGCGCCGGTCGCATCGCCACTGCGGCCGCCGCCGCGGGCGCGGCGCGCCTGCTCCATGTCTCGGCGATCGGCGCCGACCCGGCCGCGCCGAGCCGCTACGCCGCCAGCAAGGGGGAGGGCGAGGCTGCCGTCCGTGCCGCGTTCCCGGCCGCGGTGATCCTGCGCCCGTCGGTGGTGTTCGGTCCCGAGGACGACTTCTTCAACCGCTTCGGGCTGCTGGCGCGACTGGCGCCGGCGCTTCCCCTGATCGGCGGCGGCCACACCCGGCTGCAGCCGGTCTATGTCGGCGACGTCGCCGAGGCGGCGGTGCGCGCGCTCGGAGACCCGGCCGCGGCCGGCAAGACCTATGAACTCGGTGGCCCGCGCATCTATACCCTGCGCCAGATCATGGAACTGGTGCTGGCCGAGACCCGGCGCCACTGCCTGCTACTGCCGCTGCCCTTCGCGGCCGCCACGCTGATCGCCTCGCTTGCCCAGTTCCTGCCGGTGCCGCCGCTGACCCCTGACCAGGTGACGCTGTTGCGGAGCGACAACGTGGTCGGCGCCGGCGCGCTCGGGCTCGCCGACCTCGGCATCCAGCCGACCGCGGCCGAGGTGATCGTGCCGACCTATCTGGCGCGCCACCGCGCCGGCGGGGTCCGCACCATGGGCACCGTCGCCTGACGGCTCAGCAGGCCTGCTCCGCCAGGGCGTAGGCCCAGTAGAGCAGGGCGGCGCCGGTCACCACGCGGTAGACCGCGAACGGCGTGTAGGTGGCGAACTTCACCCAGCGCATCAGAAGCGCCATGACCACCAGCGCCGCGAGGAACGAAAGGCCGGCGGCCAGCGCCACATCCAGGCCCAGCCTCAGATCACCGGATTCCGCCAGATCCTTGCCGAGCAGCAATCCCGCCGCGGCCGAGACCGGGATCGCCAGCAGGAACGAGAAGCGGGTCGCCGCCGTGCGGTCGAAGCCGAGCGCCCGCGCCGCCGTCATGGTGATGCCCGAGCGGCTGGTGCCGGGCACCAGCGACAGGATCTGCGAGGCGCCGATCAGGAGCGCGTGGCCGTAGCCGACGCGCTCGATCCCGTGGCGCTCGGCGCCGAAGCGGTCGGCGAGATAGAGAACGACGCCGAACACGATCGACGCCCAGCCGATCACGGTGGGGTCCCGGAACACGGTCTCGGCGTAAGGCTTCAGGAGCAGGCCGGCGATTCCTACGGGGATGGTGCCGATCACCAGCAGCCAGGCGAGCCGCGCGCCCGGATGCCGGCTGGGTGCGAACAGATGCAGGAGCCCGGCGAACACCTGCGCCAGGTCGCGCCAGCAATAGACGATCACCGCGGCCAGGGTGCCGGCATGGACCGCGACGTCGAGCATCAGGCCCTGGTCGGACCAGCACAGCACCCTGGAGGTCACGATCAGATGTCCGGAGGAGCTGATCGGCAGGAACTCGGTGATGCCCTGGACGAGCGCCAGGACGACGATCTGAGTCAGGCTCACATGGCCCTCGACGACGGTGGCGGCGATCGTCAGCGTGGCGATTATCGATGAACGCGAGGCTTCCTAGTGGATGGAATCCAACACTTGGTGCCCACGTTTGACGGCGGCGATGATTTTGTCTGGATCGGCGGTCCAGGTGAAGGGTCTTGGGGAGGCGTTGGTCTCGACGAGGAAGCGGTTGATGGCGGCCTGGAGGTCGACGATGGAGC
>SHWA01000085.1 GCA_009693995.1 Alphaproteobacteria bacterium | reverse complement strand
GGCGGGCGAAAGCGTTGGCGCGCGGGCGCGACCTGTTGGCCGAGCTCGAGGACATCCGCCACGGATTGCTGATCGGTGCGCTTTCCACCCAGCGGCTCCAGGGGCTGCTCGGGATGGTGCACAGCCGCCGCGGTCCCGACGACGATCCCAGGATCCGGGCAGTGCTCAACGAGATCGAACTGCGGGCCCGGGTGGAACTCGCCAAACTCGGACTTCCCGCATGAAGCGACCGACCAAGACCACGGGCCGGCGCGCGCCTGCGCGACCGGCGAAACGGACCTCACCGGCGACCCGCCGGCCCGGTGGCGCCAAATCCGGCGCGGTTGCCAAGGCCAAGGGCGCGCGTAGTGGCGCCAGCAAGGCCCCGGTGCGCAAGCCGCAGCCCAAGGCCAAATCGGCCAAGCGGCCGATCCCGGCGCCCAGGCGGGCCAAGCCGACGGTGCGCAAGGCCGCGGCTGCGTCGCGCCAGGCCCGCAAGGCCGGGTCTGGGAAAGGGTTGACCAAGAAGGGGGTCCTGCCGCGCCGGCCAGGCGGCGCCAACGGCGCGGCCGCGAACCCCGCAAGGGGGGCGGTTCAGCGGCGCGGTGCCAGCGCGAGTGGCACCCGCGAGCGCCGCAAGTCGCGGGCGACGCTGCCACTCCGGCCAAAGGTTTCGCGACGGGCGACCCAAAGCAAGCAGCCGGTCGCTCCGGCCGAGATCCGGCTGCCGCCAAATTATCGCCCGAGCGAGTCCGAACCGTTCATGAACCCGCGGCAGCGCGAGTATTTCCGCCGCCGCCTGGTCGAATGGCGGCGGGAGGTGCTGCGGGATTCGGAAGTTACCTTGCAGCACTTGAAGGAAGAGCCGCTGCAGGAAGCCGACCTCACCGACCGTGCGACGCTGGAGTCCGATCGGTCGATCGAGCTGCGCACCCGTGATCGCCAGCGCAAGCTGCTGGCCAAGATCGATTCGGCGCTGCGCCGGATCGAGGACGGCTCTTACGGCTTCTGCGAGGAGACCGGCGAGCCGATCACGCTGCGCCGGCTCGAGGCGCGCTCCATCGCCACCCTCTCGATCGAGGCGCAGGAGCGGCACGAACGCCGCGAACGCACCCACCGCGACGACTGAGCCGGGCGACCACTCAGAACGGATAGATGATGTCGAGGATCTGGGTGCCGAAGCGCGGCTGCTGCATGTCCGTCATCTGGCCGCGGTCGCCGTACGCGATGCGCGCCTCGGCAATCTGCTCGTGGCTGATGGTGTTGTTGGTGGTGATGTCTTCGGGCCGGATGATACCGCTGACGATGAGATCGCGCGTCTCGTAGTTGACCCGCACCTCCTGCCGGCCCTGGATCACCAGGTTGCCGTTGGGCAGCCGCTGGGTGATCACCGCCGCAACCTTCAGGTTGATGGTCTCGTTGCGCTCGATCGCGCCGGTGCCCTTGTTGTTGGTGGTGCCCTCGATGTCGAGCAGGTTGGTCGGGTCGATCGCCTGCGGCAGGATCCGCCCCAGGCTCTGCTGGTAGCCGAGGAGCGCGCTCGCCGAGTCGTTCTCGGTGGTCGCCCGCGTCCGGGTCGAGGAATTGTTGACCGACGCCTTGTCCTCGATCTTGATCGTGACCGTGACGATGTCGCCGACATTGTTGGTGCGCTGATCCTTGAGGAAATCGCGCCCGCCGGGCCGCCACAGCGAGTTCGGGTGACCCTGGAGTGCGACCGGCGCCGGCATCGGCATGGTGATGGGGGCATAGCCCTTCTGCGCCGTCGGATTCTCGATCGGCGTCATCTTCGGCGACTTGCCGATCTGCGACAGCCGGTCGAGCTGCTCGGCGCAGCCGGCAGCGACCAAAGCGAGGGCGGAGATCAGGGCGAGACGCGCCCCGCGGGTCACAGTGGTTCGGAAGTTCATCGGGAACGCCTCGCTGCGCGCAGGGGGGCCGAGCCGAGGGCGACGCTGACCGCCCCCGTGGTCCTGTTCGGCCAGGGCGGGGTCGCGGTCGAGGTGCTGCGCGACCGGGCGCTGGCGCTGCCGCCCCTCAACATGGCCTTGGCACGCGAGCTGATCGAGCGCACGCGCATCGCCCGGCTGCTGCACGGCTACCGCAACCGCCCGGCCGTCGATCTCGACGCGATCGCGCTCTGTCTGATCCAGGTGGCGCAGGTGGTCACCGACTTCGGCGAGGTGCGGGAGATCGACGTCAATCCGCTGCTCGCCGACGAGCGTGGTGTGGTCGCCCTCGATGCCCGCGTGCGCGTGGCGGCGGCGGCGAAGGCCGGCCCTGGCCGCCTGGCGATCCGCCCCTATCCGGAAGACCTGGAGGAGACCATCGAGTTCGCCGGGCGGCCAGTCCGCTTGCGCCCGATCCGCCCGGAGGACGAGCCTGCCCACCGCGCCTTCCTCGGCAAGCTCGCGCCCGAGGACCTGCGCCTGCGGTTCTTCGTGGCGGTGCGCGAGCTGCCCCATTCGGAACTCGCGCGCCTGACCCAGATCGACTACGACCGCGAGATGGCGTTCATCGCCACCGCCGCCGGCGCCGGGGGATCGGCGGAGACCCTCGGCGTCGCGCGCATGGTCGCCGACCCCGACAATGAACAGGGGGAGTTCGCGGTGGTGGTTCGCTCCGACCTGAAGGGCCAGGGGCTCGGGCGGCGGCTGATGCAGAAGATCATCGCCTACTGCCGCGCCCGCGGCGTGCGGCGCATCCGGGGCGAGGTGTTGCGCGAAAACCGTCCCATGCAGGCGCTGGCCAAGGAACTCGGTTTTCGAGTCCTGCCGGGCGAGGGGGGCGGGGAGTCGATCGAGGTCGCGCTCGACCTCGAACCGCTTTAGGCTCGACGGATCGCTGGCGGGAAGGGGAGGTGGTGATGCAGGAACTGGTCCTGGCGGTCGCGCAGATGGGCCCCGTGGGGCGCCACGACCCACGCGAGGTGGTGGTCGCGCGCCTGATCCGCATGCTCGAGACCGCGGCCAAACGCGGCGCCGATCTCTGTGTCTTTCCCGAACTTGCCCTCACCACCTTCTTCCCGCGCTGGATGATGGCGCAGGAGGAGGTGGACGGCTTCTTCGAGCGCACGATGCCCAATTCTGCGGTGCAGTCCCTGTTCGAGGCGGCCGGGCGCCTCGGCGTCGGCTTCTACCTGGGCTACGCCGAGCTGACGCCCGAGGGGCGGCACTTCAACACGGCCATCCTGGTGGACAAGCGCGGCCGGATTCTCGGCAAGTATCGCAAGGTGCACCTGCCCGGGCACGCCGAGTTCGACCCAAAGCGCAGCTTCCAGCACCTGGAGCGGCGCTATTTCGAGTATGGCGATCTCGGCTTCGGAGTCTGGGACTTCCACGGGGCGATGGTCGGCATGGCCATCTGCAACGACCGGCGCTGGCCCGAGACCTACCGCGTGATGCAGTTGAAGGGGGCGGAGGTGGTGGTGCTCGGCTACCATTCACCCACCTCCAATGCGCACTTTCCGATCCTGAACCAGCTCAATAATTTCAGCCATCTGCTGTCGCTCCAGGGCGGCGCGTACTCGACCTGCATGTACGTCGCCGGGGCGGCGCGCTGTGGTTTCGAGGAGGGGGTGGAGCAGATCGGCCAGAGCGCGATCGTCGATTATCTCGGCGTGGTGGTCGCTTGCACGTCCAGCTACCGCGACGAGGTGATCGTGCACGGCTGCGATCTGCCGGCGGCGGCGGCGATGCGCGCCTACCGCTTCCCGCCCAGGGACCGCCGGCCCGAGCACTACGCGATCCTGACCGAGATCCCCGAGAGAAGGGGCGCTCAGAAGTCCCTTCCGCCCCGGGGGGCGGAAGGGATTAGGGATGGTGGGGCGACCACGCGCCGAGGGGCGCGCGTTCGGGAGTCGAAGCGCGCTCCGCGCGCTTGATTCTTCCTCCGTCTCAAACCCTTCCTCCCGCTGGGAGGAAGGACTTTGGAGAGATTCGAGATGACGTTTCCCACTCTCCTCGTCCTGAACCCCAACGCCTCCGCCGACATGACAGCGGCGATCGACCGGATCGCGCGTCAGGCCGCTGGCGAGCGGGCGTCGATCGAGACCCGCTACAACCCGGCCGGCCCCCATGTGATTGAGACGCCGGCCGACCGCATCGCGTGCGTGCCGGGCGCGCTGGAAGCGATCCGGAACGTCGGGCTGGCCTTCGACGCCGTGGTCCTCGCCTGCTTCGGTGATCCGGGGATCGAAGAGGTCCGCGCCGCGGTCAAGGTGCCGGTGACGGGCATCGGGGTCTCTTCGTTCCTGCAAGCATCCATGATCGGGCGCTTCGCCATTGTCAGCCCGCGCCCGGGCACGCCGGAGCGGTTCAAGGCGTTGACGGAGCGGCTCGGCATCGCCGACCGCTTCGTCGGTACTTACAACACCGGCCTGCCTGTTGCCGCCTTCGAGGCGGACGCGGCGGAGACTTACGCCACGCTGCTCGCCCACGCCCGGCGCGCGGTCGCCGACGGGGCGGAATGCCTGTTGTTCGGCTGCGCCGGCATCGCCGACCAGGTGGCGCGCATCCAGGCCGAAGTCGGCGTCGCCTGCATCGCCTCGGTCGCCGCCGGGGTGGCCCAGGCGCTCGCCTGTCTCAGCCACCGGCCAGCGCGACGGCAGGTGTCGCCGCTCCGCGGGTAGATCCCGAAAGCAGCAGGGCCCGGAGTCGCCCCCGGGCCCTGATACGAGTTTCGCTCGCCGCCGCTCAGCCGCGGGCGCGGGAGATGAGCGACCAGGCGAACGGCATCAGGCAGGCGGCCAGGGCCAGCTTGACGGCGTCGCTCAGCAGGAAGGGCGTGAGACCGAACTGGATCGCCTTCTCCATGCCGATCAGGGCGGCCAGCCAGAGGACGCCCGGCACATAGATGATCGCGTTGCCGACCAGCATCGCCGCCGCCGTCTTGAGCAGCGAGCGGTCCCAGCCGCGCTCGGCGAGATAGCCGCTCGCCATGGCGGCGAGCGCGAAGCCGATCAGGTAGCCGCCGGTCGGCCCCATCATGTAGGGGAGCCCGATGCCCTTTTCCGGCGTCTGAGTGAAGACCGGCAGGCCGACCGCGCCCTCGGCGAGGTAGAGGAGGAGGGTCGCGCCGCCCAGGCGCCAGCCATAGGCCATGCCGATCACCAGCACGGCGAAGGTCTGCATGGTCATCGGCACCGGGTAGAACGGCACCTTGATCTTGGCGGAGGCCCACAGTAGGAGCGAGCCGATCACGGCCAGGATCACCGCGCGCACCAGGCGGCTGCCGGCCGCTTCGGGCCAGAGCGAACTCGCGAGTGTCGGGTGGGCCTCAGTGGCAGCAGTCATGGCTGGTCGCTCCTTCCGTTCCTGGTGTCATGTGTCCCGTTGTCCGGGTCCCGTTGCTCGGGTCCCGTTGCTCGGGTCCCGCGCTCTTTAGCGCCGCCCGGCACCGCCGTCAATCGGCGGCGACTGCCACCTTGCCCCGGTTGGAGAGGTGGAAGTAGGAAATTTCGGGCCGGAGCGCGATCTCGTTCAGCAGCGTCTTAAGCGGGTGGTCGACCAGCGGATAGTCGGTCTTGATCGGCCCCGCCGCCTTGAGCGCCTGCACCTGGTCCGCGCTGTAGAAGACCGCCAGCAGCAGGTCCTCCTCGGTCGCGAACGGCCCGCGTTCCTTGCGCACCCGGGGCAGGGTCGGCGCCAGCAGGTCGCCGGGGCGGCAGGTGACGGCGGCCTCGCCGCGGGTGATGCGGTCGTAGAGGTTGGGATCGATCGGCCCGGCGATCTCGCCGTAGTGGCCGAGGACGTACTTGCGCACCTCGTCCGGCACGGTGGCGTACCGCTCGGCACCCATGACGTTGAGCACCGCCTGGGTCACCACGAACTGGGCGAAGGGGCTGACGATGATCGGATAGCCGAGGTCGTGGCGCACGCGGGCCGCCTCGGCCAGGATCGCTTCCAGCTTGTGCTCGATCTTGAGATCGCGGAGCTGCGAGCGAAGGTTGGAGATCATGCCGCCGGGGCACTGGTGCTCGTAGTGGAAGGCATCGTACTCGGCCGGCGCACCCAGCGGCTTGCCCTCGCGCCCGGCGATGTAACGGACGCGGTCGGCCACCTGCCCGACCAGGCCGAGGTCGACGTCGCAGGGGTAACCCATGCGCCGGGCATTCCGCGCGAACCACTCGGTCGGGGTGTGGGAGGCGCCATGGGCGACGGGGGAGGTGGCGGTGTGCACCACACTCACGCCGCACTCGATCGCCCGGAGAGTGACATAGGGCGCGAGGCCGGTCAGGGCGTGGGTGTGGAGTTGCAAGGGGAGTGCGCCGGTGACCGTCCGGAGCGCCGGCACCAGGGTCTGGATGCGCTCGGGTGTCAGCAGCCCGCTTGCGTCCTTGATGAACACGGCGTCCACGCCGAGCTTGACCAGCTCCTTGGTCTTCTTGGTGAAATAGGCGTCGGTGTGGACCGGGCTCAAGGTGTAGGTGATGCCACCGGCGACGTAGAGGCCGGCCTTCTTCGCCGCCTTGACCGGCATCTCCATGTTGCGCATGTCGTTCAGCGCGTCGTAGGGGGTGTGGTAGCGGATGCCGTTGGCCGCGATGCGCTCGGCGTTCAGCTCGACCACGTCGTCGGAGAACAGCTCGAAGGTATAGAGGCTCTGGCTGCGCACCATCACCACGAGCGGGGTCGCTTTGATCCACCCGCTCAGGATGCGCATGCGCTCATACGGGTTTTCGCGCAAGAATCGCACGCAGACGTCGAACACCGCACCGCCGGCCAGGTCGATCGCCTCGAACCCGGCACGGTCGAGGAGCGGCGCAATCGGGCGCATCATCGCAGTGGTCATGCGCGTCGCCCACAGCGACTGGTGCGCGTCGCGCAGCGTCACGTCGATCAGCTTGACAGGATGCTTGGTTGCCGGAGCGGCCTGTGCCGTCTTGGTTCTTGGCATCGGGTCAGCCCTTCATCCGCTCGTCGACCCAGCGGGTGTGCAAGTTGCCGCTGATGAAGTCGGGCTCGTTCAGCAGGTTGCGGTAGAAGGGGATGGTGGTGCGCACCCCGTCCACCTCGAACGCATCGAGCGCGGCGCGCGAAGTCGCCAGCGCCTCCTGCCGGTTGCGCCCGGTCACGATCAGCTTGCCCATCAGCGAATCGTAGAAGGGCGGAATGCGGTAGCCCTCGTAGACATGGCTGTCGAGGCGGATGTCGGCCCCGTGGGGCGGGCGCCATACGTCCACCGGTCCGGGCGAAGGGCGGAAGTTCAGGTCCGGGTCCTCGGCGTTGATGCGCCACTCGATGGCGTGGCCGGCGCCGCGCCGCACACCCTGGCCGAAGGAGAGGCGCTCGCCGGCGGCGACCCGGAGCTGCTCCTGCACCAGATCGACCCCGGTGAGGGCCTCGGTCACCGGGTGCTCCACCTGGATGCGGGTATTCATCTCGATGAAGAAGAACTCGTGGCTGACGAGGTCGTAGATGAACTCGACCGTGCCGGCACTGACATAGGCGGTGCCGGCGGCGAGCTTGACCGCCGCTGCGCCCATGGCGGCCCGGGCGGCATCGTCGAGCACCGGCGACGGCCCTTCCTCCACCAGCTTCTGGTGGCGGCGCTGCACCGAACAGTCGCGCTCGCCGAGGTGGATGCAGGTGCCGTGGCGATCGCCGAACACCTGGATCTCGATGTGGCGCACGCGCTGGAAGAACCGCTCCATGTAGATGCTGTCGTCGCCGAAGGCGGACTTGGCCTCGGCCCGCGCCTGGTCGTACATCTCGCGCAGCAGCTCGGGCGCGGGAACGACGCGCATGCCGCGCCCGCCTCCGCCGGCCGCCGCCTTCAGCAGCAAGGGATAGCCGACGGTCGTGGCCGCAGCCTGGGCCTCGGCGAACGCGAGCCCGCTCTCCTTCGAGCCCGGCACGCACGGGACCTCGAGCCGCATGGCGTGGCGCCGGGCCTCGGCCTTGTCGCCCATGACGCGGATCGCGTCGGGGTCGGGGCCGACAAAGATCAGACCGGCCTCCTGGCAGGCGCGGGCGAAGCCGGCGTTCTCGGACAGGAAGCCGTAGCCCGGGTGGAGGGCGTCGCAGCCGGTGGCGCGGGCGACTTCGAGCAGGGCAGGGCGGTTCAGATAGCTGGCAGAAGGGGGCGGGGGACCGATGCAGACCGAACGGTCGGCCTCGCGCACATGGGCCGAGGTGGCATCAGCCGTGGAGTAGACGGCGACCGTCTTCAGGCCGAGCGCGCGGCACGCGCGAATGACCCGAAGCGCGATCTCCCCACGGTTGGCGACCAGGACCTTCTTCATAGGCATTCGCTCGCGCGGCGAGGCATAGGGAGGAGCCGTCGTGGCCATGCTGGCCCGGCGCCCCAGGCACCGCCAAGTCAGTTTCGCTGAAAGAGACGGAACGTCTCTGCCGCTTCGTTTTCCATGGGGTCAGGCGGGCTGTCAAGCCACGGTTGCGGCCAGGCCGACCCACTCAGACGGGATTGACAGCGCCTGCATCATGCCAGACGTTTCGCTGGCCGGAACAATTTTGGCCGATCGATGAATCACCCCGCCGCCGATCAGGATCGCAATTCGCCCGTCCTGAAGGCGTTTGCCGTCCTCCAGGCGATCGTCGCCGCCCGACGGCCGATCGCCTTGTCCGAGGTCGCGGGGTCGCTCGGCCTGCCGAAGCCGACTGCGCACCGCATGGCGATCCTGCTCGAGCGCGAGGGGTTGTTGCAGCGCGAGCCAGGCAGCCGGCGCTTCGTCATCGGCCATGGCCTGGTCGATTTCGCCCTCGAAATCATGGCCGCATCGGTGGTGCGCGGCTCCTCCCACGCGATCCTCCAGGGCCTTTCCCAGCAGATCGGCGAGACGGTCAACTTTGGTACCGTGGTGCTGAACGAGGTGGTCTACCTCGACCGGGTCGAGGCGGCCTGGCCGCTCGGCCTCAAGTTCCAGCCCGGATCGCGGGTCCCGATCCACTGCACCGCCATGGGCAAGCTGTTCCTGAGCCGCATGCCGAAAGCGGCGCGCGACAAGATCCTCCGGGCCGAGCCGCTTCCCCGGGTGTCTCCGAACACCATTGTCGACCCGGCGCGCCTCGAGGCCGAACTCGAGACCATCCGCCGCGACGGCGTGGCCACCGACAACGAGGAGTTCCTGGTTGGCGTCTGCTGCATCGCCCTGCCGGTGATGGATGCTCACAAGCGGCTGCGCGCCGCAATCGCCGTCTCGGCCCCGGTAGCGCGCCTCGACGTGGTGCGACTGCGGCGGCTGTTGCCCCTGATCGAAGACGCGGCGCGGCGGCTGGCGGTCGATCTCTACGGCGCGGCCGGCGCGGTGCCGCTCAGCTCCCTCGAGGCGGCCCTGTCATGAGCCTGAGCCTGCGCGACGTGAACGAAATTCTGGAAGCGATCGACCGCTCCGCGTGCGATGACGTGGTGCTGGAGATCGACGACCTGACGCTGATCGTCCGCCGCGAGCCGAACCCGGCGCTCCTCGCCACGGGGCCGCTGATCGCGGTCAAGGCGCCCTCCGTCGGCACCTTCTTCTCGGGTTCGCGCGAGGAGGCGGTGGCCTATGTCCAGGTCGGCATGGCGGTCGCGGCCGGCGCGCCGCTCGCCTCGATCCGGGTGATGGACCTGTGGACCGTGGTCACGGCGCCGGCGGCCGGCGTGGTCGCCGAGATCCGCCCCCGGGACGGTGACCTGGTCGAGTACGACCAGCCGATCATGGCCTTGCGCAGCTACGCCGCCTGAGCCTTCAGTCGAGCGGCGTCGCGACGAAGGCCGGCAGCTTGCACAGGCGCTCGACCAGGGCTTGCAGCGCCGGGTACTTGCCCGTCGGCACCAACTCAGGCGTCGCCTGCTTCAGGAACTCCCACGCCACCACGGCCGTCCCGTCGGCCTGGCTGAGCCGGTCGCCCACCAGGTAGGCGCCAGTCAGCGCGCGGTCGAGGGCGCCGAGCGCCGCGTCCACCTGGACGCGGTTGCGCGCCATCATCGCCGTCTTGCGCTGAGCCTCGGGCCACCCCGCCTCTTGCATGTGTTGGACCGCCTTGTCGAGCGCGCCGGTGGCGCAGCGCGTAGGCGCGCAGCACGCGCCTGCGGTCAGCGCCGCGGGCCGGGGTGAGTGCCTTCACGGGGCCGGCGAGCTCGTCCAGATGGTCGAGGATGGCGCCGCTCTCGATCAGGCACTCGCCGTCGTCCAAGACCAGGGTCGGCACCCTGGCGAGGGGGTTGTACTTCTGCATCTCCGCCATGTCGTCGTAGACTCGGATGATCTTCTGCTCGAAGGGGATGCCGAGCAGTTTCAGGGTCGCCGCGACGCGCCGGGTGTAGGGGGAGAAATAGCGTCCGATCAGGATCATAGGGGGCATCCCTTCGCGGCGATTGGCGCGCGCCGGCCGGCACCCTAGGCGCCGCCGACTGTTCGGCTATAGTGCGGCGACTATAGCAAGGGCGGCGGCGCGAGCGGAACGGCATCGGGCGGCCCGCCACAGAACCGACGAGGGAGCCATGAAGCCCGACTTCGACCATCAGAAGAAAGTCGTCATCACCGTTGCCCCGACCGGCGGCCTGCACGGCCGCGAGGCGAACCAGGCGCTGCCCGAGCAGCCGGAGCAGATCGTCGAGAACTTCTACCAGTGCTGGAAGGCGGGGGTGGCGGTCGCCCACATCCACGTGCGCGATAAGGACGGGCGCACCAGCGCCGACCTCAGCATCTATCAGGAGGTACTGGACGGCATCATGTCACGCTGCCCGGGCATGATCACCCAGGTCGGCAACGGCATCGGCATCAAGCGCTTCGGCGACAAGAACTTCGAGGGCTTCACCCTCGACCAGCGCATGAAGCTGCTCGATCTCAAGCCCGCACCCGACATGCTGACGGTCAACTGCGGCACCTTTCATTTCGACTTCAAGGGGCGCGAGTTCCTGTTCGAGAACTCCAAGGCCTGGAACACCGAGTTCATCAAGGGCTGCCAGTACCGCGGCATCGTCAACGAGCTCGAGTGCTACGACCTCAGCCACATCCAGAACATGCTGGAGCTGCGCGACAAGGGTGTGATCAAGGGGCCGATGCACTTCTCGTTCGTCATGGGCATCACCGGCGGCATCCCGGCCAGCCCGCAGAACCTGTTCGCGATGCTGGACCACGTGCCCGAGGGGTCGTCCTGGCAGGTGGTCGCCATCGGCAAGCACACGCTGCCCTTGAGCGCTACCGTGCTCGCCGCCGGCGGCAACATCCGCGTCGGCATGGAGGACAACGTCTATTACAGCCACGGCGTCCTCGCGACCTCGAACCTGCAGCTGGTCGAGCGCGCGGTGCGCATCGCCAAGGAACTGAACCGCGAGATCGCTACTTCCGACGAGGCGCGCACGTTCCTGCACATGGGCCCGCCGCCGCAGACGCGGACGTCCTGAGGCAATTGCGGTCGAATTGGGTCATCCCCCCCCTCTCCCTCACCGGGGGAGAGGGCAGGGTGAGGGGGCAACGCCATGACCCGCCGAGCCTACAACACCGACCAGGTGGTGCGGCTGCCGGCGCCGCTCTCGAACGCGGTGCTCGCCGGCAACCTGCTGTTCGTCTCCGGCATCACGCCGTTCGACATCAACCGGCAACTGGTGCCCGGCGACTTCGCGGCGCAGATGCGCCAGGTGATGGAGGCGACCCGGATCATCCTGGCGGACGCCGGCACCTCCTTCGAGCGGGTGGTGAAGGCGACCATCATGCTGGTCGACATCCGCAACTTCGAGGCGGCCTTCGCCATCTGGCGCGAATACTTCCAGGAACCCTACCCGGCCCTTACGACGATGGAATGCCGCCTCGCCCGACCCCAGTTCATGCTGGAAATCGAGTTCGTCGCGGAGGTGGGGTAATCGATTCGAGAGTCCCTATCCTCCCCGGCGGGGAGGAAGGGATTAGGGATGGAGAGGAGACGAAGCGCGCGGAAGCGCGCCTTTCTCTAACGAACGGGCTTCTCTCGCACCGCCCGCCAGTCCAAGGATGGGGGCGGAATATCCTCGCGGAAGGGGTCGGGGCGAGGAGTGGCGACGGAGTCGGTCGTCGCATCTTTGGAAACAAGTATTGTGTCCACGTAACCCAGGTATCGCGTCACTGTAACCCAAGACTCATAATTTAACGGCCAAATTCTGCCAGATAAAGACTCTATGAAGACGGACGCGCTGTTTATTGGAAACCGATCTGAGTGTAAAGAGTTCCTTCGGGAAGTTGTCGGCTATTACGTCTATATTTTACGCCAGCCGGATGGACGGCCATTTTATATCGGAAAAGGAATGAACGACCGCGTTTTCCATCACGAAAACGAAGCTAGGCATCCGAATGGTCTCAGGTCGAACCCGTTCAAGCTCAACGTCATAAGAAAAATAGAAAAGTCCGGACGGAGTCTCATCTATGAGATCGATTTTGTCGCAGAGACCGAAATCTCCGCTCTGGATCGCGAGATGCATTTAATTAGGGT
>SHWA01000084.1 GCA_009693995.1 Alphaproteobacteria bacterium | reverse complement strand
AAGGCGTACCTGCGCAAAGCCGCCGCCAGAACGCTCGACACCCTGCAAAGCGCAATCAGCGACGCCCTCGATCGCTTCCCAGCAGACGAATGCACCAACTACCTCATCAACTCAGGCTATGTTCCATCTAATCGGGAAACGCTCTAGCGATCGCCCTGGTGCGTGCCCGGCGCCTCTTGGTGCGCGCCGCAATCGAGGGCCGGGCACGCATGGACCTCTCGCGCTTCTTCGCCCCCGCCGTCGCCGAGCGGATCACCACCGCCGTCGACCGCATCCGCCCGGGCGAGGCGGCCTTCCGCGACGCCGCCATCATGTTCGTGGACATTCGCGGCTTCACCACCCTGGCTCATTCCAGCGCCGCCAACGCGGTGATCGCGGTGATCACCGACTACCAGTCGCGCATGGTGCCGGTGATCCAGGGATGCGGCGGCTCGATCGACAAGTTCCTGGGTGACGGCATCCTCGCCACCTTCGGCGCGGCGATGGCGGCGGAGGCGCCCGTGGCGGATGCCTTTCGCGCCGCCGAGGGCCTGCTCGCGGCGGCGGACGCCTGGTCGGCGGATCGGGTGGCGCGGGGCGACGTGGCTCTTCGTATCGGCGTCGGCCTTGCCGCCGGCCGGGTGCTGTTCGGTGCCGTCGGCGACGAGAACCAGCTCGAATACACCGTGATCGGCGATCCCGTGAACCTGGCCGCCAAGCTCGAGAAGCACACCAAGGCCGAGGGCTGCCGCGTCCTCGCCCCGGCCGATGCCCTGACACTGGCACGCCAGCAGGGCTACGCGCCCACCTGCCGCATCGCTGCACTCGGCGCGCGTGGCGTCGGCGGGGTCGCCGAACCGATCGACCTGGTCAGCCTGGAGCGGTAGTTCGGTCTCAGTTCTTGTAGGGATCGGCCGCGTCGCGCAGGCCATCGCCCAGGAAGTTGAAGGCCAGCACCACCACGATCACCGGCACCACCGGGAACATCAGCCAGGGATAGAGCGCGACCACGTTGATGTTCTGCGCCTCGTTCAGCAGCACGCCCCAACTGGTGATCGGGGGGCGCAAGCCCAGACCCAGGAACGAGAGCGCCGTCTCGCCCAGGATCATGGACGGCACCGAGAGGGTGGCGGACGCAATCAGGTGGCTCATGAAGGATGGCAGCAGGTGCCGGCCGATGATGCGGCTGGGCGATGCCCCCATCAGCAGCGCGGCGGTGGCGAAGTCTTCTTCGCGCAGCGCCAGCAGCTTCGAGCGCACCGCGCGGGCGAGGCCGGTCCAGTCCAGCAGGCCGAGGATGATGGTGATGCCGAAATAGATCATGATCGGGTTCCAGTTGATCGGCAGCGCGGCCGAGAGTGCCATCCAGAGCGGTAGTTCCGGGAAGCTGCGGATGATCTCGATGAAGCGCTGGATCAGGTTGTCGAGCCAGCCGCCGTAATAGCCCGAGATGCCGCCGAAGACGATGCCGAGCAGGAACGAGATGGTGATGCCGAAGAGCCCGACAGTGAGCGAGATGCGGGTGCCGTAGATCAGGCGGGAAAGCACGTCGCGCCCGAGCCGGTCAGTGCCGAGCAGGAAGAGGGTGCCACCTGCCGCCGGGCACATCAGGTGGAAGCGCGCCTCGAACAGGCCCAAGTAGGAATAGGTGTCGCCGGCGCAGAAGAAGCGGAGCGGTTGCACCTGGCCATGGTTCGGCAGGTACTCGCGCCGCAGGTTCTCCATGTTGAGGTGGTAATCGAAGCCGTAGACGAAGGGGCCGACCAGGCGCCCATCGTGGAACAGGTGCACGGCCTGGGGCGGCGCGAAGATGAAGCTGGTGTGCCGGGTTTGCAGGTCGTAGGGCGCCAGAAACTCGCTCATCAATATGGTGTCGTACATCAGCAGCAGCACCACTCCCGAGATCACCGCCAGGCGGTGCTTGCGCAGCTTCCACCACATCATCCGCCATTGCGAGGCGAGGTAGTAGCGCTCCTGCTCGGGCGACATGGCCTCGACCGAGTAGGGGTTGAAGGGCGCGTCCGAGACGAAGTGGGCGAGGCGCGTGCCGCCAGGGGCGGGGTCTGCCGTCATCGCGTCGCCCCGCCTTGCAGGCGGATGCGCGGATCGAGGGCGGCCAGCAGCAGGTCGGAGAAGAACACCCCGATCACCGTGAGCAAGGCGAGGAACATCAGGAACGACCCAGCCAGATACATGTCCTGGGAGCGCAGCGCCGAGAGCAGCATCGGCCCCGTGGTGGGGAGCGACAGAACCACCGAGACGATCGCCGCGCCGGAGACGATCTGCGGCAGCAGGTTGCCGATGTCGGCGATGAACGGATTGAGCGACATGCGCAGCGGATACTTCACCAGCAGGCGGAAGGGCGGCAGGCCCTTGGCGCGGCCGGTGGTGACGTACTGCTTCTGCAATTCGTCGAGCAGATTGGCGCGCAGGCGGCGGATCATGCCCGCCGTGCCCGAGGTGCCGATCACGATCACCGGCACCCACAGGTGCTCCAGCACCGAGCCCAGCTTGCCCCAGGTCCAGGGCTGGTCGATGAACTGCGGATCCATCAGCCCGCCGATCGAGGTGCCGAAGGTGACGTTGGCGAAATAGAGCAGCACGAGCGCCAGCAGGAAGTTGGGCGTGGCCAGGCCGAGAAACCCGATCAGGGTCAGGGTGTAGTCGGCGGCGGAATACTGGTGCGTCGCCGAATAGACGCCGATCGGGAACGACACCACCCAGGTGAAGATCACCGTGGCGAAGGAGACGATCACCGTCAGCCACAGGCGGTCGCCGACCACCGCCGACACGGGCAGGTTGTACTCGAAGGAATAGCCGAAGTCGCCTTGCAGCATGCCGAACAGCCAGACGAAATACTGCTCATAGAGCGGCCGGTCGAAGCCGTACTGCTCGCGCAGGAACTCGATGCGCTCGGCCGAGACCTTCTCGCCCTGCGACTGGAGTTCAGCGACATAGGTCGAGAGATAATCGCCGGGGGGGAGCTGGATGATGATGAAGGTGATGACGCTGATGGCGAGCAGCGTCGGGATCATGATCAGCATGCGGTTCACGGTATAAGCCAGCATCGTCCCCCCCCGACCCTCGCGCCCTAGTTCGCCCGGCTGACGCGCCCGGGCGCGCCTTGCAGCCAGAAGGTGTCGGGGCGGTAGATGCCGAACTGCGCCCCCGGATCCCAATTGAAGATCGCCTCGGACGGCACGTTCTTCAGGCGGTTGGTGACCACCACCGGCTGGAGCACGCCGCCGATCAGCCCGATGGTGAACACCTGGTCGCGGTGGATGGCGAGGATCCGGTGCCAGATCGCCTCGCGCTCGGCACGGCTGCCGGCCCGGCGCCAGGCGAGGTTCGCCTCCATCAGCGCCTTCGCCTCCGCCAGGTCGATCGGCTCGCCCGAGGCGCCGCCGGTCTCGAAGTACTGGCCCCATTTCGGCCAGTGGTAGCCCTGCTGCGTGGTGGGGGCGAACTCCTCGGGGCTGAAGTCGGGGGTTGGCACGCCGTTCTCGTAGCCGAACCAGATCGACATCATGGTCTCGCCGGAGAAGATGCGGTTGCGGAACACCTCGCGCTGGGACGGCTTGGTGAACAGCTTGATGCCCACTTTCAGCCAGGTGTCGTGGACCAGCTCCAGCACGTCGGTCTGCTCGGTGTCCTCGCCCGCGGTCTCGACGATCAGGTCGAGCGGGCGCCCGTCGGGCAGCAGCCGCACGCCACGCCCGTCGCGGCGGGTGAGGCCGATCTCATCCAGCAGGCGGTTGGCCTCGCGCAGGTCGAGGCGCGCATGGGCCTTCTGGTACTCCTCGCGGTAGAGCGGGCTCTGCGGCAGGACCGAATTCTGCCCTTCCAGGGCCAGGCCGTAATAGATCACCTGGTTGATCTCGTGCCGGTCGACGGCGAGCGAGATGGCGCGGCGGAAGCGCACGTCGCGCAGGAGGGCGCGCCACGCGGGGTCGTTCGTGTTCAGGTTCGGATAGAGCGCGAGGTGCGCGCCGCGCACGGTCCGCCACAGGCGGACCTGGTAGTTGTGGCGCTTCTCGCCCGCCTTCAGGAACGTGTAGTTGTTGAAGAACAGGCCGCGCGCCTGGAGGTCGACTTCGCCGGCGCCGGTCTTGGCCGGCACGATCTTGCCGTCGGCCTCGTGCAGCAGAACCCGGTCGATGTAGGGCAGTTGCCGGCCCTCGTCATCGACCCGGTGGAAATAGGCGTTGCGCACGGCGACGAAGCGATCCGACGGCGGGCGCGTCACGATGCGCCAGGGCTGCAATTCCGGCAGATCGGGGTTGTCGAAGCGGTAGGCGCGGCTCACGTCGTTGAAGAGAGCCGCCCAGTTGCGCGCCTGACGCTCCTTCACCAGCTTCTCGAGCGCCTCTTTGGTGGTGTACTTCTCGTGAAACTGCTTGAGGTAGTGCGCGGGACGATAGATCAGGAGCGGCGCCGCCGAGGCCAGCGCCGGCAGGAAGAACGGGTTCGGCGCGTCCCAGCGGTAGATCACCGTGGTCGCGTCCGGGAACTCGACCTTGGGCGGCTTGCCGTCGACCAGCAGTTCCTTGGTCGGGCCGGCCGGGGACAGGCGCTTGTTGTTGGCCACGTCCTCCCAAAAGAAGCGAAAGTCCTCGGACGTGAACGGGTGGCCGTCGCTGAACCGATGCCCCTTGCGCAGGCGCAGCGTGAAGACGCGGTCGCCGGCGACGTCGACCGCTTCCAGGATGTCGGGCTTGATGGTGAAGTCGCGGTCATAGCCGACCAGGCGGGCATAGCCATAGACCATCAGCAGGCGGGTGTCCTTGGCCCCGCTGATGAGCGTGTTCAGATCGCCGCCGTACTCGCCCCGCTCGGCGGGCGTGACCACGAGCGGGCGCTCCGGCAGGCGCTTGGCGACCGGCGGCAGCGCCCCCTTGGCGACTTCCGCCTGCAGCATCGGCGCCTCGCGGTACTCGATTGCTTGGGCGCCGCCTGGCAGGAGCAAGAGAGCGGCCACCAAGACCAGTGACTGCATCATAGACTGGCTCCTTGCATCACCCGCACATGGTGGCCGCCACCGAGATCACGCAGCACCATCGGCTCCGCGCCGACCGTGTAGGGCGCCGGCCACGCGGTCGGGTCCGAGGCGCGCCCCGCCATCAGGGCAGTGAGGTCGAGCTTGTCCTCGAGCGAGGGCTCCGGTACCGCGGTCAAGAGCGCACGGGTGTAGGGATGCACCGCCTCCTTGAACAAAAGGCTGGACGGGGCGACCTCCACCAGGCGGCCGGCGCACATCACCGCGATGCGGTCGGCGACGTAATCGACCACCGCCAGATTGTGCGACACGAACAGGTAGGTCAGGCCGAGCTCTGCCTGCAGATCCTTGAGCAGGTTCAGCACCTGCGCCTGGATCGAGACGTCGAGCGCCGAGACCGGCTCGTCGCAGAGCAAGAGGCGCGGCTGCAGCGCCAGCGCCCGGGCGATGCCGATGCGCTGGCGCTGGCCGCCAGAGAAGCTGTGGGGATAGCGGCGCGAATAGCGCGGGTCGAGTCCGACGAGCTGCATCAGCGCGATCACCCGCTCGCGGCGGTCGGCCTCGTCGCCGATGGCGTGGATCGCCAGCGGCTCGCCGATGATGTCGAACACCGTCATGCGCGGGTTCAGCGATCCGAACGGATCCTGGAAGATGAACTGCACGTTGCGCCGGAAGGGCAGCAGCGCCTGGCCCTGCAGCGCCAGTACGTCGATCACGTCGCGCCCGTCATGGTAGGCGATGCGCCCCGAATCCGGCTGCAACGCGCGCATGATGATCTTGGAGACGGTGGTCTTGCCGCAGCCGCTCTCGCCGACCAGGCCGAGGCACTCCCCGGGCGCGATGGTGAAGCTCACGTCGTCGACCGCCTTCACCTGGGCGCCGAGGCGGGTGCCGAGCCAGCCGGCCTTGCGCAACTCGAAGGTCTTGGAAAGGCCGGTGACTTCGAGCAGGGGCTCGTCCGCGGCGAACGCCGCCCGCGTCGCCCCTTGCAGGAAGGAGGCGTTCACCGCGACCTTGATCTCGCGCACCGGCGTGAGGCGCTCGCCGGGGGCCATGTGGAAGCGCGGCACCGCCCGGAACAGCGCCTTCAGATAGGGGTGGCTGGGGTCGCGGAAGATGTCCTCGACAGTGCCCGATTCCATCACCCGCCCGTGGTACAGCACCACCACTTCGTCGGCCATGTTGGCGACCACGCCGAGATCGTGGGTGATCATGAGTACGGCCATGCCGAACTCGGCCTGGAGATCGACGATGAGTTGCAGGATCTGCGCCTGGATGGTGACGTCGAGGGCGGTGGTCGGCTCGTCGGCGATCAGGAGCGCCGGTTGGCAGACCAGCGCCATGGCGATCATCGCCCGCTGGCGCAGGCCCCCGGAAAGCTCGAACGGGTAGGTGCCGAGCGCGCGCTTCGGGTCGGGAAAACCGACCTTGCCCAGCATCGCCTCGGTGCGGGCGAGCGCTGCACGCCGGTCGGACTCGCCGTGGAGCAGTGCCGCCTCGCTGATCTGATCGCCGACGGTATGCAGCGGCGACAGCGAGGTCATCGGCTCCTGGAAGATGATCGAAATGCGGCCACCACGCAGCGCGCGGTACTCGGCTGCGTCGGGATCGAGCGCCGCGAGGTCGCTTTCCGTACCCAACCGTGCCGGATCGCGGAACCGGATCTCGCCGCCCGTCACCCGGCCGGCCGCGGGCAGGATGCCCAGGATCGCCTGGGCGATGACCGACTTGCCCGACCCCGATTCGCCGACCAGGGCCACGGTCCGGCCCGGTGGAATCCGGAAGCCGACACCATCGACCGCGCGCACGATGCCGCCACCGATCTTGAACTGGATCTTGAGGTCGCGCACGGTGAGGAGGTCGGTCACGGTCCGGTGTTTCCTTCCCCCGGCAAGGTCAGGCCGAGGCTGGCGAGATTGGCGCGAGTGGGGAGCGAAAGGGCGAGGCCGCGCCGGATCCCCTCGGCACCGGTGCGCCGGGCAATTTCGGCAAAGCCAGCGATCCCGGAATCGACCCGGAGCGTGCCGCCGGCGCCACCGATCACGAGCTGCATCCAGCCGCCTCCCCGGTCGCGCCGAGTCGAGAAATAGTCCAGCCGCACGCGACGCATCCCCTCCCAGGGAACCATGGTGTCGCGCCAACCGCGGCCACGGAGTCCCTCATCGTCGACTTGAATCGAAAATCGCTCGCGCAGGACGGTGCGCACCGCATACGTGAAGAACAGGAGCGCCAATCCGGCGAGACCATACGCGATCTTCATTTCTAGGTTAATAACGAGAAGCGGCCCCGCCGTCAGCGCGAGTCCGACTGCGGCTCGACCATAATCGGCGAGCAGTGCCCGGCGACTGTAACGGTGCTCACTCATCCTGGTGATTCGAACAAATCGGCCGGATCCAGCCAACTGTGGGTTGCATGGGCCTGCACCCACTCCATCAGGCGTGCGAGGAAGGTCCAGGCATCCTCGCCATGCACCGCGTGGTGGGTCAGCAGGCCGGTCGGCTCGGCACCGTCCACGGTGCCCAGGCGCCGGGCCGCCAGATGCCGGGTCACCAAGTGGAGCGCCGCCGCCTCGCCGACGAATCCGCGCATGCCCTGCCAGTCGATGATGTCGGCGTGGGCGTTCACGATGGCGAGGCCGGGCACCTTTGCCCCGCGCGCCTGGTAGGTGGATAGGCCGCGGAACCCGGCGGCGGGCAGCCGGGCCACCAGCTCGGGCGCGATCCGGTTCCAGGGCGGCACCAGGACCGGGAGCGCCTGCACGCCGAAGTGTGCCCGCAAGCCGCTCGAGCCGGCAGCAAGGCGCGCCTCCGCTGCTCCATCGCCGGGCGGGAACTCGCACTTGCGCGCACCCTCCGGCGCCCGGTTGCTGTGGTCCATGCCGTGCTGCAGGACGCGCACCTTGGGCGTCGCCAGGACCCAGGCGGCGGCCTCCGGCGTCAGCCAAGCCGGCACCGCTGCCAGGGCGAGGGGCACGCGCGTGTCTTGGGCCAGCGCCAGCAGGCGGCCAAGCGCCGGTGTCGCCGCGCCGGCGTCGTCGTCCCGCCACCAGAGGGTCGCCCCGCGCCCCACCTCCCGCCAGCGCGCGAACTCCTCGCCCAAGGCATGCCAGCCGCTCACGCGCGGAACTCCGCGAGGATTTGGGCGCTGCCATCGGCACCGCCCAAATCCAGCCTGACCCGCGGGCGGAGGGTGAGCGCGCGGTCGATCGCGGCGGCCAGCGCCGCCGGCGTCAGCCCCTCTTCCGCCACCCAGGCCAGCAGCCCATGGGCGGCAAAATGCAGGGCGCGCACCGTCTGCTCGGTCTCGGCGCCCTGGGCGAAGGGCACGACCACCGCCGGCGTCCCCGCCGCCACCGTCTCCAGCACCGTGTTGTAGCCACCCTGGGAGATTGCTAGCCGCGCGCCGACGAGAAGATCGGGAAAATCGGGCCGCGCCGCCTCTACGCTGACGCCCGGGGGTGCCTGGGCGCGGAGCGCGGCCAGCGCCTCGGCCCCGGCATTGGCGCCGACCAGGATGCGCCAGGGCTCACTCTTGAGCGGGCCGAGGGCGCGGGCGGCAAGCGCCGTCGCCAGCAGGCGCGCGCCAACGGCTCCGCCACCGGCTGAGACCAGCACCCCGGCCCGCCCTGCCGTCGGCGCCGCGCGCGGCTCGTGTTCAACCACGTAGCCGGTATAGGTGGTTCGGTGCGCGAAGCGGTGCGCGAACGGACAGCTCACGTCGAGGGGCAGGACCGCGGGGTCGCCGTGCACCAGCACCCGGTCGAAGTAGCGCTCCAGATAGGCGACAGTCTCGGCGGCGCGGCCCTCCCGGTCCTGGCCGACCAGCACGTCGCGCACCGAGGCGAGGACCAGCGGCCTGGGCCGCCCCGCATGCGCCGCCTCGAGCAGGGGCAGCAGCTCGAAGCGAAGCTGGCGGCGGCCGAAGGGAAAGGTCTCGATCAGCAGCACCTCGGGCCGCGCCGCCGCGTAGGCGGCGAGCAGGGCCGCGCAACGCCTGGCGCGCCAGGCGTCGTCGATTCCCTGCCCGTCCGCATCCAGCAGGGTCTTGAAGGTCACGTCGGCGGCACTCACCGGGGGCAGTTGCACGAATGCCGCGCCCCCCCAGTCGGTCCCCGGCACCGCCCAGCCGCCCGAGACCAAGGTCACCCGAAGCCCGCGTTTAGCGGCGGCGCGGGCGATGGTGGCGGCGCGGCGCAGGTGGCCGATCCCGAGCAGGTGCTGGACGTAGATCAGGACCCGGCGCATCGCTCGACCAGGGGCAGGTTCAGGGTCTCCGGCGCGGGCCGCCCGTCGGCGTCGAGGACGAAGCAGTGTACCGCCTCCCAGGCGAGGCGTACCGGCGCCTTGCCGGCCATGGTCCAGCCGGTGGCGAGGGCCAGGCACGCGCGGATCACGCCCTTGTGGGTGATGCCGAGGGTATCACGGCCGGTGGCGGCGATCTCGGCCAGGAGGGGGGCGAGGCGAGCGATCACCTGCCGCGGGCTCTCGCCGCCCTCGGGCCGGAAGTCGAGGCCACGCGCCTCGTTGGTGGCCAGCGCCGGGCCGAGCCGGGCACGCAGATCGACCAGGGTCTCGCCCTCCCAGGCGCCCCAGTCCATCTCCACCAGCCGGGCGTCCACCAGGGCACCGTCGCGCCCCAACAGGACGGCCGTCTGCCGCGCCCGCTTGAGCGGGCTGGTTAGGCAGCGCCAGCCGGAGAGGAGCGGCGGCAGGTCGCGCTGCTTGAGCCGCGCCTCGCCCTCCGGCGCCAGCGGCGGGTCGGCCCGCCCTTGCAGGCGCGCCGCAAGGTTCCAGGCGGTCGCCCCATGGCGCAGGAAGGCGACCCGCGTCACCAGCCGACCGCCTGGCGGAGCGCGGCATCCAGAACCGCGCCGGCACGGCCCAGATTGCGTTCGCGGAGAATGAAGGCGGCGGCCGCGCGGCCCATGCGCTGCCGCCGGGCGGGGTCGGCGAGGAGTTCGGCCACCACAGCCGCGAAGGCCGCGGGTTCGGCAGCCGGGGCCAGCAGACCGGTCTCGCCCGGGATCAGCGTGTCCTCGACCCCACCGGAGTGCCCGGCGACCAGGGCCAAGCCGGCGGCCTGCGCTTCCAGAAACACCATGCCAAAGGCCTCGTTCAGCGCCGGCCAGACGAACAGGTTGGCGCTTGCGTAAACCTGGGGGAGTACCGCCGGCGGCACCAGGCCGAGGAATCGCACACGCGCATCGCCCAGGGACGCGAACGCCGCCGCGACTGCGGCCCGCGCCGGGCCATCGCCGGCGATCAGGAGCTGCCAGGGGCGGCCGGTCAAGGTCGCAAGCGCCGCGGCGAGGGTGCGGTAGGACGGCAGCTTGTCGCGCGGGCGCATCATGGCGACCACCAGCAGCCAGGGGAGCCCCACGTCTAGGCCGTGGGCGGCGGCGAGGGCGGCGCGATGAGCCGCGCGGGCACCGGCTGTGGCCACGAACGGCGCCGGGTCCAGGAACGGTAGCAGGAAATGCAGGCGCTCCGGCGCCGCCACCAGTGGCACCAGCGCCGCCCGGTCGCGCCGGGTCAGGTGAAACACGGCGGCGGCCTGCTTCAGGGCGTGCTCGACCGCCCGGTGGCCCAGGTCCCAGGCACCGCCAGCCCGTTGCGGCGCGTGCGATGCCTCGACCACCAGATAAGGAATCCCAAGGGCCGCGGCGACCGCCGGCCCGATCCAGTCTGGAGCCTTGTAATAGAGGTGGTAGGTGAGCCAGGCGGCCGGCGGAGCGCCGGCCCATTGGTCGATCAGGCGCGTCGCCTCGGCCAAGCCGGCGTCCCGTAGCGCCGCCTGGCGCGCGCGGTCACCCCGCCCGTCGTAGCTGCGCAGGGAGGATGCCCGGATGGGTTCATGGCCCGCTGCGCGCAGCGCCGCCATGACCAGTTCGGCCATGCGGCGCTCGCCCGACGGGGTCGGGTCGTCGGGCGATTTCAGCGGCGCGTAGAACGCGATCTGCACATGCGGATGCTCCCGCGCCCTACCCCATCACGAGCGTCGGCAGCCAGAGCGCCAGCTGCGGGAAGAGCGCGACCAAGATGATCACCGCGAAATAGGCGAACAGGAACGGGATCACCTGGACCGAGATCTTCTCGATCGGCAGGTTCACCAGCCGCGTCGCCACGAACAGGTTGGCGCCGACCGGTGGCGTGAGGAAGCCGATCTCGCAGTTCAGCACCAGGATCACGCCGAAGGTGATCGGGTCGATGCCGAGCGACTTGGCGATCGGCAGGAAGAGCGGCGTCAGCAGGATGATCTGGGCGATCGACTCCATGAACATGCCGGTGAAGGTGAGGATCGCCGAGACGATCATGATGTAGACGAAGGGGCTTTCTGTCACGCCCTTCAACCCCTTCTGCAGCAGGGTCGGCACGTCCATCAGGCTGACCAGTTCGCCGAACGCCTTGGCGCACCCGAGGATGATGAGCACCGAGCCGGCGAGGAGGGTCGTCACTTTCAGGCAATAGAGGACCTTCTCCAGGTCCAGCTCGCGGTTGATGAAGACGCCGACGAAGAGGGCGTAGAAGCAGGCCACCGTCGCCGCCTCGGTCGGCGTGAAGATGCCGGAATAGATGCCGCCCAGGATCACCACCGGCGCGCCGATCGACCATTTGCCGTCCCAGCAGGCGCGGCCGACCCGCGCCCAGGAGAAGGCCTCGGGGCCGCCCGTGTAACCGCGGATCCTGGCGACCACCCAGACCGTCAGGATCAGGAAGAAGCTGGCGAGGATGCCCGGGAAGACGCCCGAGAGGAACAGGCGCGGGATCGAGGTATCGGTGACGATGCCGTAGATGATCATCAGGTTGGAGGGCGGGATCAGCACGCCGAGGGCCCCGCCGGCGGCGGCGAGCGCGCCGCAGAAGGCCAGGCTGTACCCCTGCTTCCGCATCGAGGGGATGGTCACCGAGCCGATCGCGGCCGTCGTGGCGGGGCCGGAGCCCGAGAGAGCGGCAAAGAAGCTGCACCCCAAGACCGTCACCATGCCGAGAGAGCCGGTGAAATTGCCGACCATCGACTGGGCGATCCCGACGATGCGCTGCGCCATGCCCCCCTTCTCCATCAGCGCGCCGGCGAAGACGAACAGTGGCACGGTCATGATCGGGAGCGCGTCCATGCCGACATAGGTGGACTGGGCGATCTGGATATAAGGCAGGCCGATCAGGTAGTAGCCGGCCACCGTGGCGACGCCGATCGCAATCGGAATCGGCACGCCGACGGCAATGGCCAGGCACAGCGCGCCGAACATGTAGAGCGCTTCTTCCATGGCCCTATTCCACCATGAACTCGTCGCCGTGCAGCGGCCTCAGCAGGTCGCGGCCGTGGCGGAAGTATTGCCAGTAGATCTGGGCCAAGCGGACGGTCATGAGTGCGAAGGCGAGCGGAATGATCAGATAGGGCCACTTCTGGCTGATGCCGAGGGCCGGCGACACGAACGGCTTCGCCCACATGAACTCGACCAGCCTGTATCCCTGGTAGACGAGGGTGA
>SHWA01000083.1 GCA_009693995.1 Alphaproteobacteria bacterium | reverse complement strand
GTGGATCTCGAGGACAGCGTCCCGGTGGCCGAGAAGCCGGTGGCACGGAAAGCGTTGCCCGAGACCATGGCCAAGGTCGCGCGCGGCAGCGCCGATGTCGCAGTGCGCATCAACCAGCCGCTGCGCCAGGCCATCCTCGACATCGAGGCAGCGGTCAGGCCTGGCCTGTCGGCGCTATTCATCGCCAAGACCGAGGGCGTGCAGCATCTGCAGTTGCTCGCCGAGGCGGTGAGCGAACTCGAGCGCGAGCGCGGCATGCCGGTGGGTGGCGTGGGCTTCGGCGCCATGATCGAGCATCCGCGCGCCCTCGCTCATATCAACGACATCGCCGAGCGCGGTCCGCGGCTAATCGCCATGATGCTGGGCGGCGAGGACTTCGCACTGGAAACCGGCTCGGCTCCGAGCGCCGAATCGCTCGAACTGCCCAAGCGCCTGGTGGCATTTGCCGCACAAGCCCACGGCGTGCCGATGATCGGCATTCTGGGAACGGTGGCGGACTATTCCGATCCTGAGGCCTATCGCAAGAGCGCCGAGCGGGCGTGCCGCTTCGGCTTCTCCGGCGGCACCTGCGTGCATCCCGGCCTGGTGCTGGCGCTGAACGAGGCGTTCACGCCGGGTGCCGACGAGGTTGCCTACGCTCGCAAGCTGATCGCGGCCGACGAAAAAGCCGCGGCTGAGGGCCGCGGCTCCTTTTCGGTCGATGGCAAGATGATCGATATTCCGGTGATCGACCGCGCCCGCCGCGTGATACAGCGGCACGAGGCGATCGAGCGGCGCCGCAAGCATTAGGTGTTTGGTCCCGCAGTGCGAGGGTGAGCTGTTCCGCGGGTTTAACCTCGTTTACAGCACCATGGCGTAGACGTAGTGCGCTTCATCGTCGGCCCTGGTCCCGCCACCGTCTGCCGCTCAACGCAGCGAGGCGAGATAGGCGACCAGGTCCTTGCGCTCCTCGGCACGCTTGACGCCGACGAAGACCATCTTGGTGCCGGGCATGAAGGCCTTGGGATCCGCCAGGTACGTCTCCAGTTTGGCCGCGTCCCATATGACGCCCGAATTGACGTTCGCATCGGAGTATTTGAAGCCCGGCACGGTCCCCGCCTTGCGGCCGACGATACCGTGCAGGGATGGGCCCAGCTTGGTCTTGCCGGGCTCGGTGGCGTGGCACACGAAACAGAACTTCTTGAACACCTTCTCGCCCTCGCCTTCCGCCAGGGCCGGCGCGACAACAGCAGCCGCGCCCAGCATTGCCGCGAGGCCGATGCTTGCAAGTCTCTTCATCACCAGTCTCCGATCAGTTGTTGCACGGGATACGGAACTTTGCTTCAGAGCGCGGTCCAGCCACCATCGACGGTCATCACATGGCCTGTGACCAGCGCGGCAGCCGGCGAGGCCAGGTACAGCACCGCGCCGGCGACGTCCGCGACCTCGCCGATCCGCCCCATCGGGGTCTTGGCCGCGATCTGCTCCTCGCGGCCGGGGATCGCCAGCACCTCGGCCGTGAAGGGGGTGCGCAGGAAGGTCGGGGCCAGCGCGTTCACGCGCACATTGTGCGGCGCCCATTCCACCGCCCAGGCGCGGGTGAACTGCAGCACGGCGCCCTTGGACGCGCAGTAGATCGAGGAACCGGCGATGCCGATCATGGCGGCGATCGAAGCGTTGTTGATGATCACCCCCGCGCGGCGCGGGATCATGTGGCGCGCGACCGCCTGCCCGAACAGGAACACGCCGCGCACGTTCACGGCGAAGATGCGGTCGAAGTCGGCCTCGCTCGCCTCGGTGGCGGCGCCGCGGACGATGATGCCGGCGTTGTTGAACAGCACGTCGATGCGGCCCATGGCGGCCAAGCACTGCGCGACCGCCGCCTCCACCGAGGCCTTGCGGGTCACGTCGGCCTCGATCACCAGCGGCGCGCGCCCCTCGGCGGCGATTTCCCGGATTGCCGCGTCTCCATTGGCGATGTCGCTATCGACCAGGGCAACCTCGGCCCCGGCCGCGACGAAGGCCTTGGCCACGCCTCTGCCGACGCCGCCCAGACCGCCGGTGATCAGGACCTTCGCCCCCGTAAGATCGAACAGGTTCATGCCGATCTCCTCGTGCCGGCGCTGGGGCGGCACCATAGCGTCCACGGGCGGGCGAGGCCAGACGGGGATCGGGTTCAGCGGGCGATGGCCCGTTGCCAGATGTCGTGGGTCCAGGCGTCGACGGGGGCGCGGGTAATCACCGGTTGCGAATCGCCGGAGAGCAGTACCTTGACCGTGCGCTCGTAGTCGCTCGGATCGAGATACCCCAGGCGCGACTCTGAGCCCGCCATCAGCGCCAAGACTTCGCCCAGCATGCGTGCCTGCACGGCCCCCGCCCCTTGGGGTCCAACTGGCCAAGGGTCATCAGCGCGTCGATCGCCGCCTCGGGCTGAGCCAGCGCCGCCTCCCAACCACGCAGCGAGGCGCGCAGGTGGACCGGTCGAACACCCGGCGTGCCGGCGGCACCGGCCTCGGCCTCGCCATCGCCAAGGAACTGATCGACCGCATGGGTGGCACCATCGGCTGCGACAGTGAACCCGGGAGCGGGTCGCTGTTCTGGGCCGAGCTGCCGCTCTCCGTCCGATACGAGCGCGCACCTGTTTCAGCCATGGTTCTGGCCAGTCCGTCGCAGGCGGCCGCCGACGCGGCCGAACTCACCCTCGACGTGCTGCTGGCCGAGGACAATCCAGTCAATCAGGAGGTCGCCCGCGAGTCCCTTTCGCAACTGGGCTGCCGCGTCGACATGGTCGCGGACGGGCGCAGCGCACTCGCCGCATGGCAGGCCGGAAAATATGATCTGGTGCTGATGGATTGCCGCATGCTGGAACTGGACGGCTTCGGCGCCACCCGGGCGATCCGTCAGGCCGAGCGCGAGGGGGGGGGGCGGGCGCGCACGCCGATCGTCGCGCTGACCGCCAATGCGTCGTCCTCCGACCGCGCCGACTGCCTGGCGGCCGACATGGACGATCACCTGGCGAAGCCCTTCACCCTGGCACAATTGCCGGGCGCCCTGGTGCGCTGGTCCGGCCGGGGGACGAGCGCGCCGACCGTCGCGCCGCCGCGCCCCGCGGTCGCTCCCCTGCCGGCCGGTGATCTGCCCGAGAGCTTCGACCCCAAGGCGCTCGAGCCGATCCGCGCCTTGGAGCGCCGCGGCAGAACCGGTGTGCTGCCGCGCGTCATCGATATGTTCCTGGCGCACACCCCGGACGTGCTCGCCAAACTCAGTCGAGGCGCGGCGCAAGGGGACCGGAGTGCCGTCGCCATGGCGGCCCACAGCCTGAAATCCAGCAGCGCCAATCTCGGGCCCGCGCGCATCGCCCACCTATGCCGCGCGCTCGAGCAGGAGGCAAAGCAGGGAGCCGTTGCCGATGCCGAGGCCCGGGTGGCGGCCCTCACCCAGGAATACGCCGACGTGAGTCCGGGGCTATTCAGCCAGATTCCGCCGGAGCTGGCAGCGAGCGCCTGAGGACCTCAGGGCGCGAGCGGCTCCAGACAGGCGGGGTCGTCGTTCTTCGAGCTGTTGACGCGGGTGCTGACCGCAACCACCTGCAAGCGGTCCGCAGACAGCGGGCGCAAGAGCCCTTCCGCCGCCGGCGCCATGGCTCGGCCGCCCTCGAGCCAGAGCGCGAAATCGGCCGGCACCACAATCACCGGCATGCGATCATGGAAGGCGCTCAGGCGCTCGTTGGCGCCTGTGACGATGATGGTGACCGAGGTGATATCTTCGCCCGCCAGCCCCTGCCAGCGCTCCCAGAGCCCCGCGAACGCCATGGTTGCGTGGTCGGGCGGGCGGATCAGGTAGGGCTGCTTGCGCCCGCTTTGGCTGCGCCATTCGTAGAAGCCGTCGGCGGGGAGCAGGCAGCGGCGGTCGCGGAACGCGGCGCGGAAGGCCGGCTTCCCGGTGACCGTCTCGGCGCGGGCGTTGATCATGCTGAACTTCGGGTCGGGTCCCTTGGACCAGGAGGGGATCAGGCCCCAGCGCATCAGGGCGAGCTCGCGGCCACCGCCCTCGCGTGCGCGCACCACGGCCACGTCCTGGGTCGGGGCGATGTTGTAGCGGGGCGGCAGGTTCGGCGGCGGACCGTCGCAGGCGAACAGATCGCGGAGCGCATCGACAGGGCGGGTCAGGTTATAGCGACCGCACACGGCCCGCCCCTAACTGCCGAAGAACCGCAGCAGTTCGTCGAGCGTCGCCTCCGGCTGCTCCTCGGCGAGGTAGTGGCCGCAGGGCAGCGCCCGGCCGCAGACATCTGACGCATGGTCGCGCCACACGGCGAGCACGTCGTGATGGCGATGGATCAGGCCGCGGGCGCCCCACAGCACGAGCGTCGGACAAGCGATCTTCTGCCCCTGATCCGCGCGGTGATGGTCGAGATCGATGCTGGCGGCCGCCCGGTAGTCCTCAAACATCGCTTCCCGGGTCGGCGCGTCACGGAAGCAACGCCGGTACTCGGCCATGGCCGCAGGCGCGAAGGGCGGCATGCCGCCCTCGAACCGCCCCATGTGGTGGTCGAGGAAGGCATCGGGGTCGGCACCGATCAGCCGCTCCGGCAAGTTGGGCTGGGCGAACAGGAACAGGTGATAGAAAGCCATCGCCAGTTCCTGAGTCAGGTTCGCATACATGAACGGCGTCGGCAGGATGTCGAGAATAGCGAGCCGGCGCACCCGCGCGGGGTGGTCGAGCGCCATGCGGTGGGCGACCCGGGCGCCGCGGTCGTGGCCCGCGACGCAGAATTGCTCGAATCCGAGCCCTGCCATGACCGCCACCTGATCATTCGCGGTCGCCCGCTTGGCATGGGCAGCGTGATCGGCGGCCGCCCTCGGCTTGCCGCTGTCGCCATAGCCGCGCAAGTCGGTCGCGACCACGGTGAAGCGTTCGGCGAGCGCCGGGGCGATCCGGTGCCACATGGCGTGGGTCTGAGGGAATCCGTGCAGCAGCAGGAGCCCCGGACCCGATCCGGCGCGCACCAGATGGATGCGGGTGCCGTCGCCCTCCACGTCTTCCCGCACAAACCCTGCGAACATCGGCCCTAATCCGGGCTATCCCGCCTTGGGTGCCGCCAGGCCTTGTTTACGGACCGCGACTCCTTCCGCCGAGCGGACGCCGGTCACCAAATCCAGCCGGCGCGCCGTCAAGGCCATCAGGCTCTCGACCGAGTAGGTGCCGATGTCGGTCCGCTTCATGTCCGTGTGCCGGCCACCGAGGACCAGGCGACCGATCCCGGCCTCGACAATCGCCCAGGCGCACATGGGACAGGGCTCCATGGTGGTATAGAGGGTCGCCCCGTCGATCCGGATCGCCTGCGCCGCGCGGCAGGCGTTGCGGATCGCGTCCACCTCGCCATGGGCGGTCGGGTCCTGGTCGGCGTTCACCCGGTTGCGGCCGCGACCGACCACTTTGCCGTCCTTAACAATCACCGAGCCGACGGCCGGGTTGCCCTCGGCCAGCGACCGGCGCGCCTCTTCCAGTGCCAAACCCATGAAATGCTCGTGGCTCTCGGTCATCGCCCCCTCCCCAGCCCGATCAGGCGTGCAGCTTCAACCACTCGAGGCCGAAGGCGCCCTTCTCCTCGACGATGTAGCTGGCGTAGGGCGCGCCGAAATGCGCCGGCAACATGAGTGCGCGATGCTCGCAGCAGCTCTCTAGCACCCGCCGGCGCGAGGCGGCCGAAAGCAACGGGTCCTCGCAGGCGACCGAGCTCCAGTCGGGGTGCAGCACCTGGATCGGCGAGTGGAGCACATCGCCGACGAACAGCCCCTGCCGGCCACCACTCGCCAGCCTGAGGACCGCATTGCCGGAAGAATGGCCTGGCGCCAGCTCGACGGTGAAGCCGTCCTCGATGACATGACCATCTTCGACGAAGGTGGCGCGCCCCGCCTCCACCACCGGCAGCACGCTGTCGGCGAAGGCGCGGGCGCGGATCGGCGCCACGTTCTTGGCGCCCTTCCAGGCCTCGAACTCGATCCGCCCCATGACGTACTTCGCCTTGGGGAAGGTCGGCACCCAGCGGCCGTTGTCGAGCCGGGTGTTCCAGCCCACATGGTCGGGATGGAGGTGGGTGCACATGACGTAGTCCACCTCCTCGGGCGCGACGCCGGCGGCGCGCAGCTTGTCGAGGTAAGGGTTCTTCAATTGATGCCAGTGCTGGCGCGGCAGGCGGTCCTTGTCGTTGCCGATGCAGGTATCGACGAGGACCGTGTGCCGCGGCGTGCGCACCAGCCAGCTGTGCATGCTGAACACCAGATTGCCGGTGCTCGGCTCGACATGATTCGGCATCAGCCAATGCAGATGGCGGGCAAACTCTTCCGGGTCGTGCCCGACCAGGAACCCGTTGGGCGAGAACGACGTGTCGAACATCTCCTCGATGCGCGTGATGGTCGCGTCGCCGATCCTGATCTGCATGCGTGCCCTCCCCCTGCCGCTGGCTCACGACACTCTAATGCAAGGATGGGCGGATCGACAGCCTGGCGGTCAGCCGGCGATCTTCTGATCCGCGATGGCCGTAGAGGGTTCCTGCTGCTCGCCGCGCAGATCGGCAGCGATCTTCCGGAACGGGTAGAGAAACTGCTGCCAAAGGTGGCGCAGGACCGGCCAGCGACCCTCCGCCCCCTCGAACGGGAAGTCGGGGTCGGGAATACCGGTCGGCGGGCACACCGGATCGTCGCATTGGGTGCCGAACAACCGGTCCCAGATGCACAGCGACACACCGAAGTTGGTGTCGTAATGAGCGGGGTCGGCCGAGTGATGGATGCGGTGCGACTGCGGCGTCACCAGAACGTAACGGAGGATGCCGAGGTTGGTGCGCACGTTGGCGTGATTGAGCCGGTCGATGTAGCGATGGAAGAAGAGATACGCCAGCGAGACTTCGAGCGACCCCGTCACCAGAAAGGCCGGGATGAAAGTGATGGTCTGCCCGAAGATGATGCCGAGCGGATGGCCCCGCCCGTTGGCAAACACGTTCATGTGCCGCTGGGAGTGGTGTCATGGAATGGAAATACCAGAGCGGCCGCACCCTGTGGACCACGACATGGCGGACCCAGCCGATGAAATCGACCGCGAGATAGCCGACCACGGCCGCGACCAGCGGCGGCCATGAAACGCCGATCGGGTGCACGTAGGGGCTGAGAACCGTGGCGGTAATGACCGCGAGAAACGCGGCGTACAAGGGGCCGATCGTCCCTTGCACCGCCGCGAACAGGAAAGTGTTTATGGCATCTTAGCGCAGCGCGAATGAGAACACCGGTTGGCGCGGATTCACGGGGAACATGATCTCGAGGGCCACGATCACGACCACCGCGGCGTAGAACGACCAATTGAACAATTTTCGATCGAATGCAAAGTAGTAGACTTTGCCCGCAGCCTTGCGCACCAGCGCGATCCAGTCGACTTGACCGGTGACGGCAAGAATCACCATCCAAGCCACGCACAACAGTACCATGCCGCCGAAGAAGGCGACTGTCAGCGCCGTTCCCGTACGCCCGAAAGCGTACTGCTCTTTGGTAGCAGGAGCAGCAGCGGCAGTCACAGCACCGTTCACTCTTTGTACATATTACCCAACAGGATCACGCCGCAGTTTCTGGCAAGGACGGTGCCAGTCCCAGAAATCGGCCTGTTGGGGGCCGGCGTTCGTTCGCGCGGAGCCTACTCTGTAAAAGATACCGACAGTTCGCCGCACATCCCGGCAAGGATCTCCTCAGGCCGCGAGCAGGCCGCTGTCCACCGGGACTACGATCCCGGTGATGAGGCGCGATTCGTCGCTGGCCAAGAAGAGCGCCGCCTCCGCCACGTCGCGCGGCTCGCCGGTGCCGAGCCGGTGCTGGGTTTGAAGCAAGCTGCGCTCCGAGTTGCTCATGCGCCCGAGCACGCCCTTGTTGCGCTCGCTCTCGATGAAGCAGGGGGCGATGGCGTTGGCGCGGATCTTGTCCTTGCCGTATTCGACGGCGATGCACTTGGTGAGCGACATCACCCCGCCCTTCGCCGCCGAATAGGCATGGCGTGGCGGGAAGCCGGCGATCTCGCCCATGAACGCCATGACCGAGGTCATGTTGATGATCGAGCCGCCACCCGCCTTCTGCAGGTGCGGGATGCCGAAACGGCAGCCGAGGAAGGTGCCGAACAGGTCGATCTGCATGTTGCGCCAGAAGGCGTCGATCGGCATGCGCGTCACGCTGTCGTCGGGCGGCGCCGAGCCGCCGGCGCAGTTGTAGATGATGTCGAGGCGGCCGAAGGCCTGGGCCGTGCCGTTGATCGCCTGCTCGACCTGGTCGGGCTTGCTCACGTCGGTCGCGAAGAACCGGGCGCGCCCGCCGGCCCCGGTGATCTCGGCCACGGTGCGCTCACCGGCCGCGCGGTCAAGCTCGGCCACGCCGACCGCCGCCCCCTCCGCCGCGAACAGAAGCGCGGCCGCGCGCGCGATTCCGGCGCCCGCGCCGGTAATGTAGGCCACTTTCCCCTTCAGTCTCGCCATCGATCCCTCCAGCCGACAATTCGGTCATGCACGCTAGCACACGGCGACCCGTCGAACGACCCACCACGCATGGCTCTTCTTCCGGTATGCCCCGAAGCCTGACCCTGACGGGCTCAGGTCGGTGGTGTCGACCGCAGTCGCCGGGCCGCTCGCCGACGCGGCAGTCATCGTACCGATAGGAGCTCGAATAGAAATACCGCGCATAGCGCTTCTGCAGCAGCATCGCGGCTGCGGCATTGCGCAGCGAATGCGACGCCTGAAACGGGCTGTCGTAGAGCGACGCGACGTTCGTATCGATCGGCACCAGGCACAGGCCGACCTCCGTGGGAAAGCCTCCGACCACGGCCAATCGCCGCCGGAACAGGGCTTGCGCGGTATCCAGATCGCGCCCGTGCGACCCGACGTTGTTGAAGAGCAGCTCGGATACGCGATAGAGGGGCCGCGTCTCCCGGACGAAGTGGTCCATGATCGTGCAGAAGGAGGTGCTGACCCCCTCGGCTCGAGAAGCTGCCCTATTGCGTGGTCGAGAGGCCGGTCGGGACGATCCGCGTCACCACCGTCCCCGACCGGTCGATGTAGCTCGGCACTCGCGGCGAAATGTCGCTCTTCCAGTGATCGCTCTCGTAGACCGCGGCGTAGAGGCGCTTGCGCTCCTCCTCGCTCTCGAAGCGGCGCATCCAGACGTAGGCCGACTCGTCCTGCTCGCCGCGGAAACTGCCGGTGATGACCATGCCCTTCGACACCTGGAACGGAATCACCTCCTGCTCCATCACCCGGATCCATTCCGCCATCTTGCCCGGCAGAACCTTGTACTGACGCAGTTCATAGAACGCCATTGTCTTCCCCCAAATGGTTCGACTCCGAACATCGCGCGTTTGGCAGTCGCCGAGCAACCGCCTTCATCGGCCTCAGCACGCTGTCATGCGCGGCGGGCCGTCGTCGCTTGGCGGCGCGCCCGAGTAGAGCCGCCCGATTCCCGCCCAATAGGCGGCAGCGGCACACATGGGGCAGGCGCGGGTGGACCCGTACAGGTTGCAACCGGCGAGGCTGCGCGTACCCAGGCGCCGCGCGGCGTCGCGGATCGCCTCCATCTCCGCGTGCGCGGTCGGGTCGCCGTTGGTCACCACCCGGCTCGGTGCCTCGCCGACGATGCGCCCACCCTGCATCACCACCGCGCCGAAGCCCTGGTCACCGGCTGCGATCGCCTGGTCGCGAAGCGCGCCGGCGCGGCGGGCGAAAGCCGCAGGGCCCGGCTCGGGCGGCTGTGGCAGCGGCGCCTCGCCCCGCGCGGCGATGGGGCCGAGCAATCCACCCCCGACCAGGGACCATTGCAGCAGGCGACGGCGCGTCGGCGACATACGCGCTCTCCCGGAGGTGAGTGGTCACCCGACGATGCCTGGATTTGCGCGGCGACGCAAAAGGGGCGGGGCCAGGCCGGGCCCCGCCCCTTGTTCGAACCGGTTGACTCTGGCGGTGATTCAGTCGCCTCCGGCTGCCTTGGGCGCCACCGGCACCAGGGAGTTGTAGATCAGGCGGGCGGCGATCCCGGCGACGATCAGCCAGACGCCGATCACTTTGCCGGTTTCAGTGACGCCGCCCATGGCGACCTCCGTGCCGTAATAGCCGATGACCGAGATCAAAGCGAAGATGGCCAGCGTGGCCGGTATGGGATACTGCTTGAGAAGTTCCATGATGGCACCATGTTAGGCAGAGGCGCGCCGGTTCCGGAGGTTTCCGACCGGTGCTACCAATTCTGCGAGCTGCAATGGGGTCCGCGCGGGCGCGGATTGGTCAGTCTGACTTGCGGCTCAGACGTGGAGCGGGGGTGCGTTGGCTGGGGGACGACTGTGCGCGACTGCTGGAACCACGGGGGCAACGATCCGCCTTGGCTCCCGGGCGGCGTCCTGGCTATCCGGCGAGTGGTCGGTACTGTGGACGACCGCTGCCGCTGTCCCAATCCACGGTGCCTTTTGGTCACCGCGGGCGCGCGGCTCGGCCACCACCGACGGCGACGATGCCTTGATGACGGTCGGTTGCCCCTGGTCGAGCGGTCCCAGGTCCGGGTCGGAGAGCGAGACCTCGGTACTCATCGCCAACGACGCGATGAGCAATAGCGTCGCGGCCAGCCCCGCCAGCCAGCGCGCACTCCGCCGCAGCGGCAGCAGCACGCCAGTCATCGGCAGACGGCGACGGGTCCGATCGAAGATCATGATTGACTACAAAATAAGCGCGACGGGCGGCGACGGCAAGGCTGATGCCGCCGTTAATTGGTGGCTCTGGTCAGCCGAGCGCGGGTCCAAGGTCGCCGCGCGGGCCCGCTGGACGCGAGCAACCGCGATTGCCGGCACCGTAGCGCCTATTCCACCTTCTTCAACGTCCCGCCGAAGATGCAGTACCCATCCATGTCGAACCGGGCGGCCTCGGCCGAGATGCGGCCCTTGACCCTCATGACGCCGCCCTGCAAATCCACGTTGCCGCCGAATGTCCCGTCGGGCGCCAGGGGGAAATCGAAATCGCGCGCCAGCCGACCAACTTGCTTCCAGTGACCGGACACCCGTCCATTCTCGACCTTGGCGTGGAAGTCGAGGGTGTAGCCGGAGCATTTGGAATTGCCGAAGGACTCCTTGCCCTGCCCCCGCCAGGAATACTTCACCGGCTCGGCACTAGCGGGAAGGGCGCCCAAGGCCAGGAGCACCGCCACAACGACGATTCCAATGCGACTCATGAGTTTGGTCCTTGTCTGCTTGCCCAGTCGGGGCCGTACCACGACGGTGGCCTGACCGAACGCAATCTACTGCCGATCACCATCCCAAAGGGAGAGACCCATGGCGATCTACGAACTACGCACCTACACACTGATCGTCGGCAAGATGCCCGAGGCGATCCAGTATTACCATGAGCAGAAGTGGCTGCCCAAGTTCCAGGACAAGCTGGTCGGCTACTTCCTGGGTGACGTCGGCGCGTTGAACCAGATGGTGCACCTGTGGAAATTCGCAGACGACGCCGACCGGCGGCGCCACTGGGGCACGGTCTATGCTGACTCGGACTTCCAGGAGTTCGCCAAGCGTATTCGCCCGCTGATCCTGACCCAGGAAAACAAGCTGCTGACCGCGGCTCCCTGGAGCCCGCAACCCTGACGGGCGGCGCAATCACGCGCCCAGCTCCATCCTTCGACTGGCTTAAAAGAAGCCTCAGGTCTGCCCAGGATTCCGGGCTGCTCACGGGCAGCACTGCGATTAAACCAACTGTTCGGTTAACAGACCATGGGAATCCGGTAAGCTCGCTCGAACAGTAGCGATGAACCATCTGCCGCCACCGCGCCTACCGACGGCGACCCAAGAGATACAGGAAGCAATCGCATGATCAACTTTTCCCCGACCCAGGAACAGCAGGGGTGGATCGAAAAGGCCGATCGGCTGGCGTCCCAATTTGCCACACGCGCGCGCAAATATGACGAGTCGGCTGCCTTTCCTGCCGAGAACTTCGCCGCGCTGCGCGAGGAAGGGTTCCTCAAACTTGCCGTGCCGCGCGAGTTCGGCGGGCTCGGCGACATGGCGAGCGGTTGCGCCTTCACGCCCCACTTCGTGCTGGAGCGAATCGCGCGCGGGTGCGCCAGTACGGGTTGGTGTCTGCTCACCCACTACCAGTATTGCGGGCTGTTGGCGGGCCTCGGCAACGACGCGCAGCGAGCACGCGTCTTTGCCGATGTGGTCACGCGCGGCGCGCTGATCGGATCGATCGGCAGCGAGGTCAATCCCGAGCAGACCAAGACGCCGACCCAGACCACCGGCACTATGGGATTCCAGGCCCGCCTCGAGCCGGTCGACGGGGGGTTTGTAGTCAACGGCCGCAAAGGATTCTGCTCGCTCGCGCCGGTCTCCGATTACGTCATCTACTGGGCGTTGGCTCCTGGCACCGAGGCGCTCGCCGACGGCCTGGTCCTCTCGCTGATCCCGGGTAACGCCCCCGGACTTACGTACCTGCCTGGCTGGGAGGAGGCGATCGGC
>SHWA01000082.1 GCA_009693995.1 Alphaproteobacteria bacterium | reverse complement strand
GTCTCGGCTACACCGAGCTCATGGCCGCGAACCCGGGAGTCGATCCCTGGCTGCCGCCCAAGGGGTTGCAGGTGGTGTTGCCGACGGCGCACGTCCTGCCCACCGCGCCGCGCCGTGGCCTGGTGATCAACCTCGGCGACCACCGCGTTCAGCAGGATCTTGATGTTGACCTCGTGGTCCGAGCAGTCGACTCCGCCGGAGTTGTCGATCCAGTCGGTGTTCAGGCGGCCGCCGGCCGCCGCGTACTCGATGCGGCCCTTCTGGGTGAAGCCCAGGTTGCCGCCCTCGCCCACCACCTTGGCGCGCAAGTCGGCGCCATTGACTCGGCAGGCGTCGTTGGTGCGGTCGCCGGCCTCGGCGTCGGTCTCGGCCGTCGCCTTGACGTAGGTGCCGATGCCGCCGTTGTAGAGCAGATCGGCCGGCGCCTTCAGGATCACCCGGATCAGCTCGGTCGGCGCCAGCCGGTCGGCGGATGTGCCGAGCACCGCCTTCATCTCGGGCGATAGGGGAATCGACTTGGCGCTGCGCTCGAAGATGCCGCCGCCCTTGGAGATCTTCTTGGCGTCGTAGTCCTTCCAGCTCGAGCGCGGCAGCTTGAACAGCCGCTCCCGCTCGGCGAAGGAGGCCGCCGGGTCGGGATCGGGATCGACGAAGATGTGGGCGTGGTTGAAGGCGGCGACGAGGCGCGTCTGGCGCGAGCGCAGCATGCCGTTGCCGAACACGTCGCCCGCCATGTCGCCGATGCCGAGGCAGGTGAAGGGCTCGCTCTCCACGTCCCTGCCGAGTTCGCGGAAATGGCGCTTGACCGATTCCCACGCGCCGCGGGCGGTGATCGCCATGCCCTTGTGGTCGTAGCCGGCGGAGCCGCCGCTGGCGAAGGCATCGCCCAGCCAGAAGTCGTATTCGGCGGCGACGCCGTTGGCGATGTCGGAGAAGGTGGCGGTGCCCTTGTCGGCGGCCACCACCAGGCAGGGGTCGTCCGCGTCGTGGCGCACGACACTGGTCGGCGCCGCCACGCCGCCACCCGCGAAATTGTCGGTGATGTCGAGCAGGCCGCGGATGAAGGTCTGGTAGCAGTCGACCACTTCCGCCATCAGCGCCTCGCGCCCGCCACTCGCGGGGGGGGGCGCTTGACCACGAATCCGCCCTTGGCGCCGACGGGCACGATGACGGCGTTCTTGACCATTTGCGCCTTCATCAGGCCGAGGACCTTGGTCCGGAAGTCCTCGAAGCGGTCCGACCAACGGATGCCACCGCGCGCGACCTTGCCGCCGCGCAGGTGCACCGCCTCGACGCGCGGGGAATAGACCCAGACTTCGTACAGCGGCACCGGTGCCGGCAGCCCCTCCACCCGGCGCGACTCCAGCTTGAAGGAGATGTAGGACTTCCAGTCGTGGTCACTCTGCCGCTGCCCGTTCATGGGGCGCTGGTAGTAGCTGGTGCGGACCGTCGCCTGGATAAGGTTTAGGAAGCGGCGAATGATGCGGTCCTGGTCGAGCACCACCACCTTGTCGAGCGCCTGCTCGAGGTCGCCGGCGAGCGCGGCCTCGGCCTGGGCGTCGCGCGGGCGCGCGGGATCGAACCGGGCATGGAACAACTGCACCAGCAGGCGCGCGATCGCCGGATTGGCGTTCAGCGTCGCTTCCATATAGGGCTGGCTGTAGATGATGTTGGCCTGGCGCCGGTATTTGCAGTAGGCGCGCAAGACCGCCACTTCGCGCCACCCGAGGCCGGCCGAGAGCACCAGCTGGTTGAAGCCGTCGTTCTCGACCTCTCCCGCCCAGACCTTGCCGAAGGTCTCCTGGAAGTCGGCCTTGATGCGGGTCACGTCAAGGTCGCCGCCGCGCCTGAGCGTCATGACGAAGTCATGGACCCAGATCACCCCGCCGTCGTCGGCCCGCTTGACCTGGTAGGGCTTCTCCTCCTCGACCTTCAAGCCCATGCTCTCCAGCATGGGCAGGATGTCGGAGAGCGGCACCGGCGCGCCCGCATGGTAGATCTTGAAGTTGACCTGCCCGGCCTCGGCCTCGACCCGGGTGTAGAGGTTCATGCCGAGGGTGCCGGTCGCGCCCACCTCCGCGAATTTCTCCACGTCGCCGACCGCGGTCGGCGCCTGGTAGTCCTCGCGGTAGGCGGCGGGGAAGGAGGCGCCGTAGGTGGCGTAGAGCTGACCGCCGCGCGCCTCGCCATGGGCATCGATCAGCGCATCGCGCAAGTCGTCGCCCCAGTGCCGGGTCGCCTTGATCACCGCGGCCTCGACTTCGGGCAGATCGACGTCGGGGAACCGCGGCCCCTCGACCCGGACGATGAAATGCAGGCGGGCGAGGACGTCGTCGGACACCTGGGCCGTGAAGTCGATCGACTTGCCGTGGAAGGCCCGGGTCAGCACCTCGCTGATGCGCTGGCGGATCTCGGTGGAATAGCGCTCGCGCGGGACATAGACCAGGCACGAGAAGAAGCGGCCATAATTGTCACGGCGCACGAAGAGGCGCGTACGCTGGCGGTCCTGAAGCTCGAGCACCCCCTGGGCAACGGTGTTGAGATCGTCGTCCGAAGTCTGGAACAGCTCGTCGCGCGGCAAGGTCTCGAGAATATGCAGCAGCGCCTTGCCGTCGTGGCTGAGCGGCCCGAGCCCCGAACGCAGAATCGCGCGATTCACCTTGCGCCTGAGGAGCGGGATGTCGCGCGTGTTGCGGCTGTAGACGGAGGAGGTGAACAGGCCGAGGAAGCGCCACTCGCCGGCGACCCTGCCGCCGGAGTCGAACTTCTTGATGCCGATATAGTCCATGTAGACCGACCGGTGCACGGTCGCGCGCTGGTTAGCCTTGGTGATGATCAGTAGATTGGGCTGGCGGGCGCGGTCCTGCACCTCGCGCGGCAGCGCTGCGAACGAGGTGGAGACCCGCTGACCGGCGCGGGCACGCATGATGCCGAGGGCGGAGTCCGGCACCACGTCGAGGACGATCTCGCCGCTCCTCTCGACCAGGTCGTACTCGCGAAAGCCGAGGAGGGTGAAATGATTGTCGCGGGCCCAGCGCAGGAACTCCAGGCTCTCGGCGAAGTCCTCCGGCGGAATCGTGGACGGCGGCTCCGCGGCCAATGTGGCGATGATGGCATCCAGCTTCGCCAGCATCGGCCGCCAGTCGGTGACGGCGGCGCGCACGCCCTTCAGCGCCGCCTCGAGCGAGTGGCGGATGGCGGCGTGGGTGTCCGGGGTCTTCTGGCTGACCTCGACATGGATCACCGATTCTGCGACCGCCCCCTCGCCCTCGGCACCCGGCGCCAAGAAGCTCGATCAGGTTGCCGCTCGCGTCGCGGCGGACGTGGAGAACCGGGTGGATGATCAGATGGATCATGGCGTCGTGCCGGTTCAGGTCGGCGGTGACCGAATCGACCAGGAACGGCATGTCGTCGTTGATCACCTCGACCACCGTGTGCGGCGACTGCCAGCCATGGTCGTCGTGGCGCGGATTGAACACGCGCACCTTGGCCGCACCGGGCGCGCGGCATTGCAGTCGCCGCCAGAGCGCGAGGGCGGCGCCGAACAGATCCTGAACCGTCACAGCGAGCAGATCATCGGGCGCGACGCGCGCATAGTACTGGCGCAAGAATGGCTCGATGTGGACCGCCTTGTCGCCCGGCAGACGCTCATGCAGGTAGCCGACAACCTGCTGCAAATGCTCGGCCTTGCGCGCTTCCGCCTTCGACAGCATCGAAGTCTCTCCAAGACTGTCTGGTGCGCGGCGCCCCGGAAGTCCTGGGGCACCTATTTTAGGCCGGCACGGCCTTACGACTTGATGAATATTTAGCGGTTCGGTAGCTGCCGGCGGGCGAAGCGGTGCACCATGAAGGCGGTGGCGATGATCGGGCTCAGCAGGTTCAAGACCGGCACCGTCATCAGGGCCGCGATCGCCACCCCGGCCAGCCAAAGCCCCGGCCGCTCGCGCCGGCGGAGGATTGCTAGCTCGGCGGGCGCCAACCGGCGCGCGCCGACCAGGTCGGAGAACTCCCGCCCCAGGAGAAATCCATTGAGACCGTAATAAACCAACGGCTGTGCCCCCGGCACCAGATATAGCGGCAGGGCGAGCAGATTGCAGAGGATCAGCACACCCGCGAACTTCAGAGACTGGAGCAATGCTTCCCCGACCGGCATCGGGCGCGGCGGCGGCAGTTCGGGATACCAGGTTGCCTCCACCGCCGCCGCCACCCGCTCCAGGTAGAGACCCGCGACCAGGGGTGCCAAGACCGGGAACAGCAGCACGCCGAGGATGAAGGCGATGCCGATGCCGAGCACGTCGGCGACCGCATCCAGCCAGCCGGCCTGGAACAGATCGAGCTGCAACAGCAAGGCGGCGACGCCATTCACCAGGCCGGCGAACAGCGCCGCGCAGATCAGCCCCACCTGCCAGACCACCGCCTTGATGCGCGGCTCGCGGAGCGCGAAGAGGGCGCGAAAGAAGTCACCGATCATGGTCGCTCGCCTTCATTCCGGGCGCGGGTCGATGGGCAGGGTGGCGGCCAGCGCGGTCAGCGACTCGTAATAGGCCGCCGCCGCCAGGAGCGCCCCCTCGGCAAAGGGCGGCGCGATCAGTTGCAGGCCGACGGGGAGCCCGTCCCGGGTGAAGCCGCACGGGATCGAGAGCGCGGGGCAGTCCAGCAAGCTGATGGCGTAGGTCAGGATCAGCCAGTGGAAATAGCTCTCCAGCCGGTGCGCGCCGATCGCCTCGACATAGCGCTGGCCAACGGGGAAGGGCGGCACCACGACCGTCGGGCAGACCAGGAGATCCCAGTCGCGGAAGAACTCGACCGCCCGGGCGCGCAACAGGGTGCGCATGCGCCGCGCCTGCCCCACCTGGTTGGCATCCAGCCGGAGGCCGTAGGCGATGTTGGCGGCGAGCTCGGGCTTGAGCAGATCGCGGCTGGCGTGCCACTGGGGCGCGATCTGGTTGGCGTAGTAGGCGCCGCGCAAGGTGACGAAGGTCGCGTGCGCTTCGGCAAGGTCGGGGCAGGCCGCGGCTACGTCGCACCCCAAGGTCGCGAAGCGCGCGGCGCCGACCTGGCAGATGAGCGCCACCTCGGGATCGACCGGCGTGATGCCGAGGTCGGGGCTGTAGGCGACCCGGCGCGGCGGCCGGCCGCCCTGGATCGCCTCCTGGTACGCCCCCGGTACGTGGGCACGGGAAAGGGGATCGCGCTGGTCCCGGCCGGCCATCACGTCCAGCATCAAGGCGAGATCGGCCACGGTGCGCGCCATCGGTCCGGCGACGCCGAGGGTCTCGAACCCGTCCGGCGCCGGGCCGTGCGGCACTACCCCCGCCGTCGGCCGCAAGCCCACCACGCCGCAATAGGCGGCCGGAATGCGCAAGGAGCCGCCGAGATCGGTGCCGGTCGCCAGCCACACCTCGCCGGTGGCGAGCGCCGCCGCCGCGCCCCCGGAGGAGCCGCCAGGGGAAAGCCCGGTTGCCCACGGGTTGCGGGTGACGCCGAACACCTCGTTGAAGGTGTGCGAGCCGGCGCCGAACTCGGGCGTGTTGGACTTGGCCACCACGATCGCGCCGGCCGCTTCCAGCCGCTCGACCAGGATGTCGGAGGCGGCGGGCACATGCTCGGCGTAGGCGCGACTGCCATAGGTGGTGCGCACCCCGGCGACATCGGTCAGGTCCTTGACGGCGATGGGCAGCCCGGCGAGAGGCAACTCGCGGTAGGGCCCCGCCATGAGCGCGCGCGTGTGCGCCTCGGCGCGGTCGCGACAGAGGGTGGGGAGGGCGTTCACCGCCGGCTCGACCTCGGCGATGCGGTCGTAGGCGATGCGCAGCAGCTCGAGCGGCGACACCTCGCCCGCCTTGAGGCGCTGGACCGCCCGGCTCGCCGTCCAGCCGATGGGATGGCTCATGGCGCCTCGAATCGATCGTTGCCCGCGCATGGTGCCGGGCGGCGGGCACGTTGGGCAAGGCCGCCGTTCTCGGCGCCGCCACCTGCGGCTATACTCCGCGCCCAACGCAGGGAGAAAATCCACCATGGTGGAGACGATCTTCGACGTCGTCGGCATCGGCAACGCGATCGTCGACATCCTGGCCCATGTCGACGACACGTTCCTGATTCGCCAGGGTCTGAACAAGGGCACCATGACCCTGATCGACTCGGCGGCCGCCGACCGCCTCTATGCCGCCATGCCGCCGGCGATCGAGCGCTCCGGCGGCTCGGCGGCCAATACCCTCGCCGGGGTCGCCTCCTTCGGTGGCCGCGGCGCCTTCATCGGCCGGGTCAAGGACGATCCCTTCGGCCGCATCTTCACCCACGACATGCGCGCCGGCGGCCTCACCTTCGATGTGCCCCCCGCCCCCCGCGGCGCGTCCACCGCGCGCTGTCTGATCGCGGTGACCAGCGACGCCCAGCGCACCATGGGCACCCACCTCGGCGCCTGTGTCGAGCTCGGGCCCGAGGACGTGTCCGAGCCGCTGATCGCTTCCGCCCGCGTCACCTATCTGGAAGGCTATCTGTGGGATCCGCCGCGCGCCAAGGATGCGTTCCGCAAGGCGGTCCGGGTCGCCCAGGGCGCCAAACGGAGCGTCGCGCTCTCGCTTTCCGACCCCTTCTGCGTCGATCGCCACCGCGCCGAGTTCAAGGCCCTGGTGGAGCAGGACGTGGAGATCCTGTTCGCCAACGAGGCGGAGATCATCTCCCTCACCGAGACCGCGGACTTCGACAGCGCGCTGCAGGCGATCCGCGGCACCGTGCGCCTGGCGGCCCTCACCCGGAGCGAGAAGGGCGCGATCGTGCTGAACGACGGCGAGGTGCACGTCATCGACGCGGCCCGCGTGCGCGAGGTGGTGGACACCACCGGCGCCGGCGACCTGTTCGCCGCCGGGTTCCTCTTCGGGCACGCCCGCGGCCTGGCGGCGGCGGCGTGCGGCCAGCTCGGCGCGCTGGCCGCCGCCGAGGTGATCGGCCATCTGGGCGCCCGCCCCGACGTCGCGCTCAGCCAGCTCGCCCGCCAGCGCGGCCTGTTGCCGTGAGGGGACGCGGTCCCGCCCCGGCGGCGGCATGAGGATCGGGTTCGCCCGCGCCCTCGTCGCCGCCTACCGCGACCCGCGCTTGCTGGTCATTCTAGTCATGGGCTTCGCCAGCGGCCTGCCCCTCCTCCTCACCCTCTCCACCCTCGCCGCCTGGATGGCGATGCTGGGTGCCAGCAAGACCACGATCGGCCTGTTCGCCCTGGTCGGGCTGCCCTATTCGCTGAAATTCCTGTGGTCGCCTCTGATCGATGGCGTGCGCCTGCCGCTGCTCGGGCGTTTGGGGCGGCGGCGCGGCTGGGCGATCCTGACCCAGATCCTCTTGATCCTCGCCATCCTGGCGCTGGGGGCGACCGACCCCGTGACCACACCTTACGCGACCGCCCTCGCCGCCCTGGCGGTTGCCTTCTGCTCGGCCAGCCAGGACATCGTGATCGACGCCTACCGGGTGGAAATCCTGGCCGAGGCCCAGCAGGGCGCGGGCGCGGCCGTGACCCAGGTCGGCTACCGCATCGGCCTGCTGGCGGCCGGCGCCGGGGCGCTCTATGTGGCGCAGTTGTTCGGCTGGTGGGTCGCCTTCCTGTCCGTCGCGGCCCTGGTCGGCGTCGGTATCCTGGCCGTCCTGCTCGCCCCCGAGCCGGTGGTACCGACGGCGGCCACCGCCGCCGCACGTGGCTCGGCCGGCGCGTGGCTCCGCCACCACCTGATCGGCCCCTTCACCGAGTTCTCGGGGCGCCGCGGGTGGGCGCTGATCCTGCTCTTCATCCTGCTCTACAAGCTGGGCGATGCCTTCGCCGGGGTGATGGCGAACCCGTTCTACCTGGAGATGGGCTTCTCGCTGGCCGAGATCGCCAGCGTGAGCAAGGTGTTCGGCATGCTCGCGACGCTCGGCGGCGCGCTCCTCGGCGGGGTGGTGGTGGCGCGGTTCGCGGTGTTCCCGGCCCTCCTCGGCTGCGGCCTGCTGCAGATGCTCTCCAACCTGATGTTCGCCGCCCAGGCCCTGGTCGGCCACAGCGTGCCCTTCCTGATGCTCACCATCGGGGTCGAGAACCTGGCCGGCGGCATGGGCTCGGCGGCCTTCGTCGCCTACCTCTCCGGCCTCTGCAACGTCGCCTTCACCGCGACCCAGTACGCCCTCTTCTCGTCCTTCATGGCGGTCGGGCGGACCGTGCTTTCCTCGGGCGCCGGGTGGCTGGCCGACCACACCAGCTGGGTGGTCTTTTTCCTGCTTTCGACCGCACTCGCGGCGCCGGGGCTGCTGCTGCTGCCGGCTCTCCAGCGGCAGGAGCGGGCCACCGCCCGCGGTTGAACCACGGCGCGATTCGGTCGGCTGAGACTCCGGGGTGCGGCTCGTGTACCAATCGTTCCGGCCATGGCACCCAGGCAGGCTGGCGAGCAAGCGGGCGAGAGGGGCTGCGGCACGGGAGCCCTTGCGCGCGCCTTCGGGGTCGGGCGGTTCGTCGTGACCGCCGAGGTTGCGCCCCCGGTCACGACCGACCCGGAGACGCTGCTGCGGCGGGCGCTACCGCTACGCGGCCTTGCCACGGCGGTCAACGTCACCGACAGCGCCGGTGCGCGTGCGCACCTGTCCAGCATCGTCGCCGGCTTCCTCCTCAGTCGGCACGGTATCGAACCGATCGTGCAGATGACCTGCCGCGATCGCAACCGGCTGGCCTTGCAGAGCGACCTGTTGGGGGCGCTGGCGCTCGGCCTCGGCAATGTCCTGATACTGACCGGCGATGATCCCAGGGCAGGCGACCAGCCGGATACCAAGCCGGTCTTCGATCTCGACAGCCGCGGGCTGCTCGCCCTTGCAGAGCGCATGCGGCGCGAGCGTTGCCTGCCGACCGGCACGGCGATCGACGGCCCGTCGACCTGTTGCTGGGCGTCGCCGACACTCCGATCGATCCGCCGACCCCATGGCGCCCGCACGGGCTGCTCGCCAAGATCGAGGCGGGAGCCGATTTCGTGCAGACGCAATTCTGCATGGATCTGGACGTGATCCGGCGCTATGCCGCGCGCCTCGGCGACCTCGGGATTACCCAGCGCGTGAAGATCTTGATTGGCGTGGCGCCGATCCCATCGGCCGGCGCGGCGCGCTGGATGCGAGCGCACCTGCCGGGAACCATCATCGCGGACGAGATCGTGACCCGCCTGGAACGCGCGGCGGATCCCCGGCGCGAAGGATTGAACATATGCGTCGAACTCTTACAGGCCCTGGCAACCGTACCGGGCATCGCCGGTGCGCACGTCATGGCGCCGCGGAACTGGGAGGCGATACCCGAAGCCATCGCACAGGCTGGATTCACGGCCTAGCCGGGGAGCGATGAGCCGCTTGCCGAGTTGCCGTCGTCGCAGTGCGCACAAGAAACGCCAGTCCACGCCCGTGGGAGGGGTTGCAACCATGCCTGACGATACCTCGGCGCGCGCGGCGGCCACCGCGCGCCGCTCCGGCCCGCGCGCCCGCACCAAACCGGCGGCTATGGCGCCTGAACCGGCGCCGGCGCAGGAACCGCGCGACAGCTTTCGCTTCTTCGACAACCGCCAGAAATACCTGCTGTTCGTCAATACGTGCGGAGAGAAGTGGGTGGTGGCCAACCGGGTGGCGCAGGAACTGAGTCACATCGTCCCGCGCCCCCCGGCGATTCGCGTGTTCGACGCCGGAATCGGCGATGGCACGGTGCTGATGCGCGTGATCCGCGCCATGCACCACCGCTTTCCCACCATGCTGTTCTATGTCGTCGGCAAGGAAATCAGCCTGGAGGACGTGCGCCTCACGCTGGAGAAGCTGCCCGACCGCTTCTTCGAACATCCCGCCTCGGTCGTGGTGCTGACCAACCTCTACTATGCCGAGGCGCCGTCGCTGACCGTGAGATCACCCGCGGCGGCGCGCCGCTTGGTCTGGCACGAGGCGGTGCTCAGCGGCAATTCCAGCCACGACTTCGAGCGCCAGATCACCGACCTGCAGCCGTTCCTCGCCGCCAACTGGAAGGCGGGCGTCAACCCCAGGACCGGGAATGCCACCTACGAGCGGCCGGTGGTGCTGGTGCTGTACCGCGAGGATCATCGCTTCCTGCTCGATCGCACGATCCCGCGGCCCGGTGCGGTGCAGGCCGACTACGACCTAGTCATCGCTTCGCAGCCCTACCGCGCGCGGGCACCGCTCGAGTTCAAGGCGGGGCGGGTGATCGCGCCGCTGGTGCGCGCGCTCGCGCCCGGCGGGCGGCTGATCGCCATCCATTCCCATGGCCGCGATCCCGGCGCCGAGATCGTGCAGAGCGTCTGGCCGGGCGACGATCCCTTCCAGCACGACCGGCACGACGTCCTGCGGGCGGTGCGGCGCGAACTGGGAGCGGCGGCGCGGAGCTACAACCTCAACGCGCGCATCCAGGGTGGGGCGATCTTCCGGTACGACATGCACACGCTGCCCAGCGAGATGAAGGGCTCGATCGGCACCTCGACCTTGCTGGCAGCCTGGAACGCCGCAATCTACGTCTCGCAAATAGAGGACGAGCGGTTGACCGAAGCGGTACGCAGCGGGCGCTATGTCGATGCGACGCAAGCCGTGCTGCTGCGCCGCGGTGGCCTGTGGTTCTTCGACGAATGCTATGTAATCTCCCGCCACCGCCCGTGAGGGGCGCTGAAAAGCGGCTGCCGGCGCACACTGTGACGGTCGCCCTTGTGGCGCCTTCACCCTCGGATCATCATTTGTCGGCGAGAATGGTTCGCTGGGCCGCGACCGGATAGAGGAGCAAACCCATGCTGATCGGCGTGCCGAAGGAGATCAAGGACCACGAGTTCCGGGTCGGGCTGACCCCTTCCAGCGTGCGCGAAATCACCCACCACGGGCACGCCGTCCTGATGCAGACCGGGGCCGGGCACGAGATCGGCCTCGACGACCATCACTACCAGGCGGCCGGCGCCCGCATTGCCGCCGCGGCGGAAGAGATCTACGCCGAGGCCCAGTTGATCGTGAAGGTGAAGGAGCCGCAGGCCCACGAGTGCCGGATGCTGCGCGCGGACCAAGTGATCTTCACCTACCTGCACCTGGCGCCCGACCCCGAACAGACCCGCCTCCTGGTGGAATCGGGCTGCGTCGCCATCGCTTATGAGACCGTGACCGACGCCAGAGGCCGCCTGCCGCTCCTCGCTCCCATGTCGGAGGTAGCGGGTCGCATGTCGATCCAGGCCGGCGCGCACTTCCTGGAGCGCACCCAGGGCGGGCGGGGGGTCCTCTTGGGCGGCGTGCCGGGGGTGCCGCCGGGGCACGTGGTGATCCTGGGCGGCGGCGTGGTCGGCAGCAACGCGGCGCGCATGGCGCTTGGCCTCGGTGCGCGGGTCACGATCCTCGACAAGTCCATGGCGCGCCTCGCCGAACTCGACAACCTGTTCTGCGGCCGGGTGGTGACGCTCCCCGCCACCATGGACGCGATCGAGCAACAGGTGCTGGAGGCGGATCTGGTGATCGGCGCGGTCCTCGTACCCGGCGCCGGCGCGCCCCGCCTGATCACGCGTCAGATGGTCGCCGACATGCGCCGCGGCGCGGTGATCGTCGATGTCGCCATCGACCAGGGCGGCTGCACCGAGACCGGGCACCCGACCACCCACTCGCACCCGACCTTCGTGGTGGATGAGGTGGTGCACTACTGCGTCGCCAACATGCCGGGAGGCGTCGCGCGCACCTCGACCTTCGCCCTCAACAACGCCACCCTGCCCTTCGTGCTGACCTTGGCAGCGAAGGGCTACCGCCGCGCCATGCTGGAGGACCCGCATCTGCGCGCCGGGCTCAACGTCTATCGCGGCCACGTCACCTATCCCGCCGTCGCCCAGGACCTCGGCTACACCCACCTGCCGGCGGAGCGGGCACTCGCCGCCTGAGGCGGGCGCGGCCGTTGACCGGGGCGGGGCGGCGCTTATCATCTGCGCGCCAGCCCCTGTGGCGGAATGGTAGACGCGGCAGACTCAAAATCTGTTGTCCGCAAGGACGTGGGAGTTCGAGTCTCCCCGGGGGCACCAATTAAATCAATTGGTTATACAATCTTCTCTCTTCCCCACAATCGCACCGATTCTATCGGGGAAGCATGGGGGAAGCGGCAAGACTGACTTCAGGCATACTCGGCCTTTCCAATGCGAACCGCCTCCAAAGATACCGAAGAGGTGCGTACGGCCTCGGCTCCGCCCAAGCGCGACAGGATGCCCGCCCAAGGCCCTCCGTCCCCGCTCGGACCGGGGAGACCACCCGCCGGAGGCACTGGCGCCTGGCCAAGCCCCCCGGGGGCCTTTCCCGCAGGCCACCCCCCCGGTTTGGGTCCCGACACCTAGCCTGACGCGGTGTGTGCGCCCGACCTTGACTGGCCTTGCACGGCTACAAGGGGACCGTCTAGTCATTCTACGTCGTAAACGCCGGACTGAGCTACTCCCCAAAAATCGGACAGTGACGGAAGCTACAGAGTAGGTGTCTGCTGATCCTCAACGAGAGGAGATCGGCGATGACGATACGGAAGCAGCACAAGCCCGAGTTCAAGGCGCGGGT
>SHWA01000081.1 GCA_009693995.1 Alphaproteobacteria bacterium | reverse complement strand
CGTGATCCCAGAGGAAATCGAGCAGCTCGGCGCTCTCAGCATCGCCGAGCTCGAGCACGAAGGCATTGCGCCGCCGTCCCAGGAAGAGGGCTGGGCGCCCCGTCTCGGGGTGGGCGATCACCATGGGATGGACCGCGCCCGGCACCTCGTCGCGGCGATCGAAGGCGTCCTTGAAGCCGAACCGGGTCTGGCCGACGCTGTTATGGGAACTGTCGTGCTTGGAGTGATATCCGAGGAGGCGCGCTCGGAGCTCCGGGGCGAGCGTCTGGTAGGCGCGATACATGTTGCAGAAGCTGGTGTTGCCGCCTTCGCGCGGAATCTCCACGGCATGCAGGATGCTCGCCCGCGGCACCACCGGGTTGTAGGACATGTCGGCGTGCCACTTGGATTCGTAGTTGCCGAGGGCACCCACCGGCTTGCCGCCCTCCTCCACGTTGGAGATGACCGTCAGTTCCGGCAACTCGGGACGGTAGAGCTTGCCCGACGTGGAGATTGGCGCGCTGTCGAGCGCGCCGAAGCGGCGGCCGAAGTCGAGCAGCCCCCGCTCATCCAGGTTCTGGCCAGGAAAGCGCAGGACCCCGCAGTGGTCGAGCCAAGCCTTGCGAATCACGGCGAAGTCGGCGGCGTCCAGGGCGCCGGGATCGACGTTCCAGATGTCGGCGCCGAGGGCGGCGCCGGTTGGCACCACGGCTATTGCGCGTCTTGCGACCATTCGCTTCTGCTCCGCACTTTCGCGATACCCTTGGCAATCGCGACCTGGGCGCGATGGTACCGGGCGCCCGAGGGCCGGGCAACCACGGCACGGGTCGACGCGGCTCCTGGCTTGCCTCACCCCCCGGCGGCTTCATAGACTGGCGCCATAACGGCGCGCCGACGGCCAGCGGCCATCACCTGCGAAGAAGCGCGCCGCCATCAGGGATCGCAACCGGAAGGATCAGCAGCCATGGCGTCCGTCCTCGCCCCGCGCCTGTTCGTCACCCTTGCCGCGCTCGCCTTTGCCACCTCGAGCGCCAGCGCCCAGACTCTGCAGAAGACAGCCGGGTTTCCGGAACGCAACATCTCGATCATCGTGCCTTACGGTCCGGGCGGCGGCTCGGACCAGGTGGCGCGCGCCTGGGGCACGGCGATGCAGAAGGTGACCGGCGTCGCCTACCAGGTCGAGAACAAGGACGGCGGCGGTGGCCTCGCGGCGCTTCCCGATTTTCTGGCGCGTCCCAAGGACGGTTACACGCTCCTGCAGCATACCGATGCGCTGGCCAGCGCCGAAGCAGCCAAGCAGATCGACTTCAAACTCGGCGTGGAAGTGCTACCGCTCTGCATCACCCAGGCGACCTTTAGCCAACTCTACATCCGCCCCAGCGAGACCCGGTTCAAGGACTGGGCGTCGCTCCTCGCGTACGCCAAGGCGAAGCCGGGCGAGGTGTCGCTCGCCAACATCGGCGTCGAGGGCTCGATGGAGGTAGTCCAGGTCCAGGCGCTGGAAGAGGCGGCGGGAATCAAGCTGAAGCAGATCAGCTTCGACAAGCCGAGCGAGCGCTATGCCGCCCTCCTCGGCGGCCACACCGACGTCCTGTTCGAGCAGCCGGGCGATGTGATCAAGTTCCTGGAAGCCGGCCAGATGAAGCCGGTCCTGTCGTTACTGCCCGACCGCCCCGATGCCTACAAGGATGTGGCGGCGCTCAAGGATTCCGGCCTCGGCTCGGTGCAGTCCTTGCAGCGTATCCGCGCCTTCTGGATCCACAAGGACGTGCCGGCGGACCGCCGCGCCTATCTCGAGAAGGCCTGCGAGATCGCTTACAACTCGCCGGAGTTCCAGACCTTCAACACGCAGCAGCTCATGCACCTGTCACGCAGTTATTACAACGCGAGCGACTCGATTCCGCTGCTGAAGAACATGATCGCAACCTATCAGAAGTACATGAAGTAGTAGCCCGGCCGCACCAACGAGTCGGCACCGGGCGCACCTGCGGGCGAGCCGAACCATGGCAGAAAAGACGGTGGCAGGCGGCCGGGCGGCCTGGCCGCTGGTCGCGGAGATGGCGGTCTGGCTCGCCATCATCGCCTTCATGTGGGCCTATTCCTATCAGTTCGACCGCAACATCCGGAATTACGCCTGGGGAGCAGTGGGGTGGCCGCGCGGCATCCTGCTGATCATGCTGCTGTGCGCGGTGCTCTCGTTCGGCTTCGAACTGGCGGCGCAGCGCCGCGGCCAGAAGCTCACCTCGGTCTGGTATTCGGAGAACGAGGAGGGGACCGACGTCTCCACCGGCGCAACGCTGCGCATCGTCCTCACCTTCGCCGTGCCGCTCGGCTATCTCTGGTTGCTGCCGCGGACCGGCTATTTCGTCACCACGCCGCTGTTCCTCGTCTGCTACATGTTCCTGCTCGGCCAGCGTCGCCCCAGGCACCTGATCGGCACCACCCTCGGCATCTTCGCGGTGCTGGTTCTGATGTTCTCGAAGTGGCTGTTCATTCCGCTGCCGACCGGCAACTGGCCCGGCTTTTACGACATCAGCAACTTCATCCTAGTCGCGATCGGGTCCGGATAGGAGCGCGGGAGCACCCATGGTCGACTTCCTGAACGGCACCATCGCGCTGTTCGGCGATCCGCTGAACGCGGCGCTGTTCGCCGGCGCGGTGCTGTTCGGCCTGGTCTTCAGCATCATCCCCGGGCTCGGCCCGGTGACGCTCGCCACCATCCTTCTGCCCTTCCTCGCCCATCTGACGGCGGCGCAGGCGATCATGATCCTGGCCGTCATCTACTGCATCGGCGTCTATGGCGGCGCGGTGTCGGCGATCCTGTTCAACATCCCTGGCGGCCCCGAGAACGCGCCGACCGCCTTCGACGGCTATCCCATGGCGCAGCAGGGCCGCGCCGGCAAGGCGATCGGGGCGGCGATCACCTGCTCGGCGATCGGCGGAACGGTCTCGGCCGTCATGATGATGGTGGGCACCGCCTATCTGGCACAGTGGGCGATTCGCGCCTTCGGGCCGCCGGAGGTCTTCGCCCTGATCTTCTTCGGCCTGTCGGTCTCGGCGGCGGTGGGCGCGGACACCGTATGGAAGGGATTCCTCTCGGTCTGCCTCGGCCTCCTGATCGGCACCATCGGCACCGATCCGGCCGGCGGCATGGCCCGCTTCCACTTCGGCCAGAACTACCTGATGGCGGGAGTCAACTTCATCCCCCTCATCCTCGGTTTCTTCGCCATCTCGGAAGTGTTCATCCAGGGCCGCAGCATGGCTCTCGGCATCCATGTGCCGCCCAAGATCGGCATCGAGTTTCCGAGCCTGAAAGAGTTCTGGCAGTTGAAGCTCGCCATCTTCCGCTCGACCATGGTCGGCTTCTTCTGCGGCATGCTGCCCGGCATCGGTGCGACCTTGGCCGCCTTCATGAGCTATGCCGAGGCGGTGCGCTGGTCACGCCATCCCGAGCGGTTCGGCCGCGGCGAGATCGAGGGGGTCGCCGCCTCCGAGACCGCCAACAACGCGGCCACCGGAGGCGCCATGATCCCCCTCCTCGCCCTCGGCCTGCCGGGCGGCGCGCTGACCGCGGTCATGGTCGGTGCCTTCCAGATGCATGGCATCGAGCCCGGGCCCATGGTCCTGATCACCAGCAAGGACCTGGTGTGGATGGTGTTCGTGGCGATGTTCTTCGCTAATCTGTGCATCCTGGGGCTCGGCTATCTGGAGACTCGGATGGTGGTGCACCTGCTCCGCATCCCGTTCAGCCTGCTGGCCCCGACCATCGTGCTGGTGGCGGTGATCGGCGCCTATGGCGTGCGCAACCTGCTGCTCGATGTCTGGGTGATGGTGATTGCCGGGATCATCGGATTCATCATGCGCCGCAGCGGCTACTCCATGGCCGGCGTGGTGCTGGGGGTGATCCTCGGCGATCTCGGCGAGAGCGCATTCGTCAAGAGCATGCAGCTCCTGGACTATGACCTTTTCGCCTTCTTCGGTCGGCCGATCTGCGCCATTCTCATCGTCGCCGGCTTCGTCTCCCTCGGCTTTAGCCTGCGCCGCGGCCTGAAGCGGGCACCGGCGCGCTAGGCCATGGTGGTGACGCGGAGCGCGGCGCGGGTCCTGGTCGATTCTCTCGTCCTCCATGGGGTGGACCGGGTGTTCTGCGTTCCCGGCGAGAGCTATCTCGCCGTGCTGGATGCCCTGGTCGATGCCCCCTCCATCGCCACCATCACCTGCCGCCACGAATCGGGGGCGGGCTTCATGGCGGTCGCCGACGCCAAGGCGACCGGGCGGCCGGGAGTCGCGATCGTCAGCCGCGGCCCCGGCGCCAGCAACGCCGCGATCGCCGTACACACGGCCCAGCAGGACGCGGCGCCGCTCGTGCTCCTGATCGGCCAGGTGGCGCGCCGGGACCGCGGTCGCGGCGCGTTCCAGGAGGTGGACTATCGCCAGACCTTCGGCGACATGGCGAAATGGGTGAGCGAGGTGCACGACGCCGAGCTGCTCTCCGAGCAGATCGCGCGCGCCTTCCAGATCGCTGCCAGCGGCACCCCGGGACCGGTGATCATGGTGCTGCCCGAGGACCTGCTGGACGATCCCGTCTCCGCACCGCTCGTGCCGGCGCAAGGAATCGCCCGCCCGCAGCCGACCGAAGCCGACGTGGCCGCGGTCGCCGGCGCCCTCGCCACTGCTCGGCGGCCCCTTCTGGTGGTCGGCTCGATGCTCGCGGGCGAAGACGTGCGCCCCATTGTCCGCAGCCTGGCCGAGGCCTGGGCGCTTCCCGTCTGCCCGACCTTCAAGCAGCAGGACATCCTTTCCTTCGACCATCCCAACTACGGCGCCTATCTCGGCTACCTGATCCCGAAGGCGCAGCGCGCGCTCCTTGCCGAGGCTGACCTGGTGCTGGCGATCGGCACCCGCCTCGGCGACGTCTCGACCCAGGAGTTCACGATTCCAACGGCGCCGGTGCCAGCACAGCCCCTGATCCACGTCCACCCGGATCCGAACGTGATCGGGCGGGTGTTCCGCACCGCGCAGGGCGTGGTCGCCGATCCGGTCGGCTTCGCGCGGGCGCTCGCGGCGCGCAACCCGCCACCGCCGCCGCCAGAGCGGGCCGCGTGGCAGGCGCGGCTGAACGCGTTGCACCGCGAGCTCGGCACACGGCGCACATCACCCGCCGTCGACGGCGTGGTGCTCGGCGCGGTGATCGAGGAATTGGGGCGGCAGGCGGCGGCGGACGCCGTCTTGATCACGGACGCCGGCAACCACAGCGGCTGGGTGCACCGCTATTACCCGATCCGGTCCACCAACCGCATGCTGGGCGCGGTCGCCGGTGCCATGGGGTTCGGCGTGCCCGCGGCGGTCGCGGCGGCGCTGCGCTGGCCGGGGCGGCAAGTGCTCGCGGTGGTCGGCGACGGCGGCTTCCTGATGACGGGGGCGGAACTGGCGACCGCCATGGCCCACCGGCTGAAGGTGCGCCTGATCGTCTCCAACAACCGCAGCTACGCCACCATCCGCCTGCACCAGGAACGCAAGTTTCCCGGCCGGCCGATGGCGACCGACCTGGTCAATCCCGATTTTGCCGCCCTGGCCCGGGCATACGGCGCTACGGGGCTTCACATCGAGCGCGAGGCCGACATCGAGGGCGCGGTGCGCGCGGCGCTCGCGGCGCCCGGCCCGGCGGTAATCGACGTGCGCGCGAGCCAGGACCACATCGCCCCCGGCATCACCCTCACCGGACTGGCGGCGGCGCGCTGATGCGCGTTCGGGAACCGTGCGGCCCCCGAGGCGGATCGCGGTCGGTGCGGGGAGCGCGTCAGGCGACCGGCACGCCGCCGTTCACCTGGATGCGATGCATGACCCGGCGCAATTCGGGCGAAAACCCGTCGCGGCGATGCAGGCAGGCGCGGTTGTCCCACGTCAGGAGGTCGCCGGGCCGCCACTGATGATGCCAGTTGGGTTGCTTGGCCGTGTGCGCCCAGAGCTGATCCAGCAGCGCCTCCGACTCCGCGACCGGAAGGCCCGGCACATAGGCGAAGGGGCGGCGGCCGGGGCGCAAGGTGAGGCTGGCGCGGCGAGGGTAGCCCGCCATGCCCCAGATCAATCGGGCGTCAGGCGGCGCGGCGCAGGCGCAGCCGCGTCCAAACCGCCTGTAGCGACTCCGCCAAGTGCCGCATCATGCGGTCGTCGTGGAAGGGTGTCGGGGTAATGCGCAGCCGCTCGGTCCCGCGCGGCACGGTCGGGTAGTTGATGGGCTGGATATAGACCGCGTATTCGTCCAGCAGCAGGTCGGTGACCTGCCTGCAGAGCTTAGGATCGCCGACCAGGACCGGGACGATGTGCGAGTCCGACGGCATCACCGGCAGCCCCGCCTGGATCAGCAGGCGCTTGCAGAGCGCCGCCCGCTCCTGGTGCCGCTCGCGCTCCACGCCGGACGCCTTCAGGTGGCGCACGGCGGCGAGCGCCGCCGCCGAGATGCCGGGCGGCAGCGCGGTGGTGAAGATGAAGCTGGGCGCGAAACTGCGCACCGCGTCGACGATCGGCGCCGCCGCCGCGATGTAGCCGCCCATCACTCCGAAGCCCTTGGCCAGGGTACCCTCGATCACGGTGAGACGGTGCATGACGCCGTCGCGGTCGGCGATACCGCCGCCGCGCCGTCCATACATGCCGACCGCGTGCACCTCGTCCAGATAAGTCATGGCGCCATGGCGGTCGGCCGCGTCGCAGAGGGCCGCGATCGGAGCGATGTCGCCGTCCATGGAATAGACCGATTCGAAGGCGACGATCTTCGGCGCTCCCGGCTCGGCCTCGGCCAGGAGTTGCGCCAGATGCGCCGGGTCGTTGTGGCGGAAAATGCGCTTCGGCATGCGGCTCGCCCGCATGCCCTGGATCATCGAGGCGTGGTTGAACTCGTCAGAATAGATCACGCAGCCGGGCATGAGCGCCGCCAGCGTCGACAGCGATGCCTCGTTCGAGATGTAGCCGGAGGTGAAGACCAGCGCGGCCTCCTTGCCGTGCAGTTCCGCCAGCTCAGCTTCCAGCAGCACGATCGGGTGGTTGGTGCCGGAGATGTTGCGCGTGCCCCCTGCCCCGGCGCCGTAACGGTTGACCGCCTCGCAGAAGGCTGCGCGCACCGCCGGGTGCTGCCCCATGCCGAGATAGTCGTTGGAGCACCAGACCACCACCTCGTGCTCGCGGTGGCCGTCGCGATAGGTGGCTATGGGATAATTGCCGACCTGGCGCGACAGGTCCGCGAACACGCGGTAGCGGCCCTCCTTCTTGAGCTCCGCCACCCGGTCGCCGAAGTATCGAGCATAGTCCATGGCAGCCAATCTCCCGGTGCCGGCGGCGCAGAAAGTCTACATCCACGCGGGTTGCCCTGCCACAGGCAAGACCTTCGCCCGCCTGATCTCGATCCATCATCATGGTTAACGACAGTTACCAATCCGTCAACGGGAACGCGCGGCCCAGGCAAGCATGATGGCGTGCAGCGCGGCCAGGCCGTCGGTAAGGGCCGCCGGCCCGGGCTGGAGGATGAGCGCCGACTTGACCTCGTGCAGCTCGCCGTCGCGCACCGCCGGGATGCCCGCCCAGCCGGGCCGCGCCACCACCCGCTCGGGGCGGAACCGCTTGCCGCACCAGGAGCCGATGATCACGTCGGGAGCGCGGCGGATCACTTCGGCCGGGTCGCGGACGATGCGGTCGCGCCCCAGCGGCGCCGCAGCGAGTTCGGGGAAGCAGTCCTCGCCCCCGGCCACCTGAACCAGCTCCGAGGTCCAACGGATGCCGGCGATCATGGGATCGTCCCACTCCTCGAAATAGACCCGCGGCCGCCGAGGCAGCGCCGCGCCGGCAAGACGCGTGCGCTCGATTCCCTCCCGCAGGGACGCGACCAGGGCATCCGCCTTCGTTTCCGCTCCGACCAGGGCGCCGAGGGTGCGGATCATGCCGAGGATGCCGGCGATCGAGCGATGGTTGAACACGTGCACCGCGAGCCCGCGGCGGACCAGGTCGCCGGCGATCTCCGCCTGCAGGTCGGAGAAGCCGAGCACCAGGTCCGGCTCCAGCGCCATGATCTTGTCGCTGTCGGCGCTGATGAAGGCGCTGACGCGCGGCTTCTCGCGCCGCGCCCGGGGTGGGCGCACGGTGTAGCCGGAGATGCCGACGATGCGCCGCTCCTCGCCGAGGAGATAGAGCGTCTCCGTGGTCTCCTCGGTCATGCAGACGATGCGCTCGGGCAGCGCAGGGAGGGGCGCGGTCACGACCCTGATTCCCGCGCATGGGCGCAGACGCACGCGATCAGGCCGTCGAGCACCCGGGCCAGGTGGGCGAACCCGGCGTGCTTCGCGAGCGACCGCTCGTCCATGTAGAGGGAGCGCTTGATCTCGATCTGCAGGCTGTGCCGGCGATCCTCCGGCCGGCCGTAGCGCCGCAGGATTTCGGCGCCGACGTATGGATCGTTGACCGCGACGCGAAATCCCGCCCCGCTCAGATAGTCGGCGATGCGATCAACGAAAGCCCGCTCACAACTCGCCCCCAGCCGGTCGCTCAAGACGAAATCCGCGCGCCGGCCGTCGCCGTGCGACTGCATGGAATGGCAGTTCAGGTGCCAGACCGCGCCAAAGCGGCGGTGCAGGTCGGCGAGCGCCTCGGCGAGGGTGGCGTGATAGGGCTCGTAATAGTCGCGGATGCGCGCCTGCACCTCGGCCACCGACAGCTTGCGGCGATAGAGGGCGCGGCGTCCCGGCGCCAGCCGGCGCAGCAGGCCGACGCCCTGGCGGGTCTTTTCACTGGGCTCCACCGCTTCCGGCCAGGGTTCGTCCAGGAGCCGCTCGTCAATGTCGGAGGAATGGCGGTTGACGTCGATGTAGCTGCGCGGAAAGAGCGCATAGAGCAGCACGCCGCCATGGCGCGGCACGGTCTCGAACAGCTCGTGAACGAAGCGATCCTCAGCCCGCGCCAGTACATCCGGCTCGAGGGCGTGGTCGAAGTCAGCCGGATAGGCGTCGCCGCTGTGAGGCGAATCGAACACCGCCGGCACCGACTCGGTGGCCGGCGCCTCCCGCACCAGGACGCCTTGCAGGCGATGCACCGCTGAACTTCGCATGATCCAACCCAGCGGAGAGTGCGGGTGCGCCGCCTCTCTGACAAGCCCGGCCTGGGCGGTACGCTCCCAGGGGCCCTGGTTTCGTGCTATCCGGGACCGTCAGCCGCCTGGAATACAGCCCGAGGGGCGAGCGAGGATAGTGCCATGGCCGAACCGTCCGCCGCCGCGGTCGCGATGATCGAGCGGCTGATCGCTTTCGCGACCGTCAGCCGCGACAGCAATCTGACGCTGATCCATTGGGTACGCGAATACCTGGCCGGGTTCAGCATCGCCTCGCACCTGACCTATGACGAGAGCCGAACCAAGGCCAACCTGTTCGCGACCATCGGGCCGGCGGGCGAGGGCGGCGTGATGCTCTCGGGTCACATCGACGTGGTGCCGATCGACGGCCAGGACTGGACCACCGACCCCTTCCAGCCGGTGGTGAAGGACGGGCGCATCTATGGCCGCGGCACCAGCGACATGAAGAGCTTCGTCGCGGTGGTGCTGGCCAAGGTGCCGGCCATGGTCGCCGCCGCAGGGCGGCTTGCGACGCCGATCCACCTCGCCTTCTCCTACGACGAGGAGATCGGCTGCATCGGCGTGCAGAACCTGATCGCGAGCCTGGGCAAGGACGTGGTGCGGCCACGCCTCTGCATCGTCGGCGAGCCGACCATGATGCGGGTCGTCAATGGCCATAAGGGCAAGGGCAGTTAGCGCGGCCGTGCCCACGGCCTCGAATGCCATTCGAGTTCGGTGCAGAACGGCGTCAATGCGATCGAAGCGGCGGCCGAGGTCATCACCTATCTGCGGGCGCTCGGCCGGCGATTCCGGAGCGAGGGACCGTTCGACCCGGCCTATGATCCGCCCTACACCAGCGTGCATACCGGCACCATCAGGGGCGGGCTGCAGCTCAACATCGTCCCCAAGGACTGCGTGTTCGAGTTCGAGTTCCGCAACATCCCGGGCATGGACCCCCTCGCCCTGTTCGAGGCGACCAGGGCCCATGTCGAGGCCGAGATCGTGCCCGAGATGCAGCGCGTGCACCCGCCGTCCGGCTTTACCTGGGAGCGCATGACGCTCTTCCCCGGCCTCGCGCCCGAGCCCGACAACCCGGCCGAGAAGCTGTGCCTGGCACTGACCGGCCTGAACGCGCCCGGCAAGGCCGCCTACGGCACCGAGGCCGGGCGCTTTCAGGCCGCCGGCATTCCGACGGTGGTGTGCGGCCCCGGACACGTGGACCAGGCTCACAAGCCGGACGAGTTCATCGCCCTCGATCAGGTGGCGGCGTGCGAGCGCTTCATCGACCGCCTGGTGGCGCGCCTCCGCGTCGATTGACGCCGGGCGGGAGCCGACATAGAAACCGTGGGTTACCGCATCGGATACAGACACGACCCCGTGCACGGCGCCCTGGACATGCTTGGGCTCGAGATCAAGCCCATCGACATCGGCGCCTATCGCGCCGGCAACGTCGGAATCGACTACGTCACGACATTCGACAGCGGGCGCGCCGGCCCCCACGTCATGGTCGCCGCGCTGACCCACGGCAACGAGGTTGCCGGCGCCCACGCGCTCGACTTCCTGTTCCGCCAGGGCATCCGCCCGAGCCGCGGCCGGCTGACCCTGGCCTTCGTGAACGTCGCCGCATACCACCGGTTCGACCCGCTCGACCCGACCGCGTCGCGCTATGTGGACGAGGACCTCAACCGGCTGTGGTCGGACGAGATCCTGGAAGGGCCGCGCAGCAGCGCGGAACTGGCCCGTGCCCGCCAGTTGCGGCCCCTGCTCGCCACGGTCGATGTGCTGCTCGACCTGCACTCCATGCATCACCCTTCGCCGCCCCTGACCTTGAGCGGCCTGACCGCGAAGGGACGGGATCTGGCGCTCCGGGTCGGCTTCCCCACGACCGTCGTGCGCGACGCGGGCCATGTCGCGGGGCCGCGCATGCGCGACTATGGCGCGTTCGCCGACCCCGACCGGCCGGCGACGGCGCTCCTGGTCGAATGCGGCCAGCATTGGCAGCGCGCGACCGTCGCGGTCGCGATCGAGACCATGCTCCGGTTCCTGATCGCCGCCGGCGCCGTGAGCCAGGCCGCGGTCGCTGCCCATCTCTCGCGGCGGACGCCGCAGCCGCCCCAGGTCATCGAGGTCACCCACGCCATCACCATCGACACCGATGGTTTTCGCTTCGTCGGTGACTTCCGCGGGCTGGAAGTGATCCGGGAAGCCGGCACGCTCCTCGCCTACGACGGTGACACCGAGGTGCGGACGCCCCACCCCGACTGCGTCCTGATCATGCCGTCGAAGCAGCTGAGTCCGGGGCTGACCGCGGTCCGACTCGGCCGCGTCGTGTGAGCGAGGCGGGTTCGGCGGACCCGGCCCAGCAGGGGACCGGCGGGGCGCGGCTGAAGCCGAGGCGGCCGCGGGCCTGGACGGTCGGCATGACCATCGCTCTCGGCGCCGTGGGCGGCGCCGTCTTCTATCACTTCCGCCTGCCACTCGCGTGGATGCTGGGGGCGATGACCGTCACCACCATTGCCGCCGTTCTCCGGGTTCCCGTGCGCCTGCCCACCCGGCTGCGCTCTGCCTTCATCGTGGTGCTCGGCATCATGCTGGGCAGCGCGTTCGTCCCCGGGACCTTCGCCCACCTGGCCGAGTGGTCGGTGACGATCGCCGGCATCGCGTTATACGTGGCGCTGGCCGGCGCCTCTGGCTTCACCTACTTCCAGCGCATCGGCGGCCGCTCGCCGGTGACCGCCTTTTTCAGCGCCATGCCGGGCGGGCTGACCGAAATGACCCTGCAGGGCGAGGCGCTTGGTGGCGACGTGCGGGTGATCGCCCTGGTGCACGCGCTGCGCACGGCGATCATCGTGTTCACCCTACCGTTCCTGATCCGCCTGGTCAGCGATGGCGGCGCGCCCCCTCAACCGCCGCCGATCGGCGCAACCGAGGGCGCGCCGATCGAGTACCTACTCCTTGCCGTCGGCGGCGGCGTCGGCTGGCTGGTGGCGCACCGCCTGCGGATCCCGACGGCGGCAGTGATCGGGCCGATGGTGGTGAGCGCGGCCCTGCACGTAACCGGTTTCGTCACCGTGAGCCCGCCTTTCTGGCTGGTATGGGGAGCGCAGGTGGTGATCGGCGCCGCGGTCGGGTGCCGCTTTGTCGGCACCACCGCACGCGAGTTCCGCACCATCGGGCTGCTGGGCTGTGGCTCGACCGTGCTCCTGATCGTCTACGCGGCCGCCATCGCCGCCGCCGGCCACCTGATCACCGGCCTTCGCTTCGAGGCGATCCTCCTCGCCATGGCGCCGGGCGGCATGGCGGAAATGAGCCTGGTTTCCCTCGCCCTCCACGTCGATCCCGCCTTCGTCACCACCCACCATGTGTTCCGCATCATCCTGATCGTGATGGTGGCGCCCTATGTCTTCCGGCGGCTACCCGGACGTGGTCGCATCCCGACGCGGCGCTGAGGCCGCCGCTCACGTCATGTTTACTGAATCGGACGCGCCGCCCCTGTAGGATGGCGCCGCCGCACCCACCGAGGACTCAGCCGATGCCCGCCGCCCGCACCCCCGTCGCAGGTCTCATGCTGCTGCCCGTCCTGCTGGCACCGGCCGCCGCCCAGCAGGGTCCCGCCACCACCCTC
>SHWA01000007.1 GCA_009693995.1 Alphaproteobacteria bacterium | reverse complement strand
CCCATTGCGCATCATCAAGCCAGAAATTGTCCGCCATGATTCGTGCCCTCCTGGGCAGCTTGAATCACAGCGGAACCGTCAGGTCAATTGGGTACAGACCCTAGTTCGCCATGGGTCCTATTGCGGCCGAGGCGTCCGCCTCGGCCGCCAGGGGCCGCCAACGAGACAGGGTCACCGGCGCCTTCTGCCTAGCGCGCTGGTCTTGCCGCAGGGCGGGGATCAACCCCTCCTCGCAGGCCCTGATCTGGAGTGCCAGATACTTCGAGAAAATGCGGCACTGGGCCAGGCTGCCGGCGATGAACCAAAGGCCAGGCTGGCCGGTCCGCACCCACATGTTGCGCAGCTCCTGATCCTCGGCGCCGAACCCCCAGATCGGGCCGACCCGATCGGCCACGTCAGCGCCGAATAGCTTGCGCACCAAGTGTTCCTGGCCCCAATAGCCGGTGGCCAGAACGATCAATTCGGCGCGCAGCAGATCGCCGCCCCGCATCCGCGCGCCTTCGCCCACGAACCCCGCGAGATCGGAATACTGCACCACCTTGATCTTGCCGTCGGCGATCAGGTCCGAGCAGCCGACGTTGAAATAATAGCCGCCGCCGCGCTGGAGATACTTGAACTGCCAGCCCAAATCATCCTCGACATCGAGCTTGAATCCGGCGCGCTCCAAGCCGTCCAGCAGCGGCTTGTCCAGAATCCGCGATTGTGTCGTCAACATCCGGTGCGCCTGTTTCAGCGGCTCGAACGGCGTGGCCATGGCGAGGAGATCGCAGTCGTCCAGCGGCGGTCCTTCCCCGTACAGGGCGTAGGCCAACTGTCCGCTCGGCTCGATGCTTACGATCAAGGTCGGGCTGCGTTGCACGATGGTGACGTTGGCGCCGTTGGACTGCAGATCCTGGGCGATGTCATGGCCGCTGTTACCGGTGCCGAACACCAGGGCGTTGCGGCCCTTCCATTCGGTGCTGTCGCCGTACTGGCTGGAATGAACCACCCGGCCGCCGAAGTTCGCGAGGCCGGGAATCTCCGGCACGATCGGCGTGCTGCTGACCCCGGTTGCCACGACGATGTGCCGCGGATGGACCGTTCGGGTCTTACCCTCCCCCCGGTTCAGTTCGACTGTCCACCGGCCTGATTCCTGGTCGTAAGTACCGCCGGAGAATTCCGTCCCGGTCCAATAATTGAGCTCCATGCTGTCGACATAGGCCTCGAACCAGCCGGCGAGCTTGTCCTTCGGGATATAGGTCGGCCAGTTGGGCGGGAAGGGCATGTAGGGCAGGTGATTGACATGCACCTGGTTGTGCAGCGTGAGGGCGTGATAGCGGTTGCGCCAGTTGTCGCCGATGCGGCGTTCGCGATCGACGATCAGCGCATCCACATTCAGTTGCCCCAGGCGGGCGCCGATGGCGAGTCCGGCCTGGCCGCCGCCGACCACGAGCACCGTCGGGTCGCGGCCCTGGTAGGCGGCCGCGGACTGGCGCTGGTCGAGCCAGTTCGGCCCCCGGAAGTCCCGGGAATAGGATTCGCCCTTCGGCCTGCGGTCGCCGAGCGGCTCCTCGCAGCCCTTGATCTCGTCGAGCGCGGTCAGCAGGATCCAGGCCTTGAGCGCGCCGCCCTGCGCGCGGTCGGGGACCAGGCGGAGGACACCGTTCGCCCGCCCCAAGGCGGTCTCGAACCGGAAGATCGCCTCGATCACCTCCCGGCCGACGCGCTTGACGCGACGCGGCGGCGTGCGCTGACGATCGACCGTGAACCCGGCCGCGCCCACAGCCGCGGCATGCCGCATGAGTTCATCCCGAATGGTCGGCGCGCCGCTCACGGTCGTGATGTGCCAGGTGAAGGCCAGGAGATCGCGCCAATGGCCATCGGCGTGGAACAACGCCGCGAGGGGCGCCGTGTCGGGTCCCTTCAGGGCCCCTTCGAACGCAGCCAGCCACCGGTCGACGGTTGCCACAAGGGTCTCGTCGGTGCCATCCAGCATGCCGTCTCTCCCAGCGCAGAGTTCGCAATTGGTCGCCACCGCCACGCGTCAATTCAGAACATAATATCCTTTGAGTTATCGCGAAGTAACCTGAGACTGCATCCACGCGTTCACGCTGTATCCATGGCCGTCGTTAAGGGGCATCCCAGCCTTTCCCTCATGATCCGAGGCCATGGCGAGTAAGGGCGCGAATCGCCACCGGAGCCCGAGTCATGCAACTGATCAGCGCCACGCCCAGCCCCTATGCCCGCAAGGTGCGGATCGCCCTGGCCGAGAAGGGCATCCCCTTCGAGCTGATCACCGAGGTGCCGTGGAACCCGGGCACCGCGACGCCCCACTACAATCCGCTGGAGAAGCTGCCCGTCCTCCTGCTCGACGACGGTGGCAGCGTCTACGAATCCAGCCACATCCTGGAGTGGCTCGAGACCAAGTACCCGACGCCTGCGCTTCTCCCCGCCGATGCGGACGCGGCGCTCGACGCCAAGCGCCTGCAGGTGCTGGCCGACGGCGTGTGCGATGCCCTGGTGCTGATCATCTTCGAGCGCCTGCGCCCGGCCGCGCAGCACAGCCAGCCCTGGCAGGAGCGGCAGCTGCGCAAGGTGCATGGAGGGGTGCGCGAGATCGCGCGTAGCGTCGGTGAGCGGGAGTTCGCCGTCGGCGACCGCTTCGGGCTCGCCGACCTGGCGATCGGCTCCCTGCTCGGGTTCCTGTCGTTGCGCTTCGCCGAGTTCGATTGGCGCGCGCAGTACCCCGACCTCGCCGCCTATGGCGACCGTTTGGACGCGCGCCCGTCCTTCCGGGCGACGAAGCCCGCGCCGCAGACCATTCGTGCCGGGGTCGTCTGAACGGGATGCAGGCGGCGGCGCCAGCAAAGGAGCCCTGGCCACGCTGGAGCGGCGCCGCATCACCGGCCGGCTCGAGTACGACTGGCGCCGGAACGTGCGCCCACTCAGCCGCGGCCGACGAACGGCATCTTCGATGCCATCACGGTCATGAAGAGGACGTTGGCATCGAGCGGCAGGGTCGCCATGTAGACCACCGCCCGGCCGACATGGTCCACGTCCATGCGCGGCTCGACCATGGTGGCGCCGTGGGGCTGCGGCACTCCCTTCTCCATGCGGTCGGTGAACTCGGTGCGGGCATTGCCGATGTCGAGCTGGCCGCAGGCGATGTCGTACTTGCGCCCATCCAGGTTGGTCGCCCGCGTCAGCCCGGTGATGGCGTGCTTGGTGGCGGTGTAGGGAGCGGAGTTGGGGCGCGGTGCGTAGGCCGAGATCGAGCCATTGTTGATGATGCGCCCGCCCCTGGGCGCCTGCTGCTTCATCAGCCGGAAGGCCGCCTGGGTGCAGAGGAAGGCGCCGGTCAGGTTGACCTCGACCACCGCCCGCCACTGCGCCGGGGTCAGATCTTCGAGGAGGACCGGAGGCGCGCCCAGACCGGCGTTGTTGAACAGTACGTCCAGGCGCCCGAAGGTCGCCAGGGTGGCCGCGAACAGCGCCTCGACCTGGGCAGGATCGGCGACGTCGGTCGGAACGGCGAGGGTCCGCGCCGGCGCGGCCAGGCGCGCGGTCTCCGCCAGCGGTTCCCGCCGCCGCCCCGCCAGGACCACGGCGAAGCCGGCGCCGGCCAAAGCAAGCACGGCGGCGCGGCCGATGCCGCTGCCGGCACCCGTGACCAGTGCTACCCGATCGGCTGTGACCATGGCGCGAACCTCCCCAGCGTTTGCCTACGCCGATCTTGGTGGTTCAACGCGCGCCGCTCAAGGTGGAAGTCTCAGACCGGAGAATCCACGGGGCGCGCGTCAGGCGGCGGCGCGCGACAGCTTGGGCTGGCCGAACGCGTAGCCCTGGCCAAGGACCAGGCCCATCGCGATCAGCGTGGTCAGCTGTCCCTCTTGCTCGATTTTCTCCGCGACCAGCTGGATCGAGGCCTGTTCCAGCCGCCGCCGCAAGGTGGCGACGATGCCGGACTTGCCCTTGAGGCCTTCGTTCATCAGGAGCTGTTCAGCCTCGACCTTGACGTAGCGTACCCCTCGCTCAGCGAACTCCTCGATATTGAGGTCGAGGTTGATGACCTGGTCCACGGCGAAGCCAAATCCGAGCTCCGCCAATTGGTCCATATGCGCCCGCACCACCGGGTCCGGGCTGGTGAAGTCCATCTGAGCCATCTCGAACACCAGTTGACCCACGGGTGGTCGGTTCCGCTCCATGAGCTTGGTGAACTCGGCGAAGAAGTCCTCGTCGCGCAGCGAATGCGCCGACACGTTGCAGAAGAATGTCATGTGAACGCTCTTCTTCTCGACCTTGCGCATGAGCTGCATGCAGCGGAGCAGGATGGTGTTGTCCACCGCCGCCGACATCCCCGCCGCGTTCGCCAAAGGAATCCACTCGCTGGGCGGCAGCACGCGCCCATCGCCGTCGCGGATGCGCGTGTAGCACTCGAAACCCACCGGCTTGCGGTCCGCCAATTTGAGCACCGGTTGCAAGTAGAGGTCGACGCGATTGGTGCGCAGCGCATCGGCAACCAAGCGCAGATTGACCATGCGTCCCGGTTCCACCCAGGGATCGTGCGGTGCGGCAGCGGTACCCTGCCGCGCGGGCGGGTCCTCCAGCCGAATACGCTCGCCCTTGCGGGTGACCGCGATCTCCGCCGCCTCGCCCGGCCCCGGCAACCGGAGCGACCCGCCGCCCGACTGATCGGTCAACCGGACAAGCAGGGTCTGCATCAGCTTCTGTTCGTCCACGGCGCCCTGGCCACCATCGGCCACGGATTCGCGCAACCGCTGCATTTCGCGCCTGGAGAGCGACATCTCCTTGATCAGCAGCGTCTGGGCCTGCTTCATCTGGTTGAATTCCTGGGCCATGCCATTGTCGCGATCCCAGCAGATCACGGCCTGGTGCACGTTGATGCCGAGCACCACCATCAGCCCGGCAACGATCACGAGCGTGGTCGGCTCGAGGTTCGGCACGGCGTACCCCGTGGCCAGGGTGGCGGCGAGCGCCGACGCGAGGTAGGCGATCGACACACTGACGTGGGACAGCAAGCTCATAGCTCTGGATCGTCCGTGCAGGGTTGCGTGCAAGTCCAGCAACCGACCGTGTCGTCGATTCTCATCAGTTGTCGTTAACAACCGGTTGAACGACGGTGGCGCCGGCGTTCGGGCCGTGGGATCAGGCGACCGGGCGGGCGCGCTTCGGCTGGCCGAAAAGAAATCCCTGGCCGAGGGTCACGTCGAAGTCGAGCAGTTCGACCACCTGGCGCTCGTGCTCGACCTTCGCCAACACCAGTTGGATGCCAGCCTGCTCCAGTCGGTTGTGGAAGGTGCCGATGGTCTCGGCCGCGTTGGGACTGCGGCCGAGGGAAAGCAGCGCCTCGGCATCGACCTTGAGGTATTGCACGTGGCGGGCGGCGTAGTCCTCGGCGTCGAAGGCGAGGTCGCTCACCTGGTCGATGGCGAAGGTGAACCCCATCTCGGCCAGCCGCGCGACGTGGCCGCGCACCACCAGGTCCTGGGCGGCGAAGTCTCCTTGCGCAAACTCGAACACGATTTTGCGGACCAGCGTCGGGTTCTGTTTCATGAAGTCGACGAAGTCGGCGAAGAACCCCTGGTCACGCAGCGAGTGAGGCGAGATGTTGCAGAAGAAATCGTGGCGCACCTTCTGCCGCTCCACCTTGCGCATGAGCTGAACGCAGCGGAACAGCAGCGTGTTGTCGATGGTGGCGCAGAGCCCCGCCGCGACCGCGAGCGGCATCCATTCCGCCGGGGCCAGGATGCGCCCCTCCGCGTCACGCAGGCGCGAGAAGGCCTCGTAGGCGACCACCTTGCGCTGCGGCAGGGTGACGACCGGCTGCAAATAGAGATCGACCCGATTGGCACCGATCGCCTCGGCGATGAACTGGAGGTCGCCCGGCGCGGCCGGGGCGGGCGCGCCCCCGTCGGCCGGCGCAGCCGGCGGCGGCTGGCCCCGTGAACCGGTCACCCCCATCTGCTCGGCGAGTTTCTGCACCAGCCCCTGAAGCAGGTGCATCTCGTCCACCACCACACGCCGCACGCGCCCCGAGGCGCGCTGCTCGGCGCCGTCAAGCTCGCGGCGCAGGCGCATCACCTCGCGCTTGGCGGAGCCGAGTTCGTCGATGACCAGGGTCTGGGCCAGCTTCATGTCACGCAGCTCGCCACTAAGCACGCGGTCGCGGCTGCCCCGGTAGACCGTGTGGTGCAGCAGCATGCCGGCGAGCAGCACCATCCCGGCCAGCATGCCGGCGGGCACCGGGTCGGCACCCGGCAGATAGCGCAAGCCTACCAGCGCAACCACGAGCGAAGCTCCGGCGTAGAGCAGGCTGGCGGCAAAATGGGGCAGAATGGACATGGGTCCGGCTGGGCGCTCCGGGTTCTAGGCGGCCACCCCGCAGACTGCGCGCACAGGGTTAAGAAAGGGTTGTGGCGCCAACCGCGGCGCCAACCGCGGCGAACCCGTCGCGGCGCAGCAGGGCCGCCAGGTCGGCCTTGATCCGTCCAACCACCCAGGGCCCGGCATAGACCAGCGCGGTGTAGAGCTGCACCAGGCAGGCACCGGCCCGAATCTTGGCATAGGCATCGGCGCCGCTGGCCACGCCGCCGACCCCGATCAGGGGCACGCGGCCCCCGAGCAGGCGGTGGAAGGCAGCCAGCACCAAGGTCGAGGGCAAGAAGAGCGGCCGGCCGCTCAGCCCCCCCGCCTCGCCCCGCTGCGCGCTCCTGAGCCCGTCGCGATGGCCGACGGTGGTGTTGGCGACGATCAGCCCGTCGATGCCTCGCGCCACTGCCACTTCGGCGATCGCCTCGATCTCGGCCGGGTCCAGATCGGGCGCGACCTTGACCAGGATCGGCTTCGGGCCGAGCGCCGCCCGCCGTGCCAGAAGCGCCTGCAGCAGCGCATCCAGTTCGGCCCTGGCCTGGAGCGCGCGCAGGCCCGGTGTGTTGGGCGAGGACACGTTCACCGTCACGTAGTCGGCGTAAGGGTGCACGGCCGCCAGGGCGTCCACATAGTCCTGGATGCGATCCTGGCTGTCGCGATTGGCGCCGATGTTGACCCCGACCACGCCCCGCCGCCGCCGCGGCCGCCCGAGGCGCGGCAGCGCCGCTCTGAGCCCGCCCGAATTGAAGCCGAGCCGGTTGATCACCGCCGCATCCGCCTCCAGGCGGAAGAGCCGCGGCCGCGCATTGCCGGGCTGTGGCCGGGGCGTGATGGTGCCGACTTCGACCAAGCTGAAGCCGAGGCCGAGTACGGCATCGACGACCCGGGCGTCCTTGTCGAACCCGGCAGCCAGGCCGATCGGGTTGGCGAATGGCAGGCCGAAGCAGGTGGTGGCGAGGACCGGGTCGTCGGGCAGGGCGTCCGCACCGACCAGCCCCAGTTCCAGGGCACGGAGGGCGAGCCCGTGCGCCGCCTCGGGCGGCAGCCGGCGCAGCAGCGGGAAGGCGAGGCGGGCGAGGCTCACGGCCGCGAGGCGCCGCCGCCGACCATCTTGCCGGCGCGCCCGCCCTCGGCTATCTCTACCGCCGGGCGCCAGCAAGAACGATGGAGGGAGCGATGGCGAGCAAGCCGACGGTAATGGACCATTCCGTGCACATGCGGGGCTGGCAGGGCTTCGCGCGCTTCCTCGCGATCGTCGTCGTCCTGATCGCCATCACCCTGGCCCTGATGGCCACCTTTCTCACTTAGGACCGCGCCGGCTCTGGCCCGCCGGAGCCCCCCATGACCGCGCACACCCATAGCGACGGCCGCTGGGTCGAGGGCAACCCGCCGCTCATCGGCCCGCTCGACCACGCTTTCTGGTTCGCGACCCAGGTGTTCGACGGCGCCCGCGCCTTCGACGGCGTCGCCCCCGATCTGGAGCGGCACATGGCGCGGGTGCTGCGCTCGGCGACCGTGATGGGACTGGAGCCCCGCTGGAGCGCCGAAGAGATCGTGGCACTGGCCCACGACGGCATCCGCAGGTTCCCGCCGGGCAGTGCCCTCTATATCCGCCCGACCATCTTCCCGGAGCGCGGCTTCCTGTTGCCGGACCCGGAATCGGCCCGCCTCGTGCTCACGGTGGAGGCGATGGCGCTGCCGGAGCCGACCCCCTTCTCGGCGACCCTCTCCAGCCGGCGCCGGCCCGCCCCCGACACGGCGCCGACGCTGGCCAAGGCCGCCTGCCTCTACCCCAACACGATGCTCGCGCTGGCCGAGGCAGGGCGGCGCGGATTCCAGAACGCCGTGGTGCTCGACCCCGACGGCCACGTGGCCGAGTTCGCCGCCGCCAACCTGTTCATCGCCAAGGACGGGCAGGTGCACACGCCCCTCCCCAACGGCACGTTCCTCGACGGCATCACCCGCCAGCGGGTGATCGCGCTGCTGCGCGCCGCCGGTCTGGAGGTGATCGAGCGCCCGCTCGCCTACGGCGAGGTGCTGGACGCCGACGAGATCTTCTCCACCGGCAATTACCACAAGGTCGCTCCGTGCGGCCGGATCGAAGACCGCCACCTGCAACCGGGGCCGATCGCGGCCAAGGCGCGCGCACTCTATTTCGAGTTCGCCCGCTCCGGCCCGCGGGTCTGAGGCGGCCGCCCTCACGCCGCGTGGCCGATCGGCTCGCCCCGAAGCACGCGGCGGATGAGCGCGACCGTCGCCTCTTTGCCGTAGAGCGCGATGAAGGTGCCCATGCGCGGCCCCTCGCTCTGGCCGAGAAGCGTCTCGTAGAGCGCCTTGAACCAGGCGCGCAGTTCCGTGAACCCGTGGCGCTTGCCGACCTCGTAGACCTCGAATTGGATCGCCTCGGCAGCCGCCGCCGCCGGTAGCCGATCGAGGGTATCGGCGAGGTCGGCGAGGGCCGCCCGCTCGGTCTCGGTCGGCGGCCGGTAGACCTTGGTCGGCTGCACGAAGTCCCGGTAGTAGTTTATGGCATAGCCGACCAGACGGTCGAGGGCGGGCGCACTCTCCGGCGTGGCGTCGACATAGCGCGAGATGAAGCCCCAGAGAACCGCCTTGTCCTCGGTGTTGCAGACGCTCGCCAGGTTCAGGAGAATATTGTAGCCGAGCGGTTGCGCCGCGGGCGGCGGCGCGCCGCCATGGACGTGCCAGACCGGGTTGTCGAGGCGCATCCCCGCCGTTTGCGCCGGGTATTTCTCCAGCCAGCCGGCGTAGTCGTCGACCTGGCGCGGGATCACATCGAAGTAGAGCCGCTTCGCCTTGCGCGGCGCGTTGAACATGAAGAGGCCGAGGCTCTCCGGCGAGCCGTAGCGCAGCCACTCGTCGATGGTGAGGCCGTTGCCCTTGGACTTGGAGATCTTATGGCCCTGCTCGTCCAGGAACAGCTCGTAGGAGAAGCCCTCGGGGGGCAGTCCGCCGAGCACCCGGCAGATGCGCCCCGACAGCTTGGCCGATTCGATCAGGTCCTTGCCGTACATCTCGTAGTCGACCGCGAGCGCGCGCCAGCGCATGGCCCAGTCGGTCTTCCAGCCGAGCTTGCAGTGGCCGCCGGTGACCGGCACCTCGGTCAGCGCACCGTCCTCGTCGCGGAAGACGACCGTGCCGGCGGAAGTGCGCCGCTCCTCGATCGGCACCTGCAGCACCCGCCCGCTTCTAGGCGAGATCGGCAGGATCGGGCTGAAGCTCTCCTGCCGGTCCTTGCCGAGGGTGGGCAGCATGATCGCCATGATCGCCTCGAAGTGCTCGAGCACGGCCAAGAGCGTCGGGTCGAACCGGCCGGCGCGGTAGCACTCGGTCGCGCTCAGGAACTGGTACTCGAACCCGAAGGCATCCAGGAACGCGCAGAGGCGCCCGTTCATGTTGTGGCCGAAGCTCGCCGCGGTGCCGAAGGGATCGGGGATCGCGGTGAGTGGGCGCCCGAGATGGCCGCGCAGCATCTCCTGCTCGGGCAGGTTGTCGGGCACGCCGCGCAGCCCGTCGAGATCGTCGGAGAAGGCGACGAGGCGCGTCGGCAGCGGCGAGAGTGCCTGGAACGCCCGGCGCACCATGGCGGTGCGGGCGACCTCGCCGAAGGTGCCAATGTGCGGCAAGCCGGAAGGGCCATAGCCGGTCTCGAACAGCACATGGCCCTTGGCCGGCGGCGCCGCGGCGAACCGCTCCAGCAGGCGCCGCGCCTCGACGAAGGACCAGGCGGTCGCCTGACCGGCCTCGGGAAGGATCGCACTCATCACTCGCTCGCCTGCGCAACTGCGCGACCCTAAGCCGGTTCGGCGGGCACAGCAACCGGCGCTCCTGAGCGCAACTCCCCTATACTGGCCGGCGTGCAACCCTCTGCCTTGCCTGCGCTCCTCGCCACCTCTTCGTCCGCGCTCTGGCTGACGCCGGCGGGGGAGGTGGAGGCGCTGTCCCATCCGGCGGCCCGCCTGCGGGCGATGGCGGCGCGCCCGCTCGTCTGCCACGCCGCGCTGACCAGCCGGCGGCTGGGGGCTGAGTCCTTCCCGGTGCTCGACCTGTTGGAGCTGTTCGCCTTCGTGCGTCCGGCCCGGTTCGCGGTGCCGACGCCGCGCGGCCTGGCCGAGGCCCTCGGCTTGGCCCTGCCGCGCACCCTCGAGGAGGAGCTGCGCACCCTGCCTGAGGCCGCGGCCGCGCTGCTGCGGGAATGCGCCGCCACCGGCGCCGGCGACCGCGACACGGGGCGGATCGCCGCCCAGATGGCGCGAGCCGGGTGGCCCTGGGCGGGGGCGGTGGTGGCCGCGCTCGGCCATGGCGGCGCCGGCGCCGGCGGGCTCGACGTGTGGGCCCGGCTGCCGGAATGGAACGAGCAGGCGCCGCCCCCGCCGCCGGGCCAGGCGGCGGTGTCGCCGGCAGAGGCGCGCTCGCGGCTCGCGCTCCTGCTCGGACCCGACGCCGAGACGCGCCCCGAGCAGGCCGACTACGCCTCGGCGACCGCCGCCGCCTTCCAGCCGCGCGCGGTGCCCGGCGAGCCTTGGGTGGTACTGGCCGAGGCGGGCACCGGGATCGGCAAGACCCTCGGCTACATCGCGCCGGCGAGCCTCTGGGCGGAAGCCAACCAGGGCAGCGTGTGGATCAGCACCTACACCAAGAACCTGCAGCGCCAGGTGGACCAGGAGCTGGACCGGCTCTATCCCGACCGGGACGAGAAGGAGCGGCGCGTGGTGGTGCGCAAGGGCCGCGAGAACTATCTCTGCCTGCTGAACCTGGAGGAGGGGGTCGCCGCCCTCGCCCACCGGCCGCAGGACACCATCGCCTTCGGCCTGCTCGCGCGCTGGGCCGCCGCCAGCCGCGACGGCGACCTGGTCGGCGGCGACTTCCCAGCCTGGCTGGTGGATATCCTGGGGCGGGGGCGCACGCTCGAACTCACCGACCGGCGCGGCGAGTGCATCTACGCCGCCTGCCCGCACTACCGCAAATGCTTCATCGAACGGTCCCAGCGCCGCGCGCGCCGGGCCGAGATCGTGGTCGCCAACCACGCCCTGGTGATGATCACGGCCGCGAACCAGGCTGCCCTCGGCGGCGAGGGCCTGCTGCCGACGCGCTATGTGTTCGACGAGGGCCACCGCCTGTTCGACGCCGCCGACAGCGCCTTCTCCGCCTGCCTGGGCGGGCTCGAAGCCGCCGAGCTCAGGCGCTGGCTGATCGGCACCGAGGACGGCGTGCGCGGCCGCGCCCGCGGCCTCAAGCGGCGGGTTCTCGACCTGATCGCCGAGGACCCGGCCGCGGTGACGGCGATCGAGGCCGCGCTGCAAGCCGCCGCCGCCCTGCCGGGCCAGGGATGGCTGCGGCGGGTGCAAGGCGGAGCCCCGCACGGGCCGGCCGAGCGCTTCCTCGCCGGGGTGCGCCAGCTCGTGCTCGCGCGCGGCGTGAAGGACCAGGGCGGCTATGACCTGGAGGCGCCGACCGTGCCACCCGACCCGGCGGTCGGCGAGGTGGCACGCGCCCTCGATGCCGCGCTTCACCGCCTGCAAGAGCCGTGCGAGACCCTGATGCGGCGCCTGATCGCCCTGCTGGATTCGGAAGCCGGAACCCTGGAGAGCGCCGAACGCCAGCGCATCGAGGCCGTCTGCCGGGGCCTGATCCGGCGCGGACGCGACCAGCTCGGCGCGTGGCGGCGCATGCTCCAGAGTCTGGTGGCGACGCCACCCGACGAGGTGATCGACTGGTTCGAGATCGCACGCTCCGACGGCCGCGAGATCGACATCGCCTTCCGCCGCCACCTGATCGACCCGACCACACCGTTCATCGCCCTGCTCGCCGCCCACGCCCACGGCGCGGTGATCACCTCGGCGACCTTGCGCGACGGCACCGGAGACGCCGAGCACGACTGGTCGGTCGCCGAGTCCGAGACCGGCACGCGCCATCTGCCGCGCCCGGCGATGCGCGCCGCCTTCGCCTCGCCCTTCGACTATCCGGCCCTCACCCGCGTCCTCGTGGTGACGGATCTGAACGCCGCCGACGCGCGCCTGCGCGCCGCCGCCTACCGCGAGCTGTTCCTGGCGGCGGGCGGCGGGGCACTCGGCCTGTTCACCGCCATCGGCCGCCTGCGCGCGGTGCAGGCGCACCTTGCCCCGGCGCTCGACGCCGCCGGCCTTACCCTGCTCGCCCAGCACGTCGATGCACTCGACACCGGAACGCTGGTCGACATCTTCCGCGCCGAGTCGGATGCCTGCCTGCTCGGGACCGACGCGGTGCGCGACGGTGTCGACGTGCCGGGGGACGCCCTCAGGCTGATCGTGTTCGACCGCGTGCCCTGGCCACGCCCCTCCCTCGCCCACAAGGCGCGGCGCCAGGTCTTCGGCCGCAACGCCTATGACGACCGCCTGACCCGCCTGCGCCTGAAACAGGCATTCGGCCGGCTGGTGCGCCGGGCCGATGATCGCGGCGTGTTCGTGCTGCTCGACAGCCGCCTGCCGTCGCGCTTACTCGGCGCGTTTCCCGAAGGAGTCGCGGTCGAGCGCATCCCCTTGGCCCAGGCCGTCGGCCGGTTGCGCGCGTTCTTCGGCCGCTCCGCCTGAGCGTTGTCGTCCCGGGACTGCGGCCCGCCGCCGCCCCTTGAACCGCGTGCGGTAGCTTGCTAGCTCTTGGTCTGCCAATCGGATCCAGGCGGCGCGGGTGGCTGGCCACGAACTCGCCGCCGGGCTCCGTCACGTCCCCCTGTCCGTGCGCGGACGGGTGCAACCGAAAACCCGAGGTGCGGTCATGGAGTCCCTCATTATCCTTGCCGCCAGCCCCGCCGTCTGGGCCGCGCTGGTCGCCGTGATCGCCATGGAGGTGGTGCTCGGGATCGACAACCTGATCTTCATCGCGATCCTGAGCAACAAACTCCCCGCGCACGAGCGCGCCAAGGCGCGGCGCCTCGGGATCGGCCTCGCCGTCGTGCTGCGCCTCGCGCTGCTGGCCTCGGTCTCCTGGATCGTTGGGCTGACGGAGCCGATCTTCACGCTGTTCGGCCAGGTCTTCTCCTGGCGCGACCTGATCCTGATCGCCGGCGGCCTGTTCCTGGTCTGGAAGGCGACCAAGGAGATTCATCACAACGTCGATCCCGATCCGGAACCCGACATGTTCGATACCGCGAAGGGGTCGATCGGCTTCAATGCCGCGATCGGCCAGATCCTGGTGCTCGATCTGGTTTTCTCCATCGACAGCATCATCACCGCGGTCGGGATGACGGAGCATCTGCCGGTCATGATCGTCGCCGTCCTGGTCGCCGTGGTCGCGATGCTCGTCGCCGCCGATCCGCTCGCCAATTTCATCCACGCCAACCCGACCATCGTGATGCTCGCCCTCGGCTTCCTGCTGATGATCGGCATGACCTTGATCGCGGAAGGATTCGGCGCGCACATTCCCAAGGGCTATGTCTATTCGGCCATGGCCTTCTCGGTGCTGGTCGAAGGCCTCAACATGTTCGCCCGCCGAGCGCGGCAGAAGCGGTCCGGATCGAAATCGTGATCCGGCGCCGCGTCATGTGACGATGGAGGAGAGACTCATGCCAGGACCGCTCGCGGGGCAGACCATCGGCGTCATCGGGCTCGGCCTGATGGGCAAGCCGATGGCGCGCAACCTGGCCAAGGCCGGGGCCACGGTCGTGATCCACAACCGCAGCCGCGGCCTCGTCGTTGAACTGGCCGCCGAAGGCCTGGTCCCCGCCGACGGCGACGGCGGGCTCGACCACAGCGCGCTCCACCGGCTGTGTGACCGCGATTGAGACGCGGCGGATGGGAGACCCGGCAATGGACGACCAGACCGCCGTGCTGACGGCCAATCAGGCCTTCTATGACGCCTTCGGTCACCGCGATCTGGCGGCGATGGAAGCACTCTGGGCGCGGGAACATCCGGTCGCCTGCATCCATCCCGGTTGGCCGGCGCTGTTCGACCGCGACGCCGTGATGCAGAGCTGGCGGCGGATCCTGGGCTCGTCCGGATCGCCCGCCATCCGCTGCGCCCACGCCCGGGCATTCGTCCTGGGCGAGGTGGCGTTCGTGGTCTGCTACGAACTGCTCGCCGACGCGCGGCTGGTAGCCACCAATATCTTCGCCCGCGAGGGCTCCGCGTGGCTCCTGGTGCAGCACCAGGCCGGGCCCACCGCCGCGTTGGCACAGAGGGAAGAGGCGCCGAGCACACAGGACCCCAGTCGCCGGCTGCACTGAGGCCGGCTACAGCGCGGGGAGGGCGAACGGGCGGAGGGCCTCGTAGGCGCGGGCGGCCCGCAGGCAGAGATCGTCGCGGAACGGCGCGGCCACCAGTTGGAAGGCGGCCGGCCGGCCCTCGGGCGTGAGGCCGCAAGGCACCGTCGCCGCCGGCTGCTGGGTGAAGTTGAAGGGATAGGTGAAGGGGCTCCAATCGAGCCAGCCGCGCATGCCGCGTCCTTCGGGAAACTCGGCGCCGGCGGCGAACGCCGCGATCGGCAGCTGCGGGGTCAGCAGCAGGTCGAACCGCTCGTGGAACCGCTTCATGCGGATGCCGAGGTCGTAGCGCACCATCTCCGCGTCCAGCATCTGGTGCAGGGTGATGGTCTGCCCCCAGGCCGCCATTTCCGCCAGGCGCGGCTCGAGCAGGGCGCGCTCCGCCTCGCTCATCCTGGCGACGCGGTAGCCGATGCGGCCATAATAGTAGACGTCGAACGCCGCCCGCGGATCGTCGCAGACGTGATCCACCCGCTCGACCCGGGCGCCGAGGTCAGCGAGAACGCCGGCCACCGCCTCGACCAGGGCGGCGATCGCGGCATCGACCTTCGCATAGCCGAGGGTCGGCGAGTAGGCGATGCTGAGACCGCGCACGACGACCTGCTGATGGTCGCCGGCGCCCTCAAGGACGAGCCCGACCCGGCCCGCAGCTACCTGCACCGCGGCATCGCCACCCGCGCCTTCGAGCGGCGCTTCAGCCTGGCCGACCACGTCCGGGTGAGCGTGGCTGAGTTCGTCAACGGCCTGCTCCAGATCGACCTGGTGTGCGAGGTCCCCGAGGAGCTGAAGCCGCGCCAGGTGCCGATCGCGACCCGGCGGGGCGCCCAGGGCCCGGTGATCGAGGGCCAGAAGGCCGCCTGACCACCTGCTGACAGCGAGGATTGAGGCGCACGGCCCAGGCGGGCGGGCCGTGCGCCGATCCTTGTGCCGAGTGGCGCCCTGCGGCCGCCTCCGCCGTGGACGGCCGGAACGATTTCCGCCAAGGTGCTGACCGGATCGCCGTCCACCCCGCCGTGGGGTCCGGGACCGAAGCCCCCGATCCGCCGGTGCACCTAGCGATTCCTCGCCCCGCCACCCGCCCCGATAGTGCTCGGATCCTCGCCGGCATTCTGCTGTCGGTGGCCGCGGCGACGTGCTTCGCGCTGCTCGATGGCGTGGTCAAGGCGCTCACCCCGCACCACCACCCGCTGATGTCGGCCTGGGCGCGCTATGCCGGACATCTGATGCTGATGGTGGTGTTCCTCGGCCCGCGCTATGGGCTCGGCCTGGTGCGGACCGGGCGGCCCTGGTTCCAAGTGGCGCGGGGCGCGGTGATCCTCGGTGCCACCGCCAGCTTCTTCACCTCGATGCTGTACCTGCCGCTCGCCACCGCCGCCGCCATCAGCTTCGCGGCGCCCCTGGTGATCACGGCGCTCTCGGTGCCCCTCCTCGCCGAGCATGTCGGCCCGCGGCGCTGGGCAGCGGTGGTCGTCGGCTTCCTCGGCGTGGTGATCGTGATGCGCCCGAACGCCGGGCTGACCCACTGGGCGACTCTGTTGCCGCTCGCCGCCGCGTTCTGCAATGGCGCTTTTTACATCATGACCCGGATGGCGCGCCGGACCGAGTCGCCCATCACCAGCCTGATCTACCCGACCCTGGTCGGCACTGTTGCCCTGGGCGTGGTGCTGCCCTTCGTGTGGAGCGCGCCGACGGCGACCTCGGCGCCGCTCCTGCTGGCGACCAGCGTCCTCGGCGGCCTCGGCCACCTGTGCCTGATTCTGTCCCTCAACCGGATCGAGGCCTCGGTCGCCGCGCCCTATTCGTATATCTACGTCGTGCTGATGGTGCTCATCGGCTATCTGCTGTTCGACGAGATTCCCGATCTCTGGACCATTCTCGGCGGCAGCATCATCTGCGCGAGCGGGCTCTACATCATGGTCCGCGAGACCCGGCAGCGCCGCGCGGCCGGGCCATGAGCCGCAACCTGGCCGCCATCCTGCTGATGAATCTGGCGGCAGCCTGCTTCGCCGTGCTGAACGTGCTCGCCAAGTGGCTCGGGCGCGACTATGGCGCGCCCGAGATCCTATTCTTCCGCTACCTGACCATGCTGCTGATTCTCTCGGCGATCTTCCTGCCGCGCATGGGGTCGGGGCTGCTGCGGACGCGCCGGCCGGGGCTGCAACTCGTCACCGGGATCATGGTCGCGCTCAGCAACCTGACCTTCTTCATCGCCCTCACCATGATGCCGATCGCCGAGGCGGTGGCGATCGGGTTCGTCTCGCCGCTGCTGGTGGTCGCGCTCTCGGCGCCGTTCCTGGGCGAGCGCGTGGGGGTGGGACGCTGGATCGCGGTGCTGGTCGGCTTCCTCGGCATGCTGGTGATCGTGCGCCCGGGCCTCGCGGTGTTCAACTGGGGCTCGTTCTGGGTGATGCTGATGGCGTTCGCATATTCCTTCTACCAGATCTCGACCCGGGTGCTGGGCGCCAGCGACCGCCCGATCGTCACGCTCTACTGGAGCGCGGTCACCGGCCTGGTGCTGTCCGCCCTCCTGCTGCCCTTCGTGTGGCGGCCGCCGAGCACCACCGCGCTCGCCCTGACGGCGCTGATGGGAGTGACCGGCATGGTCGCCCATTTCTCTCTGATCCGCGCTTTCTCCATGGCCGAGGCGTCGCTGCTGGCGCCCTTCAACTACGCCACCCTGGTGTGGGCCGCGCTCGGCGCCTTCTTCTGGTTCGACGAGGTGCCGGATCTGATCACGGTCCTGGGCGCCGCGATCGTGGCAGCCAGCGGCCTCTACGTCGCCTACAGCCAGCGCCGCCCGGCACCGCCCGCCGACCGCTCGTGATGCGCATGGCCAGGGGGGGGTGGATTCACCCAAGATGCCGTTGCCCGCACATTGGAAGCTCCCCTCCTGCGATGACCCCCGCCACTGCCACGCCCGAGGTCGCCTCGCGGCCCCTCCTCGGTATCGCCCTGATGGCAGGGGCGACACTCTGTTTCGGGCTGCTGGACGCGACCGCCAAGTGGCTGGCGCGCGACTATCCGGTGGCGCAGGTCGTCTGGGTGCGCTACGCGGTGCACCTGGGGCTCGTGCTGGTGTTCCTGGCGCCCCGGCTCGGCCTCGACCTGTTCCGCACTACGCGGCCCGCGTTGCAGCTGGCGCGCGGCCTCCTGCACGTGGCCGCGGCCTTCTTCGGCTTCATCGGCCTGAAGTACCTGCCGATCGCCGACAACGCGGCTATCGCGTATTCGTTCCCCCTCCTCGTCACCGTGCTCGCGGTGCCCCTCCTCGGCGAGCGGGTCGAACCGCGCCGCTGGGCGGCGGTGGTGGCCGGCTTCGTCGGCATGCTGATCGTGATACGGCCGGGAACCGGCGTCTTCCAGTGGGCCTCGCTCTACCCCCTCGGCATGTCCCTCACGTTCAGCCTGTTCCTGATCGTGACGCGACGGCTCGGGCAGGCCGACAAGCCGCTGACGACGCTTTTCTACATGTCCTTCATCGGCACCTTGATCTGCACCGCGGTCGGCCCCTTCTACTGGGTGCCGCCGACACCCTTCGCGCTTTTCCTGATGGTGATGATCGGCTGCATGGCGACGCTCGCCCATACCTTCACGGTGTTCGCCTTTCGCTTCGCCGAGGCATCATTGCTCTCGCCGATCGCCTTTTCCGTGCTGCTGTGGGGAACCGGGCTCGGCTACCTGGTGTTCGGCGAACTGCCCGACCGCTGGACGGTGCTCGGCGCGGCCATCGTGGTCGGCAGCGGCATCTATGTTTCCTACCGCGAGAGCCGGGCGCCGAGGGCGTGACCGCGAGCCCGCACGCCACGGTCGTCCAGCGGCCAGCGCTCGGCGTCCTGCTGATGGCGGCGGCGGTCGTCTGCTATGCCGGCATCGACACCGTGGCCAAGTGGCTGACCCAGGACTACGCCATGCCGCAGATCGTCTGGGTGCGCTATGTGGTACATCTGGTGCTGGTGCTGCTGTGTGTCGGCCCGGTCATGGGCATGCGGCTGTTCCGCACCCGGCAGTTGCCGCTGCAGCTCCTGCGCGGCCTGCTTCATGTCACCACGCTCTCGCTCGCCGTCGCCGGGCTGAGTTTCCTCCCCATCGCCGACCAGATCGCGATCACGTACGTCTATCCGCTGCTGGTGACGGCGCTCGCGGTGCCGATTCTCGGCGAGAAGGTGGGCACCAGGCGCTGGGCGGCGGTCGCCATCGGGTTCGTCGGCACCCTGGTCATCATCCGCCCCGGCTCCGCCGTGTTCACCTGGGCGGCGCTGCTGCCGATCGCGATGGCGGTCGCCTTCGCGCTCTATCTGATCGCCACCCGCTATCTCGGCGCGAGCGACCATCCGATGACCACGCTCTTCTACATGGCCGCCGTCGGCGCCGTGACGTTCGCGGCTGTAGCGCCCTTCTTCTGGCGGCCGCCCACAGGGGCCGGCTTCATGTTGATGGTATTGATGGGCATCCTGGGCGGGGTGTCGCACTTGCTGACCATCTTCGCCTTCCGCTACGCCGAGGCGTCGCTGCTCTCGCCGCTCGGCTACACGTCCCTGATCTGGGGTACCATCGCCGGCTACACGGTATTCGACCACCTGCCCGATGCCTGGACCATCGCCGGCGCCGGCGTGGTCGCGGCGAGCGGCATCTACGTCTCGTACCGGGAAAGCCGGGTCCGTCCGGGTTGAGGCCGCGCGTCCTGCGACCCACGGGAGCCCGCTGGCCGTGGTGCCGTCCTGGTGGTGGCCGACGGAATCCATGGCATGCTCGGCGCGCGCCGCGCCAAACGACTGGGGAAGGAGACCACGCCATGACCGAACCCTGCGCCCTCTCCGCCGTGGCGGCGCGCGCGCTCATCGGCCGCAAGGCGCTCTCGCCGGTCGAGCTGTTGGACTCGTGCCTCGCCCGCATCCAGGCCACCAACCCGCGGCTCAACGCCTTCGTCGCCTTCGCGGTGGAGCGCGCCAAGGCCGAGGCGCGGGCAGCCGAGGCGGCGGTGATGGCGGGCGGGCCGCTCCCCCTGCTGCACGGCCTCCCCATCGGCATCAAGGACTTGAGCGCGACCGAGGGGCTGCGCACCACCTGGGGCTCGCGCGTGTTCGCCGACCATGTGCCGACAGCGGACGAGCGCGTGGTGGCCGAGTTGCGCCGTGCCGGTGCCATCGTCGTCGGCAAGACCAACACGCCCGAGTTCGGCGCCGGCGGCAACACCACCAACCTGGTCTACGGGCCGACCCGCAACCCGTTCGACGCGGCGCTCACCTGCGGCGGCTCGTCAGGCGGGACCGCGGTCGCGCTGGCCACCGACATGGTGCCGATCGCGACCGGCTCCGACACCGGCGGCAGCCTGCGCACGCCGGCTTCCATGTGCGGCATCGTCGGCTTCCGCCCCTCGCCCGGCCTGGTCCCGTCCGACCGGCGTGCCGTGGGCTGGACGCCGCTCTCGGTCCAGGGGCCGATGGGGCGGAGCGTCGCCGACACCGCGCTCCTCCTCGCCGCCATGGTCGGCGAGGATGCCGCCGACCCCCTCGCCGGCACGCTGCCCGCAGGTGATTTTAGTCAGCCGCCCCCGGTCGATCTTGCGCGCCTGCGCCTCGCCTGGTCGGAAGATCTCGGCTTCGCGCCCGTGGACGACGGCGTGCGTGCCACGTTCCGCGCCCGCCTTCGCGCCCTCGCCCCGGCGTTTCGCGCCAGCGCCGAGGCGGCGCCCGACCTCGCCGAGGCGAGCCGCATCTTCGCGACCCTGCGCGCGGTCAACTACGTCGCCTCCTACCGTGAGCACTACGAGCAGACGCCCGACCTGCTCGGCCCCAACGTGCGCGGCAACATCGCCGACGGCCTGAAGATGACCTTGGCCGACGCCGCCTGGGCGCAAGCCGCGCAAACGCGCCTCTACCGCCGCGTGCAGCCCTTCTTCGCCGAGTTCGACGTGCTGGTGACTCCGGCCGCTTCGGTGCCGCCCTTCCCCGTCGAGCAGCTCTACTGCACCCATATCAACGGCAAGCCGCTCGAGAGCTATTTCCACTGGATGGCCCTCGCCTATGGCATGACGCTGACCACCCACCCGGCCGCCGTGATCCCCTGCGGCCTGGGGCCGACCGGGCTGCCCTTCGGCCTGCAGGTGATCGGGCCCAGGCGCGCCGACCGGTTCGTGCTCGGCGTCGCCCACGCCCTCGAACAGTTGCTGGCCGGGGCGCCGGAGACCGCCCGGCCCCTGCCGGACCTCGCCCGGCTCGCCTGAGGGGCACTGGCCGGGCCCGATCGAATGGCTATACTGCGCCCGCACCTGGCGGGGCGGCACCGGCGGGGCGAAGGGGCGGCGGCGGGCAATGGTCTCACTCTATCTGCTGATCGACACGATCCTCGAGCTCTACATGTGGGTCGTGATCGTGGCGGTCGTGATGAGCTGGCTGATCGCGTTCAACGTGATCAACACCCAGAACCGCGTGGTCTGGTTGATCAGCGACTTCCTGCGCCGGGCGACCGAGCCGGTGCTCGGCCGGTTCCGCCGCTACCTGCCCAGTCTCGGCGGCATCGACGTGAGCCCGATCGTCCTGATCCTCCTGATCGTGTTCGCGCGCAACCTGCTGCACGAGTTCTTCATCAGCTGAGGCGATGGCGCCCGAGCCCGTTCCGTGCCCCGGCGCGCGGCGCAAGACCATCACCGTGCGGGCACCGTGCGGGGCGAGCCCGTCGCGCTCCTCCGCCACTTCGAGGAGTGTCTGGCCCATGGCTGAGGCGCGGATCATCGACGGCAAGGCGGTCGCGGAGCGCGTGCGCGCGAGCGTGGGGCGGCGCGTGGCCCTGCTCAAGGCGGCGCACGGCGTCACCCCCGGCCTCGCCGTGCTGCTGGTCGGCACGGATCCGGCGAGCCAGGTCTATGTCCGCGCCAAGGGCAAGGCGACGGTCGAAGCCGGCATCGCCTCGTTCGAGGACCGCCTGCCGGCCGGCGCCAGCGCCGCGGACGTTTTGGCGAAGGTGCGGGCACTGAACGCAGATGCGCGCGTCCACGGCATCCTCGTGCAGCTCCCCCTCCCGGATCAGGTGGACGAGGCCGCGGTGATCGACGCCATCGATCCCGCCAAGGACGTGGACGGCTTCCACGTCATCAATGCCGGCCGGCTCGCCACCGGCCAGGCGGCCATGGTGCCCTGCACGCCCTTGGGGTGCCTGATGCTGCTGAAGGAGACCCTCGGCGACCTCACGGGCAAGCGGGCGCTCGTGCTGGGGCGCTCCAACATCGTCGGCAAGCCGATGGCCCAGCTCCTGCTCGGCGCCCACTGCACGGTGACCATCGCCCACAGCCGCACCCGCGACCTCGCCGCCGAGGCGCGCCGCGCCGAGATCCTGATCGCCGCCGTCGGCAAGCCGGAGATGGTCAAGGGCGACTGGATCGCGCCGGGCGCGACCGTGATCGACGTCGGCATCAACCGTATCACCGGCGCCGACGGCAAGAGCCGCCTGGTCGGCGACGTGGCCTTCCAGGAGGCCAAGCGGGTCGCCGGCGCCATCACCCCGGTCCCCGGCGGGGTCGGGCCGATGACCATCGCGTGCCTGCTGGAAAACACCCTCACCGCCGCCTGCCGCCAGGCGGGGGTCGCGGTGCCGGCCGATCCCGGCGCCTGACGGGGCGCGCCCGCGTCAAGCGGGCGGGGCGGTACTTGCGGCGCGTAGCATCACCCAGAGCCCGGCCACGATCGCAACCAGGCCGGCCACCACCCCGGCGTAGCCGAGCTCGCCGAGCCAGATGAAGCCCTCGTGCTTGTCGAGGACGATGTCGTTCAGATAGACCCAGTTGTTGAACAGGACCCCGGCGATCACCAGGGCTTGGCCCACGCGGCGGTCTCGCAGCAGCTCCATTTTCCGCTCCCCCTTCTCGATGTTCCCTCGCTCACACGGCGGCGAGTGCCGCCGTCAGGTCGGCGATCAAATCGTCCACGTCCTCGACTCCGACCGAAAGGCGTACCAGGCCGTCGCCGATGCCGAGATTCGCCCGCACCTCCGCCGGCAGCGAGGCGTGGGTCATGATCGCCGGGTGCTCGATCAGGCTCTCGACCCCGCCCAGGCTCTCGGCCAGGGCGAACACCTGACAGCGTTCCAGGAATCGGCGCGCGCCGGCGAGGTCGGCCTTGAGTACCACCGTCACCATGCCGCCGAAGCCGTGCATCTGGCGCCTGGCGAGGGCGTGGTTGGGGTGCGAGGGCAGGCCCGGATAGTAGACCCGTCCCACCTTCGGGTGCCGCTCCAGCCATTCGGCGATCGTTTGCGCGTTGGCCGAGTGGCGCTCCATGCGGAGGCCGAGGGTCTTCAGGCCGCGCAGCGCGAGAAAGCTGTCGAAAGGCGAGGCGATGGCGCCGACCGCGTTCTGCAGGAAGGCGAGGCGGCCGCGGAGCTCGGCGTTCTCCCCCACCAGGGCCACGCCGCCGACCATGTCGGAGTGGCCGTTCAGATACTTGGTGACGGAGTGCACCACCAGGTCGAAGCCGAGCTCGAGCGGGCGCTGCACGAAGGGACTGGCAAAGGTGTTGTCGGCCACCGTCAGGATGCCGCGCGTGCGCGCCACCTTCGCGATCAGGGCGAGGTCGACCAGCTTGAGCAGCGGGTTGGTCGGCGTCTCGACCCAGATCATGCGGGTCTTGGGGCGGAGCGCCGCGAGGATCTCGGCCTCGCTCCCCAAACCCGAAAAGCCGAAGTCGAGGCCGGCCGAGCGCCGGCGCACCCGCTCGAACAGGCGATAGGTGCCGCCATAGAGGTCATCGACCGCGAGCACGTGATCGCCCGTGTCCAGGAGCTCCAAGATCGTCGCCGTCGCCGCCATGCCCGAGGCGAAGGCGAAGCCGGCACTGCCGCCTTCGAGATCGGCGACACAGCGCTCGAACGCCATGCGGGTCGGGTTCTGGGTGCGGCTGTATTCATAGCCCTTGTGGACGCCCGGGCTCTCCTGGACGTAGGTCGAGGTGGCGTAGATCGGCGTGATCACCGCCCCCGTAGTCGGGTCGGGCGACTGGCCGGCGTGGATGGCGCGGGTGTGGAACCCGGGCCGGTTGCTGCGCGCCGCCATCACGCCACCTTGCGCCTGAGGTAGTTCAGCAGGTCGATGCGCGTGATCAGGCCGACGAAGGTGGCGCCGTCCATGACGATCGGCACCCGCTCCGCGCGCAGGATCGGCATCAGCGCAGCGACCGGCGCATCCACGGCCACGGTCTCGACCCGGGCCGTCATGTGCTTGGCCACCGGTTCCTTGAACGCCTGCTCGTGGCCGAACACCGCGATCAGGAGATCGGATTCGTCGATGATGCCGACGATCCGGTCCTGGTCGATCACCGGCAACTGGGAGACGTCGTAGAGCTTCATCCGCCCGTAGGCGTTCATCAAGGTCTCACTGGGGCCGACCACATAGTCCTCGTGGGCGGTGTGCGAGCGGGCGACCAGGTCGCGCAGGTTGCCATGGTGCGGCCGGTCGAGGAAGCCCTGGTCCAGCATCCAATAGTCGTTGAACATCTTGGAGAGGTACTTGGCGCCCGAATCAGGAACGATGGCAACCATCCGCTGCGGCGCCGTTTGCGCCCGGCACCAGCGGAGCGCCGCGGCGACGATGCAGCCGGCGGAGGAGCCGACCAGCAAACCCTCGCGCGCCAGGATCTCGCGCGCCGCCAGGAACGACTCGCGGTCGGAAACCGTGATCGCCTGGTCCACCAGCGACAGGTCGCAGATGGGGGGCACGAAGTCCTCGCCCATGCCTTCCACCAGCCAGGAGCCGGCGTTCGGCATGTGGCCGGTCGCGATCAGGGGCGCCAGCACCGACCCCTCGGGATCGGCCAGGATCATCTTCGTGCCGGGCGACTGGCGCTTGAGAAAGCGGCCGACGCCGGTCAGGGTGCCGCCGCTCCCCACCCCGCAGACCACGGCGTCGACCCGGTGCCCGGTCTGCTCCCAGATCTCGGGGCCGGTGCCCTCCTCGTGGGCGCGGACGTTGGCCGGGTTCGCAAACTGGTTGACGAAGAAGGCGTTGGCTTTCTCCTTGGCGAGCCGGGCGGCCAGGTCCTGGTAGTATTCGGGATGGCCCTTGCCGACGTCGGAGCGGGTCATCACCACCTCGGCGCCGAGCGCGCGCAGGTGCGCCACCTTTTCGCGGCTCATCTTGTCGGGCATCACCACGATCAGCCGGTAGCCCTTCTGCGCCGCGACCAGGGCCAGGCCGAGCCCGGTATTGCCGGCGGTCGCCTCGACCAGGGTGCCGCCCGGGCTGATGCGGCCCTCGCGCTCCGCCGCCTCAACCATGGCGAGGCCGATGCGGTCCTTGATCGAGCCGCCGGGGTTCTGCATCTCGAGCTTGGCGAAGAGGGTGCACGGCCCGGCATCCATGCGCGCGAGGCGCAACATCGGCGTGCCGCCGATCATCTCCAGCACGTTGTCATAGGTGCGCATGGGCGGCTCTCGGCGGCAAAGAGCCACTATTGTAAGGACTTGAGCCGATCCAGGGAACTCTGCACCGCGCGCGCGTCCTGGCCGCCGGGGGGGAGGGCCGCCAGCAGCCGCTCCCAGTAGCTGCGCGCCGCCTCCGGGTTGCCGGCCTGCGCCTCGGCCAGGCCAAGATGCCAGAGCGCCGCCGGATGGCGGTTGTCCAGATCAAGGACGCGGCGGTATTGGGCAACCGCTTCGCCCGGCACCTGCTCCGGATCGGCGGCGGCGATCACGATGGCGTTGGCGTAGTCGGCCTGGAGCGCGACCTCCCCCGGCACCCGGCGCGCGGCCTCGGCGAAGGCATCGCGCGCCTTGCTCCGCTCGCCCAGCACCGCCTGGGCGCGGGCGAGGCGCCGCCAGCCGTCGATGTCCTCGGGGTTCTCTCGCAGCCGATCCGTGAGGCGCGCAACCATGCCCTGGATCATCTGTGCCCGGTCGGCTTCGGACATCTGCTGCGCCGCCTGGACGTCAGCCTGGGTCGGTCCCGGCGCTGCCGGCGCAGCGGGCTGGACCACCGGTTCCGGCGCCGGGGCGGCGGCGATTTTCGGCACTGCCACGCCGACCTCGGCCGCGGTCGCCGCGATCCGTTGCCGGAGCGCCGGCAGCCACGGCGTCTCGGGCGACAGGCGGGCGGCGAGTTCCGACCAGGCGGCCAGCGCCGTCGCCTTGTCGCCCCCCTGGTAACGCGCGAGCGCCAGGTAGAACCGGGCACCCGGATGCTCGGGCCGGCGCAGCAGCACCTCGACGAAGAGCGCCTGGGCCGCGGCCGTCACCGCGCCATCGGCGGCGAAGGTCTGGTGTTCGGCCAGCATGGCGGCGAGCTCGGGATCGCGTGCCGTGGGCGCGAGCCCGCCCTGCAGCGCCTGGGCGCCCTCCGCCCACCGGCCCAGCACCGCGAGCGAGCGCCCGAGCAGGAGCCAGCCCTCGACGTTGCCTGGTTCCCGCGCCAGGCGCTCCTTCAGGCCGGCGATGGCGCTGTCCATGTCGGCGGGCATGCCTTGACCCGCGACCGTCGCACCGCCGGGGACCCGCGCCGCGAGCGGCTGGTCGCTCAAGGTCGGCGCGCCGCGTGACGCATAGAGGCCGAGGGCGAACGCCGGCAGTGCGACCGCCAACAGGCCGGCGGCGACCAGGGAGGGGCGCGGCGCCGCACTCGGCAGCGGCGTCGACTCGGCCGGCTCCTTCAAGGCGGCCAGCATGCGCCGCTCCACCTCGAGGCGGGCCGCCCCCGCCTCGGCCGGCCCAAGGGTGCCGGCGGCCACGTCGCGGTCGAGCTCGCGCAACTGTTCCTGGTAGACCTCGAGATCGTAGGCGATGCGCGGCGGTGTCGCCGACCGGGCACCCACCAGCGGCCGCAGCAGGAGCAGCAGCACCACCAGGGTGAGCGCGATCAGCAGCAGCCAGAGCATCACGGCTCGCGCCCATCCCGAAGCGCGGCAAGGGTGCGCCGTTCCTGATCACTCAGGGGTGCGGGGGCGCCCAACCCCGCCGCCCGGGCGCGGCGCAGGAAGCGGAAGGCAGCGGTCGCACCGGCCAGGAGGATCAAGGCCGGCCCGAACCAGAGCAGATAGGTCGAGGCCTTCACCGGCGGCCGCAACAGCACAAAATCGCCGTAGCGCCGGACCACGTAGTCGACCACGCCCGCGTCGCTCTCCCCGGCGGCGACGCGCTCGCGCACGATCTGGCGCAAGTCCACGGCCAGGTCGGCATTGGAATCGTGGATCGACTGGTTCTGGCAAACCAGGCAGCGGAGCGACTTGTGCAGCTCGACCGCGCGCGCCTCGCTGGCGGGGTCGGGCAGCACCGTCTCGGCCCGCGCCCCGGCCGCCAGCAGGACCAGCACCAGGGCGAGGCAGCGGGCGCGCATCATCCCTGCAGTCGGCGAATGAGCGGCAGGATCTTCTGCTCCAGGTCGTCCGCCTGGAGCGGCCCGACGTGCTTGTAGCGGATGCGTCCCGCGCGATCGACGACGAAGGTCTCGGGCACGCCGTAGACGCCCCAGTCGATACTGACCCTCCCGTCGCGGTCGGCGCCGGTCCGGGTATAGGGGTCGCCGAGGCGCAGCAGCCACTCCGCCGCGGCCTTGGGCTGGTCCTTGTAGTTGATGCCATGGACCGCCACCACGCGCTTTGCCGCCAGATCCATCAGCAGCGGATGCTCGACCCGGCACGGACCGCACCAGGAGGCGAACACGTTGACCAGGGCGACCTCGCCCCGGAGGTCCGCGCTGGCGAGGCCGAGGCCGCGACCCTCGACCGGCGGCAGGGCGAACTCGGGCACCGGCTGGTCGATCAGCGCGGACGGCACCGCCTTCGGATTGCGGTCGGGGTCGAGCCCGACATAGAGCCCCCCGGCCAGCGCGATGAAGATCGCGACCGGAATCAGATGATACCGCCGCATCATGCCTTGGCCGGCCCGAGCACGCCGGCACGCACCGCCTGACGCACCGGCGCACCCACCCGGTGGCGGCGGTCGCTGAGCGACAGCAGTCCGCCGCCGACCATCATGAAACAGCCGAACCAGATCCAGGCGATCAGCGGGTTGACATAGAGCCGCGTCGTCCAGGCGCCATCCTCGGCGGGATCGCCGAGCACGGCATAGAGATCGCGCATCGCCGTGGAATGGATCGCCGCTTCCGTGGTCGGCATGTTCTCGGCCGGGTAGATGCGCTTCTCAGGGCGGAGCCGGGTCACCGGCGCACCCTGCCGGGTCACGGTGAACTGGCCGCTGGTGGCGGTGTAGTTGGGTCCGCGATGCTCGCTCACGCCGTCCAGGGTGAACTGGTAGCCGGCGACCTCGACGGTCTCGCCCACGCGCATGGTCTGCACCTTCTCGGTGTGCCAGGCGACCGAGCCGGTAACGCCGGCGACGAACACGGCGACGCCGAGATGGGCGAGCGACATGCCGACGCTCGCCCGCGGCAGCCGGACCAGGCGGCGCCAGGACTCGGCTGCATCCACCCGCAGCAGCTGCACCCGCCCCGCGAGCTCGGTCAGCACCCCGGCGGCGAGCCAGGCCGCCAGCAGCACGCCCCCTGCCGCCAGCAGCGAGGTGCCCTCCACCAGCGCCAACACGGCGAGGGCAGTGGCGCCGGCGACGCCGCCGGCAAACCGCAGCCGCGCCAACACCCCGGCGAGATCGCCCCGCTTCCAGGGCAGCATCGAGCCGACCGGTACAAACGCGACCAGTGGCACCATGAGGGGTATGAAGGTGGCGTTGAAATAGGGGCCGCCGACCGAGACCTTGCCGCCGCCGGCGATCTCGAGGAAGAGCGGATAGAGGGTGCCCAGGAAGACGGTGGCACAGCCGACGGTGAGCAGCAGGTTGTTGAGCACCAGCGCCCCCTCGCGGCTGATGGGCGCGAACAGGCCGCCGCCCGCCAGCCCCGGCGCGCGCACCGCGAAGAGGGCGAGCGCACCGCCGGTCACCAGCACCAGGAACGCGAGGATGAAGACCCCACGCTCCGGGTCGGTGGCGAAGGCGTGGACCGACGTGAGCACGCCCGAGCGCACCAGGAAGGTGCCGAGCAGGCTGAGGGAGAAGGTCAGGATCGCGAGCAGGATGGTCCAGCTCTTCAGCGTGTCGCGCTTTTCGCACACGATCGCCGAATGGAGGAGCGCGGTGCCGGCCAGCCACGGCATGAACGAGGCGTTCTCGACCGGGTCCCAAAACCACCAGCCGCCCCAGCCGAGCTCGTAATAGGCCCACCAGCTCCCGAGCGCGATGCCGGCGGTGAGGAAGCACCAGGCGGCCAGCGTCCACGGGCGCACCCAGCGCGCCCAGGCGGCGTCCACCCGCCCCTCGATCAGGGCGGCGATGGCGAAGGCGAAGGCCATGGAGAAGCCGACATAGCCGAAATAGAGCATGGGCGGATGAAAGGCGAGGCCCGGGTCCTGGAGCAAGGGGTTGAGCCCGCGCCCGTCCAGAGGCGCCGGCGAGAGCCGCTCGAACGGATTCGAGGTCAGGATGATGAACAACAGGAACCCGACGGCGATCAGCGCCTGCACCGCCAGCACCCGGGCGCGGAGTGACGGCGGCAGATTACGGCCGAAGAGCGCGACCGCGAGGCCGTAGAGGGCGAGGATCAGGACCCAGAGCACCATTGAGCCCTCGTGGTTCCCCCACACGCCCGAGATCTTGTAGAGCATCGGCTTCGCCGAGTGCGAGTTCTCGGCCACGTTCACGACCGAGAAGTCAGACGTGACAAAGGCGTGGGTCAGGGCCAGGAAGGCGATGCCGATCAGTCCCGCCTGCAGGATCGCCGCGGGCCTGGCGACCGCGATCCAGGCCGGCGTGCGCCGCTGGGCGCCGATCAAGGGCAGCGTGCCCTGCACCAGCGCGACCACCAGGGCCAGGATCAAGGCGTAGTGACCTAGCTCGGCGATCATTTGCGTTCTCCTGGCTGCCAATAGCCCTGTTTCTTGAGGGCGTCCGCGACCTCGCGCGGCATGTAGCTCTCGTCGTGCTTGGCGAGGACGCTGGCGGCGCGGAAGGTGCCGTCCTGCTGCAACGCGCCCTCAATCACCACGCCCTGCCCCTCGCGGAACAGGTCGGGCAGGATACCGATATAGGTGACCGGGGTCGTGGTCGCCGTGTCGGTGACCCGGAAAACCACGGTGTCGCCCCGACGCTCGACGCTGCGCTCCTCGACCAGGCCGCCGATGCGCACGCGCCGCCCTTCGGGCACCTGCATCTCCACCAGTTCGGTCGGGCTGTAGAAAAAGACCAGATTGTCGCGGAACGCCAGTAGCACCAGCGCCGTCGCGAGCCCGAGCGCCGTCATGCTGGCACCGAGCACCAGGAGCCGCCGCTCCTTACGCGTCATCGCCGCTCCCGCCCTGGCCGCGCCGGCGCCGCGGCCGCTCCCGCTCGAGTGTCGCCAGTTCGGCCTCGCGGGCACCGAGCTGCCGGAGTGAGTGCACCGCGAGCAAGGTCAGCACCAGGGCGGTCAGGATCAGCGCCGGCCACACATAGGCCGCGTGCCCGCCCATCTCCAGAAAGGTCACGATCCGCTCCATGCCGCCCTGCTCCTCCGCCTCACCCCGCCTCGGGCGCGAGCGTGGACTCGCGGCTTGCGACCCGCGCCTGGCGCAGCGCCTGCACGCGCCGCGCCGCCAGCTCGGCCCGCATGCGGACGATCAGGACGGTCAAGTAGTATAGCGTGAAGCCGACGATCATGGTGAGGAGGGGCACCAGGATCGAGGCGTGGATCGTCGGCCCCCCCAGGCGCACCACGCTGGCCGGCTGGTGCAGGGTGTTCCACCAGTCGACCGAGAACTTGATCACCGGGATGTCGACCGCGCCGACCAGGCAGAGGATGGCCGCCGCCTTGCCGGCGCGCGCCGGGTCCTCGACCGCATCCCAGAGCGCCATGTAGCCGAGGTAGAGGAACAGCAACACCAGCATCGAGGTAAGGCGCGCGTCCCACACCCACCAGGCTCCCCACATGGGCTTGCCCCAGAGCGAGCCGGTGACCAGGGCGAGAAAGGTGAAGCAGGCGCCGATCGGCGCGCTCGCCTTGGCGGCGACATCGGCCAAGGGGTGCTTCCAGATCAGCGCCACCGCGCTCGCGCTCGCCATGCCGGTATAGACGAAGAGCCCCATCCACGCCGACGGCACGTGCACGAACATGATGCGCACGGTGTCTCCCTGCTGGTAGTCGGGCGGCGCGACGAACAGGCCGAGCCAGAGTCCGAGCCCTAGGGTGAGCGCGGCGAGCGTCGCCACCCAGGGCAGAATCGCCCCCGCCCAGCGCTGGAAGCGCGTGGGATTGGCCAGGAAGTGCAGGTTCACGGCAGCCCGTCCGCCTTAGTCTCATTCCATCGCCGACCGGAGCGCCGCGGCCGTCGCCCAAGGGGTCAGCGCCAGCGCCGCCAACAGCAGCGCACCGAGGATCAACAGGTGCGTCCGCGCGGGCGTGCCGGTCGCCGCCGCCTCCACCGCGCCTACTCCGAAGATCAGTATAGGCGTGACCAGGGGCAAGACCAGCAGCGAAACCAGCACTCCGCCCCGCCTGAGGCCGAGGGTGAGCGCCGCGCCGATGGCACCCATCAGGCTGAGCGCGGGGGACCCTAGGGCCATGGCCAGCACCATCACCAGGAGCGTCCCCCGCTCCAGATCGAAGAGCAGGCCGAGCACGGGGGCGGCGAGCAGGAGCGGCACCCCCGTGGTCAGCCAGTGGGCGAGCGCCTTGGCCAGTACCACGAACTCGAGTGCGACCGGCGCGAGCACCAGCTGCTCCAGGCTGCCGTCCTCGAAATCGGCCTGGAACAGGCGGTCGAGGGACAGCATGGCGGCCAGCAGCGCCGCCACCCAGATCACGCCCGAGCCGATGCGCCGGAGCACCGCGAGCTCGGGCCCGACGCCGAGGGGAAAGAGACTCGCCACCAGCACGAAGAACGCGACCACCACGCCGACATGGCCACCGCGCCGGAGGGCGATGGCGAGATCGCGGCGGACGATCGCGGCAAGGGCGCTCATTCCTGTCCCAGGGTAAGAACGGCGGCGCCCGGTAGGGCGAGCGGGGTATGGGTGGCGGCGACGATCAAGCCGCCGCCGGCGAGATGCTCCCCCATCAGCCGTTCCAGGCGCGCGACCGCGGCGGCGTCCAGCGTCACGGTCGGCTCGTCCAGCAGCCAGAGCGGTGCCGGGGCGACCCTGAGCCGGGCGAGCGCGGCGCGGCGCTTCTGCCCGGCCGAGAGCAGCCCTGCCGGGATCTCGCCGAGCCCCTCGAGACCGACGGCGGCGAGCGCCGCGGCGACGGCCGCTGGATTTGCGGCCGGGGGCAGACCGGCTAGGGCCGCGGCGAACGCCAGGTTCTCGGCGATGGTGAAGACGCCCTTCAGCCCGTCTAGGTGCCCGACATAGTGCAGCCGTGCGCCATGGGCCTCGCGGTCCTCGGCGACGTCCACTCCGCCCCAGAGGATGCTGCCTGCGGTCGGCGGCAGCAGGCCGGCAAGGGCGCGCAGCAAGGTCGTCTTGCCGGTTCCGTTCGCCCCTCGGAGCAGAAGCGCACCGCCCGCGCCCACGGCGAAGTCCAGGTCGCGGAACAGCATGCGCCCGCCGCGGGCGAGGCCGAGGCCGCTCACGCTCAACACCGCCGGCGCCGCCCCTCAGCCATGTCGGCGCTGGTCGTCGATGACCTTGCCGTCGTTCGGCAGCACGCCGGGTCCGACCAACTCCACCTCGCCGCGCAGGTTGCACGCCTCCCGCAGGGTAGCGGCGATGCGCTCCGGCAGTCCGGCCGCCGCGCCCGCGACCTCGCAGCGGAGCGTCATGCGGTCGGCGCCGCCCGGATTGTCGACCACCAGGCGCGCGCGCGCAACCTCGGGGTGGCGGCGCAGCACCAGGGCCACCTGGTGTGGGTGCACGAACATGCCGCGCACCTTGGTGGTCTGGTCGGCGCGGCCCATCCACCCCTTGATGCGCAGATTGGTGCGCCCGCAGGGCGAGGCGCCGGGGAGGACCGCCGAGAGGTCGCCGGTGGCGAAGCGGATCAGCGGATAATCAGGGCGGAGCGTGGTGACCACCACTTCCCCCACCTCGCCCTCAGGCACCGGATCGCCGGTGCCGGGGCGGACGATCTCGAGGATCACGTCCTCGGTGACGATCATTCCGTCCCGCGCCGGCGACTCGTAGGCGATCAGCCCGAGGTCGGCCGAGGCGTAACACTGCAGCACGCGCGGGCCGAAGCTCTCGAGCTCGGCCCTGAGCGCCGGCGGCAGCGCCTCGGCCGAGACCAGCGCGTGTCGCAGGCTGGATAGGTCCGCGCCCACTTCGCGCCCGCGGGCGAGCAGGATCTTCAGGAAAGAAGGGGTGCCGGTGTAGCCGTCGGGACGCAGGCGGGCGATGACTTCAACCTGCTGCTCGGTCGCGCCGATGCCGGCCGGAATCACCGCGCAGCCCAATGCCCGGCACCCCTCCTCCAGCATCGCCCCGGCCGGGGTCAGGTGGTAGGAGAAGGTGTTGTGGCAAAGCTGGCCGCCGCGAAAGCCGGCGGCGAAGAGCGCGCGCGCGAAGCCCCAGTCGTCGGCGCGCTGACCCTCGGGATCGAATATGGGACCCGGCGAGACAAAGACGCGCCTGAGCTTCCCCGCCGGCAGCGCGGCCAGCCCGCCGAAGGGCGGGCGCTCCGCCTGGAGGCGCACAAGATCGGACTTGCGCGTAACCGGCAGTCGGGCAAGACCGGCGCGGTCCTCGACGTCCGCCGGCGCCACGCCCTGCAGCGACTCGGCGAAATAGGGCGCGGCCGCCTTGGCGTGGGCTACTTGCGTGCCGAGGGCGGAGAACAGCGCCGCTTCGCGCGCCGCGGGGGCGCGGGTCTCGAGCGCGTCGTAGGAAGCGTCCACCCCGGCGGTCACAGCCAGCGCTTCCGCCGCTTGAACGACTTCAGGTTCTTGAACGAGCGCGCGCGGTCGCCGCCGTGGCCGAGGTAGAACTCCTTCACGTCCTCGTTGCCGGCGAGTTCCGCCGCCGGCCCGTCGAGCACGATCTTGCCCTGCTCCATGATGTAACCGTAGCTGGCGGCGGCGAGCGCCATGCGCGCGTTCTGCTCCACCAGCAGGATGGTGATGCCGAGCTCCTGGTTGAGGCGGCGGATGATGGCGAACACCTCCTGCACCAGGAACGGCGAGAGGCCCATGGACGGCTCGTCCATCAGGATCAGCCTGGGGCGCGCCATCAGCGCCCGGCCGATCGCCAGCATCTGCTGCTCGCCACCCGAGAGATAGCCGGCCAGGCCAGTGCGTTCGCGCAGGCGCGGGAAGTAGCCGAGCACCCGCTCGATGTCGTCGCCGACCTCGCGGTCGCGCCGCGTGTGGGCGCCGAGGCGCAGGTTCTCGATCACCGTCATGTCGGCGATGATGCGCCGCCCCTCCATCACCTGGAACACGCCACGGCGCACGATCGCCTCGGGGTCGAGGCCGTTCAGCCGCTGGCCGGCGTAGAGCACCTCGCCGCGGGTGATCGCGCCGTCCTCGGTCTTGAGCAGGCCCGAGATCGCTTTGAGGGTGGTCGATTTCCCGGCGCCGTTGGCACCGAGGAGCGCCACGATCTTCCCCGCCGGTACCACCAGCGAGAGGCCGCGCAGCACCAGGATCACGTCGCTGTAGACCACCTCGACGTTGTTGAGGGCGAGGAGGGGCGCAGGCGCCGGCTCGGGGGTGGCGGTTGCCGCCGTCACGCGAATCTCCAGACGCGGGCGGCGGCCCCACCGGGGCCGCCGCCCTTTCCGTTGCCGTCGCGCGTCCCTACCAGCCGAGCCATTCCGGCCGGCGCGGCATGTCGCCTTCGAATACCTTTTCCATGCCGATGGTGCCGGCCGTCACCAGCGCCGCCAGGTCGCCGTCGGTCGCACCGGTCACCTTGCTGCGATAGACCAGCACCTTGGTGATGCCGCGGTGGTCGCTCTCGGTCCAGGTGCCGGACGGGCATACGCCCTCCAGTCCCGCCGGCACCCAGTTGGCCTTCTTGTACATGCCGTTCTTGATGTTGGGACCGTTGATGCCACCGTTCTTGTCGGCCCACTCAATCGCTTCCTTCATCCAGAACATGGAGCAGATGCCGCGGATGTAGTGGACCGAGCGGTACGCCTTACCGCTCGGGTCGGACATCTTGGAGACGTCCTGCACCAGCTTCATGCCGGGAACGTTGTCGCCCCACTTGGCGGCGCCCATCACCCAGGCCACGCCGTCGGCGGCCTTGCCGGCCGCCTTCATCACGTTCTCGTCGAAGCCCCAGATATTGGCCATGAACTGCACCTGGACCCCGACCGTCTCGCAGGAACGCAGCAGCGAGATGTTGGCACCCGAAGTGTTGGCCAAGAACGCGTAGTTGCCGCCTGAGTCCTTCAGGCTCAGGCACTGCGCCTTGAAGTCGCCGGGGGCGAGCGAGTAGGTGACCGCCGGCAGCACGTCGAAGCCGAGCTCCCTGGCGTATTCCTCGCCCGCCTTCTTGGGCGCGTTCGGATAGGGGTGGTTGTCGCCCATGTGGACGAATTTCGCCTTGCCCGCGCCGCCCTTCTTCTTCCAGTCGTCGGCCGCCCACTGGATCAGCGCGCGCACGCCGTCGGAATAGGAGGGCCCCATGGGGAAGTTGTAGGGCGCCGCCTTGGTGCCCTGGGGTCCCTTGCCCTGGGGATCGGTCAGGTGCGCCGAGTAGGAGGCGGAGAAATAAGGGATCTTGTCGTTGGCGAGGAAGCCGACCAGGGCCTCGGTATCGGCGGTGCCCCAGCCCTGGATCACGCTGACTTTCTGGTTGACCCATTTCTTGTAGGCGGCGATCGCGCGCGGCACGATGTAGGTGTAGTCGACCGTGTCCAGATCGAGCAGCTTGCCGTTCACGCCACCGTTGTCGTTGATCCAGTTGGCGGCGTCGATCTTGGCCTGGCCATAATCCTTGCCCACGCTCGCCGTGTTGCCGGTGAAATCGACCAGGCTGCCGACCCGGATGTAGTCCTGGGCACCGGCTGGCGCCGTCAGTGTGGCCACAGCCAGGACCGCGGCGGCGCTCAGAATCGGGTATCGCATGGTTCAGGGCCTCCTCGTTGTTTTCTGGTTTCGTCCGGCCCCGGGGGTGGGCCCCGAGCGGTCCGTCGTTACCGCGGAAATTAGCAGATTTCCCCGCCTCCCTAATAGGAGAACGGGTAGAGCTTCCAGTAGGCCTTGGTCTGGCGCCAGCGGTGTGCCAGCCCGTCCGGCTCGAAAATCAGGAACAGGATGATGGCGAGCCCGATCGCCATCTCCTTGAAGTAGACGATGCCGTCTGCGACCGCCTGCATCTGGCCGAGCCCGCTCGCCGCCAGGGCCTTGACCGCCGTCTCCATCACCTCCGGTAGTAGCACCAGGAAGGCGGTGCCCATGATCGAGCCCATGATCGAGCCCAGCCCGCCGATGATGATCATGCCGAGGAACTGGATCGAGAGCAGGATGTCAAACCCCTCGATCGAGACGAAGCCGAGATAGTGGCCGAACAGCGCCCCGCCGACCCCGGCGTAAAAGGACGAGATGCCGAAGGAGAGAATCCGGTAGCGGGTCAGGTTGATGCCCATGATCTCGGCCGACAGATAATGGTCGCGCACCGCGACCAGCGCCCGCCCGTCCCGCGTGCGCAACAGGTTGGCGGCCCCCAGGTACATCGCCACCACCGCCACCAGGACCACGTAGAAGTAGCGCTGGTCGGTGTCGAAGGCGAAACCGCCGACGGCGACCGGCGCCGCCGCCGCGCCGGCCGATCCGCCGGTGAACCAGTCGGCCCGGGCGAAGAAGTCCTGCAGGATGAACTGCGAGGCGAGCGTGGCGATGGCCAGGTAGAGCCCCTTGATGCGCGCCGCCGGCACCCCGAACAGCACGCCGACCGCCGCCGTCATCAGCCCGGCGAGCGGGATCGCCAGCAGCACGGGAATGCCGAAGCGGTTGTTGAGCCAGGCCGACGCGAACGCGCCGAAGCCGAAGAAGGCGGAGTGGCCGAGGCTGATCTGTCCCGTGAAGCCGACCAGGATGTTGAGGCCGAGGGCGGCGACCCCGTAATAGCCGATCTGGATCAGCAGGGTGAGCACGTAGATGTCGAAGACCAGAGGTACGGCCGCCAGCAGCAGGACCCCCGCCACGCAGGCATACGCCGAGGCCCGCGTCGGAAAGATGGTCATGTCAGCGCGGTAGCTGGTCCTGAAATCACCGCACGGATGCATCCGGGCCACGCCTTGTCCTTTCAGATGCGCTCGATGTCCTCGGTGCCGAACAGGCCGTGCGGGCGCACCATCAGGATCAGCACCAGCACGTAGAAGGGCGCGACGATGTAGAGCGCGCCCCAGTGCAGCCACTGGCTGTCGACATACTCAGCCAGGTTCTCCACCAGGCCGACGACCAGGCCGCCGACCACGGCGCCGACGATCGAATCGAGGCCGCCCAGGATCACCGCAGGGAACACCTTGATGCCGAAGAAGGAGAGCTGCGAGGAAACGCCGTTCACCACGCCGACCACGACACCAGCCAACGACGAGACCATGGCCGAGATCGCCCAGGAGATGGCGAACATCTGCCGGACCGAGATGCCGAGCGATTGCGCCGCCTGCTGGTCGAAGGCGGTGGCGCGCATGGCGAGCCCGAGTCGCGTCGCCTGGTAGAAGTAGGCGAAGCCGCCCATGATCAGCACCGAAATCACGAGACTGAGCAGGTAGATCGGCTGCACGCTCAGGCCGAGCACCGCCACCGATGCGGTCTCGAACACCTGCGGGAACGGCTTCACGAACACCCCGAACAAGTATTTCATCAACGCCTGGAAGAAGATCGAGAGACCGATCGTCACCATGATCACGGCGATGATCGGCTCGCCGATCATCGGGCGCAGCACCACCACCTGGAGCGCCACCCCGAACGCCATCATGAAGACCAGGGTGAGTATGAAACCGGGGATGAAGGGCAGGTTGAACTCGGTCAGCAGGAACCAGCAGATCCAAGCGCCGACCAGCAGGAACTCGCCCTGGGCGAAGTTGACGATCTGGGAGGCCTTGTAGATCAGCACGAAGCACATGGCGACCACGCCATAAAGCGTGCCGATGATGATGCCGTTCACCAGGAGCGGAACCAGGAGTTGGGTGTTCATCTGACCCTCATGCCGCCCGCGCGGTCTTGTTCGTGTCCATCGGCGGGCCGAGATCAACCACGTGGAGCGTGGTCTGCACCCGCTGGCGGCTGCCGTCCTGGAATTGGATGGTGGTATCGATCGGAATCTCGCGCGTGTCCCCATAGATGGCGGCGATGATCTCGCCGTACTTCTCACCGATCACGCCGCGGCGCACCTTACGCGTGCGCGTCAGTTCCTCGTCGTCGGCGTCGAGCTCCTTGTAGAGGAGGAGAAACCGGCGGATGCGCTGCGCCTCTGGCAGCGCGCGGTTGACCCCTTCGACCTCGCCTTGCAGCAGGTCGCAGACCTCGCGCCGGCTCGCCAGGTCGGAATAGGTGGTGAAGGCGATGCGGTTCTTCTCCGCCCACTTGGAGACGATCGAGAAACGGATGCAGACGATCGCGCTCACGTAATCGCGGCCGTCGCCGAGAATCACGGTTTCGGCCACGTAGGGCGAGAACTTCAACTTGTTCTCGATGAACTGGGGCGAGAACCGCGCGCCGCCGGCGGTGTTGGCGATATCCTTGATGCGGTCGATGACCACCAGGTGGCCCTTGGCGTCGAAATAGCCGGCGTCGCCAGAATGCATCCATCCTTCGCGCAAGTCCGCAGCGGTCGTCTGCGGGCTCTTGTAGTAACCGAGGAACATGTTGGGGTGGCGCACCACGATCTCGCCGACGCCGTTGGCGTCCGCGCGGTCGATCCTGATCTCGACCCGGGCATCGAAGCCGACGCCGACGGAATCGAAGTCGACATCGCCGGCCCGGTGCAAGGTGTAGGCGCCCGCCGTCTCGGTCTGGCCATAGAGCTGGCGCAAGGGCACGCCGAGGGCGAGCAGGAAGCGGAAGGTGTCGGGGCCGAGGGCGGAGCCGCCGGTCGCCGCCGAGCGCAGGCGCGAGAATCCGATGCGGTCGCGCAGTGCCCGGAACAGCAGGCTCTCGGCTAGCCGGCTCTTGCCGCCGCGGTCGAGCGCCGCCAGGCCGAGCTTGAGCCCGAAATCATACAGGCGGCGCTTGAGGGGCGAGGCGTCCATCATGCGCGCGCGCACATCCGCCGTGATCGCCTCCCAGACGCGCGGCGCATACAGCAGGAAGGTCGGGCCGATCTCGCGCATGTCGGCCATCATGGTCTCCGGCTCCTCGACGAAGTTGACCTTCATCCGGCAGAGGAGCGCCTGCGCCACCGCATAGACCTGCTCCATGATCCAGGGCAGCGGCAAGACCGAGACGTACTCGTCCTCCGGCCCCTTGGGATCGACGGCCAGATAGCTCGCCGCGTGGCGCAGCATGCGCCCGGCGGCGAGCATGGCGAGCTTCGGCTGCGCCGTGGTGCCCGACGTGGTGCAAAGGACCGCGCAGTCCTCGCCCTCGCCCGTGGCGATCAGGCGTCCGTAACGGGCGGGATCGGCCGCCTCCGCCGCGGCGCCCGCCGCCATCACCTCGGCCAGCGGCTTGAGGCGCGGATCGTCGTATTTGCGCAGGCCCCTGGGGTCGCAATAGACGATCGCGCGGACGCTGCCGATGCGCTCGCCCAGGCCCAGCAGCTTGTCGACCTGCTCCTCGTCCTCGGCGATCACCGCTTTCGCCTCGGCGTAGTTGATCAGATAGGCGATCTCCTCCTCGAGGGCATCGCGGTAGAGGCCGAGGCTCATGGCGCGGAGCGCGTGCGCCGCAATCTCGCCGGCCAGCCAGTCCGGGCGGTTGTCGCCGATCAGCGCCACCACGTCGCCGGCGCCGACACCCAAGGTCTCGAGCCCGAGCGCCAAGTGGCGCACGCGCCGGGCGAAGTCGCTCCAGGTGTATTCGTTCCAGAGGCCGAGATCCTTCTCGCGCACGGCGATGTCGCCGCCGTGCAGGGTCGCGTTCAGCTCCAGGAGCTTGGGATAGGTGTCGTAGCGCGCGAGATCGGGGAGCGGCAGCGGGGGCATCAAGCAGTCCCTCACGCCGTGCCCAGGAGCGCCGCCTCGTCCGCGCCGAGATAGGCGCGGCGCACGTCGGGGTGGCGCTGCACGTCCTCAGGGATTCCCTCGGCGATCTTCTTGCCGAAGTCGAGCACCATGACCCGGTGCGAGATGTCCATCACCACGCCCATGTCGTGCTCGATCATCACCACGGTGATGCCCCACTCCTCGTTCAGGTCGATGATGTAGCGGGCCATGTCCTCCTTCTCCTCGAGGTTCATGCCGGCCATGGGCTCGTCCAGCAGCAGCAGGCGGGGCTTGAGGGCGACCGCCCGGGCGAGCTCGACCCGCTTGCGCAAGCCATAGGGCAGGGTGCCGGCGATTTCGCCCCGGATGTGCTGGATTTCGAGAAAGTCGATGATCTCCTCGACCTCGCGGCGGTGGGTCTGTTCCTCGCGCTCGGCGCCACCGATCCAGTAGATCATGCCGGTCAGGAACCCGTGGCTGAGCTGGTGGTGGCGCCCGACCATGATGTTGTCGAGCACGGTCATGTGGCCGAAGAGGGCGAGGTTCTGGAAAGTGCGGCCGATGCCGAGGCCGGCCCGCTGGTTGGTGGTGCGGCGGGTGATGTCTTGACCGTCCAGCAGCACCGCGCCCCGCGTCGGCCGGTAGCGCCCCGAGATGCAGTTGAGCAGCGAGGTCTTGCCGGCGCCGTTCGGGCCGATGATGGAGAAGAGTTCCCCCTTCTCCACGGCAAAGGCGACACCGTCGAGGGCGTTGATGCCGCCGAAGCTGAGCGAGATGCCGCGCCCTGCGAGGAGCGGTGTCGCCAAGTGCCGTTGCCTCCCGAGCCTGTCCGCGCGACGCCCCTGATCGGCTGTTGCCCGGGCCAGCCCCGCCGCGCGGCCGCACCGTTGGTGAAATCTGGCCACAAGGCTAGGCAAAAGTCCAACCGAGGCAGGGTTCAGGCTGTGCCCTGACCCAGGAACTGCCCTTGATAACCTCGGTTCGGGGTTCCGAAAGTCTGCTCGAAGATCAACTGGCAAATTCGCATGTGGGATCGGACACGGATTGGGCGGGGTCCGTGGTTCACAACTTCAAGTCGTATCTGGCCGCAAAAGCCCGCATGTATCGTTGGCGCCGTGACGTGGACTGCCAATCCAATGCGCGCCAAGGCGCTCTTTCCCTCGACGCGCGCCGCCAATCGCGCCTCGGGTTTCAGGTTCACGCGTTCACGCGTCCATGCCAGGTAAAGGCTGCCGCGTTGAAGTACGAATCCGTCTGAGCCGATCTGATGCTTGTCGGTCAATTTGTCCAGCAGGCTCTCGGAGCCACCCGTCACATTGCGGGGATCGATGATTTCTTCGTTCCCCGGTAGGCTGGTGCGGAACTCGCTGATGGTCTCGTCGAGCGTGAGATCGACACTCGTCGAACTGTATGCGGTTTCATCCGGGCGCGGATCGATCTCAATCATATGCTGATTGAGATACGCGCTGATCTCACGATCGGAGAGGATCATCAAGCGGCCTTGTCGATGACCGCATCCTTGCGCACCCAGACCCGCCAGGCTCCCTGCATGGTCTCCTGAGGGAGTTCGACCAATAGCTTGTCCCCAGAGACGCCGACCGGATAGCCGATCTCCATCATGTCGTTCTGTAATGTTCTCAGATCGACGATGAGTTGTTCGCGCGAGCCGTCAGCCGCCACGACCACGACAATACGCTCGCTCGGGTGCTGACCCTCTCCAATGTTCTCGATTCTTACCCACATGGTCATTCCCCGTTCGCTGCTACATGACCTGAGCTTGCCTCTCACGCGGAACATAGACAACAACTCTCCACCGCACGGCAGATCTGCGCTCTACGCCAATCCGAAGATGGTGGAGAGTCCCGTGCGCTGGCTGTGGGCGGCCATCGCTGCGTCGGGCGGGCGGGGGCCGCGGTCGGCGGCGGCGCGGAGGACCGCCGGCAACAGGTTCACGTCGCCGACCGAGGTCAGGAAGATGCCGGGGCGCGCCAGCACCCAGGCGACCGCGAGGCGGATCTCGTCTTCCCCCTCGAGCGGCTGGTACCAGGTGAGGTGGCTGCGGCTCGCGCCCGCAGCCCAGGGTCCGCGGGCGATCGACTTGATGGTCTGCACGGCGACGCCGCGGCTGCGGCAGAGGGCTTCGGTCACCTCGAAATCGGTGCGGTACTGGTCGTGGTGCGCGACGAACCAGTTCCAGGGCATCAGCACCGAATCGAACTCGAACCGCTCCAGGCTGCGCTTGTGCATGGCGGCGATGGTCCAGCCATGGCCGGTGACGCCGATCGAGCGCACCAGCCCCTGGCTGCGCGCCGCGACCAGGGCCTCCAGCGCCCCGCCCGGCCCCATGGCCTGCTCCCACTCCGCCGGGTGCGAGAGGGCGTGCAGTTGCACCAGGTCCAGGTGGTCGGTCTGCAGCCGCTCGAGCGAGCGCATCAGATCGGTGCGCGCGCCCTCTGCGTCACGGGCCGCGGTCTTGGTGGCGAGGAAGAAGTCCGCCCGGTAGCGCCGCATCCAGGGGCCGATGCGGAGTTCCGAGTCGCCATAGCGCGGAGCGGTGTCGATGTGATTGATGCCGTATTCGAACAAGAGGTCGAGCACACGGTCGGCGGTCGCCTGGTCGGCGGCCTTGAGCGCGGCGCCGCCGAAGATCACCGCGGAACTCATGTGCCCGGTCCGCCCGAAGGGCCGCTGCTCGATCGCCATGGTCGCCTCCGCTGAAACCTACCGGCGCTGAAGAACCCGAACCAGCAGGTAGATGCCGTAGATCGGCAGCACCACGCCGGCACCCAGCACCAGATAGGTGCCGACGGTGCCGAGCACGGCGCGCAGATTATGGAACACCGCCTCGAACTGGTGCCAGGTCCAGACCCAGATATCGCTCGGGCCGAGCCCGAGGAAGGCGAGCACGGCGCCGACCAACAGGCACCAGATCACCAGCTTGACGACGCTCCCCACCGCGCCTCCCCGGGCGCCGAGGGTTGGCGCCAGTGTCACCGCCGCCCCAGTGCCGCGTCGATCTTCCGGTCGGTCCGGAACTGGCTGAGAGAATAGACCGCCCCGATGGCCGCGGGAATCCACCCGATCAGCGTGAGTTGCAGGATCAGGCAGAAGATCCCAGCGAGGGGGCGGCCGATGGTGAAGAACACCACCGGCGGCAGGAAGACGGCGAGCAAGAGACGCATGGCGAGCCTCAGTTGCCGAACAGTTTCTTGAGTCCGCCGAACGGATTGTTGCTGGGCGCCGCCGGCGGTGTGCGCGCGGGCGTCGCCTCTCGGGACGTGCCGGCAGGCTGGCTACTTCCGGCGCCGGGAATCAGGTTCTTGAGCGCGCCGACACCGGCGCCGACAGCCCCTGCCGCTCCCTCCAGCACCTTGAGCGGCGCAGACGCGGCGCCTTTCAGCATCGCCGACAGATCCGGCTTGTAGCTGAGGTTGGTCCACGGCCCACTGACGATGATCGGCACGGTGATGCCGATCGCGTCCGACTTGCCGCCCTGGCCCTGGAGCGTGGCGGCGAGCTTGGGGTTGAGGCGGTAGTTGACCTCGGTCGAGCGCAGATCGACGGTGCCCTCGCCCATGAGGCGCATGAGCGGCGCCTTCATGCCGAGGTCGCTGTTCTTGAGGACCCCGTCGGCGATGGTGTAGGTGCCGCCGAGCTCGGCGAACTTGGTCTCGTCGGCGCCCGTGCCGCCGCCGCCAATATTCTGGGCGATGCTTTCCAGATTGAAGCCCTTGAGGGCACCGTCGCGCAGCGCCACCGCTCCCTTGCCTTGCAGCCGCGCGATCATCTCTTTCTGCGACTTGCCGCTGGTGCGGACGTCGATGCTGGCGTCGCCACTCGCCTTCAGCTTGTCGAAGTCGGCGGCATCGCGCAGCAGCGGCTCGGTCTGGATGCCCTTCAGATCAAACACCATGCCGAGGGCAGGCGCGGCCGCGGTGCCGTCGAGGGTGATGCGGCCGTTGCCGGCGCCGCCATAGAGCGCGAGCTCGGTCAGGTCGAGCGCCAGCTTCTTGTCCTTGAGGACGACCTTCACCGCGCTCTTGCCGACCTTGATCTTGCGCACCAGAATCTGGCCGGTGCTCAAGGTAAAGTCGGCATCGACCGCATCCAGCCCGGAAACGTCGATCGGGGCATCGCTCCATGGCGCGCCCGCCGCCGGCGCCGGAGCGGAAGCCGGTGTCGGCGTCTTGCCCGGTCCTGCGGCCGGCGCCTCGGGCGGCAGGTAGGGGTTGAGATCGAGGGTCTCCACATCCAGCCGCCCCTTCGCGTTCGGTCGCACGCCACCCAGCGCCACCGCCACCTCGCCCTTGGCCTTGATGGCATCGAGGTTAAAGTCGGCGGCGGTGAAGGCGACGTTGGTCGGGCTCGCCTTCAGCTTGCCCTTGATGGCGAGCGGCCCGAGGCCGGTGCCCGGCACAGCGAGCGGCGCGCCGAGCCAGTCGGCGAGCTTGCGCACCGAGGGGACGTTGAGCGCGAGGGTGCCGTCGACGGCCGCCTCCGGCACCAGCTTGGTGCTGCCGCCGAGTTCGAGCGTGACCACGTCGACCGCGATCTTGGCGTTGATCGCCGTGCCCGCGGAGGAGAGCAGGGCCCGCAGCGACTGGCCGCCGAGGCCGAGAGTGATCGGCTTGCCATTCCAGGCCAGCTTGCCGTCGATGGCGAAGGGTTGTGCCATGTCCGGCAGCTTGACGGCGAGATTGATGTCCTTGATCTCGACCTTGGCCTTGGTCCGGGCGTCGACGTAGGAGATGCGCCCGCTCTCGAGGCGCACGTCGCCGAGCTTGAGGTCGAGCGCGGCGAGACCGGCGAGGTCGCCGGCTTCGCTCTGCGCCGGTTGCGCAGGCTTGGGCGCTCCGGCCGGAGCCGGGGCTTCCAGCACCCAGTTCGGGCGCCCCTTGGCGTCGATTTCGAGGTTGATGACCGGCTCCACCAGGACCAGCCGCGCGACCTCGATCTGGCGCGAGAGCAGCGGCAGCAGGCGCAGGTCGAAGTCGAGGCGCTTGAAGGAGACCATCGGCGCCGGCGACATGCCGGGCGCGTTGGCCAGGGTCACGTCGCTCGCGCTCAAGCCCAGGTTCGGGATCACCGACAGCTTGATCTCGCCCTTGATGGCGAAATCGCGCCCCGTTTGCCCCTTCACCGCCTCGGCGATCTGCGCCTTGAACTGGTCGATGGGCACCAGGGCCGGTAGCGCGACGATGCCGATGACGACCACCAGCACCAGCACGCCGAGACCGACCAGCACCTTCTTCATGGTCGCTCCTCCACGCTCGGGCCAACACTGCGACTCTCGGGGAAGGTACGGCGCGAGTCCAGGCACAGACTGCGCGCATGATCCCGGCCGCGTTCAACTTCGGCGCGGGACCGCTCAATCGTAGTGGAGATAGGCGTGGCGCGGATCGTCGGGGGTGCCCTCGAGGGCACCGCCGTCACGGCCAGGACGCCACTGGATCACCTCCTCGATCTTGGCGGCAAGGGCGAAGTCGCGCTCGCTGATGCCGCCGGCCTCGTGGGTCGAGAGGCGCACCTCGACCGCCGGATAGGTGGCCAGGATGTCAGGGTGATGCCAGGCGGCTTCGGCCAGGTGGCCGATGGCGTTGACTGCGAGCAGCGTGCCCTTCCAGCCGCCGGTCTGGTAGCGCCGGACCAGTTGGCCGCCCTGCAGTGTCCAATGGGGCAAGGTCTTTGCCAGCCGCGCGCGCACGACGGCGGCGGCGAGCTTGCGGGGCTTGGGTCGGGCGGCCATGATGTCCTCGCTTGGGGTGGTAGCGGCCTTATCGGGTGCACAGGGCTTCAGCCGTGAGCTTGGCGTGAGCGCCGAATCGCGACCCCGGCTCCGGCGGCGAGCGGCTCGACGCGCAGCTTCTCGACCGTGATGCGCGCCGCCAGCACCCGGGCATCCGCCAGGCACAGCTCGGCGATGCGCTCGGCCACCGTCTCCACCAGGCTGATGTGGCCGGCGGCGAACACGGCCTTGATGCCGGCGATCACCTGTTCATAGGACAGCACGCCGCGGATGTCGTCGCGGCGGGGATCGGGCCGGCCGCGGACCTCGAGCTCGACGTTGACCCGGATCGGTTGCACCTGCCGGTGCTCGTGCGGATAGACGCCGACGAGGGCCTCGATCACCAGATCGCGGATGAAGATGTGGTAGGGCTCGGGCAGGCTCTCCGACCGGGCCGTCGGCTTGCCTGCGCGCGGCCGCTTGGCTGCCACTCACGCCTCCCTGCCGCGGCGCGCACCCCTGGCGGGCGGTCGCGCGACCGTCGGACTATGCCCGACGGTCGCGCGCGATGGCAATTCGTGGCGCGGCCCGTTTCAGGCCGCGTTCACGTCGCGCACCGGCGTCACCCCGACATAGGCCCGCAAGTAATGTTCGCCGCAGTAGGGCTTGCCGCTGACCGCGCGCTTGCCGCAGAAGCGGAACTCGGGGTCTCCGGGGTCGCCGTGCGGCCACTGGCAGGCCGGCCCTGGCAGTCGGTCGATCACCACTTCGGGCTTGCGCCGGATCGGCGACGGCCGCGGCGGCAGAACTAGGCGATGGGCCTTGCCGACGATGGCGTTCTTGGACATCCCCAAGCGTCGGCCGATCTCCGCCGTGGTCAGACCTTCCTTCCAAAGCCGCTCCAGCAGGCGTATGCCGTCGCGAGTCCAGTTCATGGTCCTGCTCCCAGAAGTCGCACGCTATTTTGTAGTAGTTTCTGTGATCAGCCACAAGATCTTGTAGAATTCTCGTAGAAGGCCCGGATTCACCTGCTCCCTGGGAGGCGCCGAGCGCGCGCAATTCTTAGCCGCGCAAGAAGCGAATGCAAGGGGCGAGGCAACGCCTCGCTGCGCGGCGGGCGGCCGCGCTTCAGCCGCGCGGGATGACGAAGTCGGCGCCCTTGCGAATCCCGGTCGGCCAGCGCGAGGAGACGGTCTTCAGCTTGGTGTAGAACCGCACCCCTTCGGGTCCGTGCACCCCCATGTCGCCGAACAGCGAGCGCTTCCAGCCGCCGAAGGTGTGGTAGGCGACCGGCACCGGAATCGGCACGTTCACGCCCACCATGCCGATCTGCACGCGGGTCGCGAAGTCGCGGGCGGCGTCGCCGTCGCGGGTGAAGATCGCGGTGCCGTTGCCGAACTCGTGCGCGTTCACCATGGCGAGCGCGGTCTCGTAGTCGGCGGCGCGCACCACCGAGAGCACGGGGCCGAAGATCTCCTCGCGGTAGATGCGCATCTCCGTCCGCACCTGGTCGAACAGGCAGCCGCCGATGAAGTAGCCCGCTTCGTACCCTTGCAGCTTGAGCCCGCGGCCATCAACCACCAGCCGCGCGCCCTCGGCCACGCCGGTCTCGATGTAGCCCCGGACGCGCTCCAGATGGGCACGGGTGACGAGCGGCCCCATCTCGGCCTGCGGGTCCGACCAGGGACCGATCTTGAGCCCCTCGACCCGGGGCCTGAGTGCCGCGACCAGGCGGTCGCCGGCATCGCCGACGGCCACCGCAACCGAGACCGCCATGCAGCGCTCCCCGGCGGAACCGTAAGCCGCGCCGATCAGGGCGTCGGTCGCCTGCTCGAGGTCGGCATCGGGCAGCACCACCAGGTGGTTCTTGGCGCCGCCGAGCGCCTGCACGCGCTTGCCCGCCGCCGCCGCCGTGCGGTAGATCGACTCGGCGATCGGGGTCGAGCCCACGAACGAGACCGCGGCCACGTCGGGATGGGCGAGCAGCGCCTCGACCGCCACCTTGTCGCCATTGACCACATTCAGCACCCCCGGCGGCGCCCCCGCCGCCTCCAACAGTTCCGCCAGGCGCAGCGGGCAGGACGGGTCCTTCTCCGAGGGCTTCAACACGAAGGTGTTGCCGCACGCGATCGCCATCACGAACATCCACATCGGCACCATGGCCGGGAAGTTGAAGGGCGTGATGCCGACCGCGACGCCGAGGGGCTGGCGCAGCGAGAAGCTGTCGATGCCGGTCCCCACGCTCTCCGAGTATTCGCCCTTCATGAGATGCGGAATGCCGCAGGCGAACTCCACCACCTCGAGCCCGCGCCCGACCGAGCCCTTGGCGTCGGCGAGCGTCTTGCCATGCTCCTGGGCGACCAGGCGGCCGAGCTCGTCCATGTGCTGCTCGATCAGCGCCTTGAAGCGGAACATGACGCGCGCCCGCCGGAGCGGCGTCTCGGCGGCCCAGGCCGGGAACGCGGCCTTGGCGGCGGCGACCGCAGCGTCCACATCGGCGGCGTTCGCATAAGGACAGCGCGCGCGTTCCTCGCCGGTTGCCGGATCGAAGATCGGCCCGAACCGCCCGCTCGTGCCCGGCACGTGCCGGCCGGCGACGTGATGGTGGAGCGTCTGCATCGCCCTCTCCTCCGCTTGCGAATCCCTTGCCCTCAGGCGTTGACGCCGCCGAGGCGCGCCTCCATCTCGCGACGCAGCGCTACCGCCGGCCGCGCCGCATCCAGATCGACATCGGCCCAGCGCACGACCGCGCCCCTGGCAATCCGCCGCTTGAGCCGGGCGCCCGCCGCGAGGCCGAGCGGCAGCGCGCCGGCCGCGAGCGACGCCCGCGCCGGCTGGAGCCGGCCGAAGACCGTGTAGCCGCCCTCGCCGTCGAGGCGTTCGCCGGCGGCGAGGTCGCGCTTGGCGGTCGCCACCACGTCGCCACGGAAGCCAAGGGGTGCGCCCGTCGGCTCGCCGCGCAGCGCGACCGAGGCGACGCTGATGCCGAGCTCGAGCCCAATCAGGTGGAAGGGACGGTAGAGCACCGCGTAGCGCCCGCTGGAATCGGTGCGCACCCCGTATTCGGCGAAGCAGCGGGCGACATAGTCGGTGGGCGCCTCGAACGCGACATAGGTGCCCCAGCGCAGATCATGGGCGACCACCGAGCCGTCGCGGTTCAGGCTGGAGACCACCTCGACGGTGCCTGTGTGCGCAAGCGCGCCACCCTCCGCCGCCGGGCGGCAGACCTCGGCCAGCCGGTCGGTGCCGCAGGGCGGGAAGCCGAGGCCGTCCGGCTGGGGGGTGAGGCCGGTCGCGTTGGCGACCGCCGCCATCTCGATCGCCGACTTGGTGCCGTCGAGGAAGGAGTTGAACATGGTCGGGTTCATGCCCCCCGCCCTGGCGGCCTCGGGCGTCAGGCCGTAGTAGCCCCAGACGGTCTCGGGCGTCGAGGCGTGGTACTCGGGCAGGTACTTGGTGCCCTTGCCCGCCGCCACCACGGGAAAACCGGCGGCGCGCGCCCAGTCCACCTGCTCGCAGATGAGCGCGGGCTGATCGCCATAGGCCAGGCTATAGACCAGACCCTGGGCCCGCGCCCGCTCCGCCAGCAGCGGCCCGACCAGGGCATCGGCCTCCACATTCACCATCACCAGATGCCGCCCCTCCGCGATGGCGCGCGCCGCGTGGTCGGCGCCCGCCACCGGATCGCCGGTCGCTTCCACCAGCACATCGAGATCGGCGCAGGCGATCAGGGTGGCCGCGTCGTCACCGATGTGGGTAGTACCCTTGGTGCGGGCGGCATCCAAGCTGGCGGCCTGGATCCGCTCGGCCGCCCAGCCGGCGCGGACGCAGGCAGCCCGGGCGCGCTCCCCGTCCAGATCGGCGATGCCGACCACGTGCAGGCCCGGCGTGCGTACGGCCTGGGCAAGGAACATGGTGGCGAACTTGCCGGCGCCGATCAGGCCGACGCGAACCGGTCGTCCCGCCTCGGCCCGGGCCGCCAGCAACCGGTACAGGTTCATGCGGAGGCCGCGGCCATGGCATCGGCGAGGGCTAGGCTAGCTGCGTCCCCGGCCCGCCGGAGAGCGGCAATCACCGCCCGGCGGTCGGGAAGCGGGCGGTTCTGCGACAGCTTGATCTTGCCCTCGAGGCGCGCGATGGGTAGGGCGAACGCACGGATGCCGACGATCATGCCAGCCAGGTAGCGCTCGGGCAGCGCAGTCCACCACGGTGGGGACGGCCCGGCCTCGAAGGTCGCGACCAGCCGCTCGAGAAGGGCGCGCGTCGCCGCGGGGTCGTCGCTCGGCTGCAAGCGCCCATAGGCGTGCACAGCGACGTAGTTCCAGGTCGGCACCGCGGGGCCCTCTGCCACGTACCAGGAGGGAGACACATAGCCATGGGGTCCCTGGAAGATGACCAGCGCCTCCGCCCCGCCGGCGATCGCCTCGGCATGCGGGTTGGCGCGGGCGACGTGGCCAACCAGGCGCCCGAGGGGCGCGGGTTCCGGCTCATGCAGGACGGGAATGTGGGTGGCAAGCGGCGCCCCGCCCGCCGTCGTCACCAAGGTCGCGAACGGGTGCGCACCGATCAGCGCGGCCAGCGCCCGTGGGTCATCCTCGCGAAAGGCATCGGGCAGGTACATAGCGGCCCTCTTTAACACCGCGCGCGGCGGCCGCGGCGCGGGCCTCAGCGGCGCTCGACCATCATCTTCTTGATCTCGGCGATCGCCTTGGCCGGGTTCAAATGCTTGGGGCAGGTCTTGGCGCAATTCATGATGGTATGGCAGCGATAGAGGCGGAACGGGTCCTCGAGCGCGTCCAGGCGCTCCCCCGTCGCCTCGTCGCGGGAATCCACCAGCCAGCGGTACGCCTGGAGCAGGATCGCCGGCCCCAGATAGCGGTCGCCGTTCCACCAATAGCTCGGGCACGCGGTGGAGCAGCACGCGCACATCACGCACTCGTAAAGACCATCCAGCTTGGCACGCTCCTCGCGCGACTGCAGCCGCTCCTTCGCCGGCGCGGCGCTCTCGGATTGCAGCCAGGGCTCGATCGCGGCGTACTGGGCGTAGAAGGTGGAGAGGTCGGGCACCAGATCCTTGACCACCGGCAGATGCGGCAGGGGGTACACGTTCACGTCCCCGCCCACGTCGTCGATCGCCTTGATGCAGGCGAGGGTGTTGGTGCCATCGACGTTCATGGCGCAGCTCCCGCACACCCCCTCGCGGCAGGAGCGGCGGAAGGTGACCGAGGCATCGACCTCGTTCTTGATCTTGATCAGGGCGTCGAGAACCATGGGTGAACAATCGTCGAGGTCGACCTCGAAGGTGTCGAGGCGCGGGTTCTGCCCGTCGTCCGGATTCCAGCGATAGATGTTGAAGCGCTTGACGCGCTTGGCCCCGGCCGGCGCCGGGTGGAACTTGCCCTTGCCGACCCGGGAGTTGGCGGGAAGCGAGAACTCGGCCATCGCTCTGGTCCTTGGCGCGGGTGAAGATCAGTAGACGCGCGGCTGCGGCGGGATCGCCTGCACGTCGTTGGTGAGGGGGTTGGCGTGCACCGGGCGGTAGTCGATCCGCGGCTTGCCGTCGGCGCCGAGAAAGATCGCCGTGTGCTTCATCCAATGCACGTCGTCGCGGTCGGGGAAGTCCTCGCGCGCATGCGCACCCCGGCTCTCCTTGCGGTTGGCCGCCGCGTGCATGGTCACCACCGCCTGCCGGACCAGGTTGTCGAGCTCGAGCGTCTCCACCAGATCCGAATTCCAGATCAGGGACCGGTCGGCGACCTTGACGTGCGGCATCATGTCCCGCACCTCGCCGATCTTGCGCACGCCCTCGTCGAGCGTCTCCTGGGTGCGGAACACCGCGGCGTGGTTCTGCATCACGCGCTGCATGTCGAGGCGGATGCGGGCCGTCGACCGCTCGCCGCTCGCATGGCGCAATTTGTCGAGGCGGGCGATCGCCTCCTCGCCCGCGCTCTTGGGCAGGGACTTGTGGGACGCACCTGGCTTCAGCACCGCGGCGCACCGGAGCGCGGCGGCCCGGCCGAACACCACCAGATCGAGCAGCGAGTTGGAGCCGAGGCGGTTGGCGCCGTGCACCGAGACGCAGGCCGCCTCGCCGACTGCCATCAGGCCGGGAACCGCAGCCTCCGGGCTGCTCCCCTTGATGGTCAGCGCCTCGCCGTGGAAGTTGGTCGGGATGCCGCCCATGTTGTAGTGCACCGTCGGCAGCACCGGGATCGGCTGCTTGGTCACGTCGACGCCGGCGAAGATCTGCGCGGTCTCCGAGATGCCCGGCAGGCGCTCGGCCAGCAGCGCGGGATCGAGATGGTCGAGGTGCAGAAAGATGTGGTCCTTCTGCGGCCCGACCCCCCGGCCCTCGCGAATCTCGATGGTCATCGCGCGGCTGACCACGTCGCGCGAGGCCAGGTCCTTGGCGGAGGGGGCATAGCGCTCCATGAAGCGCTCGCCTTGCGAGTTGACCAGGAACCCGCCTTCGCCGCGCGAGCCCTCGGTGATCAGACAGCCGGCACCGTAAATGCCGGTCGGATGGAACTGCACGAACTCCATGTCCTGGAGCGGCAGGCCGGCGCGCAGCACCATGCCGTTGCCGTCGCCGGTGCAGGTGTGCGCCGAGGTGCAGGAGAAATAGGCGCGGCCGTAGCCGCCGGTCGCCAGGATCGTCATGTTGGCGCGGAAGCGATGCATGGTGCCGTCGTCCAGGTTCCAGGCCATCACGCCGCGGCAGGCGCCGTCGTCATCCATGATCAGGTCGAGGGCGAAATACTCGATGAAGAACTGCGCCCGGTATTTGAGCGACTGCTGATAGAGGGTGTGCAGCATCGCGTGGCCGGTGCGGTCGGCGGCGGCGCAGGTGCGCTGAGCGATGCCCTTGCCGAAATTGGTGGTCATGCCGCCGAACGCGCGCTGGAAGATCTTGCCGTCGGCGGTGCGCGAGAACGGTACCCCGTAGTGCTCGAGCTCGATCACGGCGCGTGGCCCCTCGCGCACCATGTATTCGATGGCGTCCTGGTCGCCCAGCCAGTCCGACCCCTTGACCGTGTCGTACATGTGCCAGCGCCAGTCGTCCTCGCCCATGTTGCCGAGGGCGGCGCTGATGCCGCCCTGGGCGGCGACGGTGTGGCTGCGGGTCGGGAACACCTTGGTCAGGCAGGCGGTGGAGAGGCCGGCCTCGGCCAGGCCCATGGTGGCGCGCAGGCCCGCGCCGCCGGCGCCGACCACGACCACGTCGTAGGCATGCTCGATGATCGGATAGCTATTCGGCATCGGGGCTCAAACTCCGGCAGCCAGGGTGAGTACGGCGACCACGCCGAGCCCCGCGAACACGATGCAGCCGAAGGTGTTGGCCAAGAGCGCCGCGACCTTGAGCCGTTCGGTGTGGACATAGTCCTCGACCACCACCTGGATGCCGAGCTTGAGGTGCCAGAACGCGGCGATCAGCCCGAGGGCGGTGAAGGTCGCCACATAGGTGTGCCCCATATACGCGAGGACCGTCGCGTGGTCGGCCCGCGCCAGGTGCAGCATCATGCCGACCAGGATCACCGCGAGCGGCACCAATGCCACCGCGGTCACACGCTGCAGCCACCAGTGGCCGACCCCGTCCTTGGCCGAACCGAGGCCACGGACCCGGCCGAGAGGTGTGCGCAGGCTCATGCCGTCCCCCGTCACAGCGTGCAGGCGAAGACCCAGGCGAGGACCGTGAGCACGGCGCTCGCCCCCACCACGAACCAGCTCGAGCGCATCACCGTGTCGAGCGCGAAGCCGATCCCCGCGTCCCAGAACAGATGCCGGATGCCGTTGCAGAAATGGAAGAAGAACGCCGCCGAGAAGCCGAACAGTACCAGCAGGCCGAGCGGCGAGCCCATCAGGCCTTGTGCGGTGGCAAAGGATTCCGGCCCGCGCGCCGCCGCCGCCAACCAGTAGACCCAGAGCACCAGGCCCGCCGCCAGCGCCACCCCGGAGGTGCGGTGCAGAATCGAGAGCACCATGTGGATGTGCCAGCGGTAGATCTGAAGGTGCGGGGAGACCGGTCGCGTGGGGTTTGCCATCAGGAACCCTTTCCCGGCGGGAGGCGCCCGCGCGCTTCGGCTTGATAGCCGCTCGCCGGTTCTTAGTCAACGCTCGCCAGAGCGGCGAAAATGCTTGCGCAGCCAAGCTTTAGCGGCGCGGCATCAGGACGGTGTAGTCGAAGTCGAGCACCACCGCGGGGTGGAGTTCGTCCCCCTGCTGCTGCAACGGGAACTCGGCGCACGGATGATCCTTGGTGGCGACCGTGCGCAGGCGGAGCGCGCCGAGATCGCGCCGGCCCGGCACCTCCAGCTTCGCCAGCACCTCGCTCCAGGCGTAGATGGTATCGCCGGCGAAGGTCGGCGCGACATGACGGCCGCCGTTGATCGCCGCCACCTTGAAGGCATTGGCGAACCCGTTGAAGGAGAGCGCGCGCGCCAGGCTGATGACGTGGCCGCCATAGATCAGGCGCCGGCCGAAGCGGCTGCCCTTCTCGCGGTGCGCGTTGAAATGGAGCCGCGCCGGGTTCTGGTAGAGGCGGGTCGCGATCATGTGCTCC
>SHWA01000080.1 GCA_009693995.1 Alphaproteobacteria bacterium | reverse complement strand
CTCCAATAGATCCTCAAAGCGCACCATCCGGATCTCCCAAAGCCCCCGAGCCCGGCCCATCAATCGCTCCTCCCGTAAAACCTGGAGCGATTCCAGAACCGGACACTTCGTGCGCTACCTATTCCGGACAAATCACACGCTACCTACACAACCGCCCGGGTTCCTGGCCGCCGGCAGCCGGCGGCGTTATGATGATGCTCCGCCACATGGAAGGAGTGCCATGGCCCATCGTATCGAAGCCCGCCTGAGGGAACTCGGCATCACCCTGCCGGAGACGGCGGCGCCGGTCGGGAACTATGTCCCCTTCGTCATCACCGGCAATCTGGTGTTCGTCGCCGGCCACATCCCGGTGGAGGGCGGCAAAATCGCCTTCACGGGACGGGTCGGGGTGAGCGCCACCGTCGCCCAGGCCAAGGCCGCGGCGCGGCTCTGCATGCTCAACCTCCTGGCCCAGGCGAAGGTCGCCTGTGGCGGCGACCTCGACCGGCTGCGGCAGGTGGTCAGGCTCAGCGGGTTCACGGTCGCCGACGACCGCTTCAACCAGCATCCCGAGGTGATCAACGGCGCGTCCGACGTGATCGTCGAGATCCTGGGTGATGCCGGGCGCCATGCCCGCACCAACATCACCGTCGGCAATCTCGCCTACGACGCTTTGTTCGAGCTGGAAGGCGTGTTCGAGATCACCCGCTAAATCCCCATCGGCGCCGCTGGATCGGTGCCGGGGTGGCCGGTATGATGCCCGCGCTCGCGGGGAGGTTGAGGCATGGCCGGCAAGATCGAGGCACGACTAAAGGAGCTCGGGATCACGCTGCCCGACGCGCCGCGGCCGGTCGCCAATTACGTGCCCTACGTGATCAGCGGCAATCTGGTGATCGTCTCGGGCCAGGTGCCGCTCGAGGGCGGCACGGTGGCCTTCAAGGGCAAGGTCGGCGCCGACGCGACGGCCGAGCAGGCGAAGGCGGCCGTGCAGCTCTGCATGCGCAACGTCCTCGCACAGTTGCGGGCGGCCTGCGAGGGTGATCTCGACCGGGTGCGCCGCTGCCTCCGCCTCGGCGGATTCATCAATACCGTGGACAGCTATACCGATCAGGCGCCGATCATGAACGGTGCCTCGGACATGGTGGTGGCGATCTTCGGCGACGCCGGACGCCACACCCGCACCACCATCAGCGTGAATGCCCTGCCCCTCGGCTCCCTGGCCGAGGTCGAGGGTCTGTTCGAGATCGCCGTCCGCTGAACGGCGCCCACGACACATTCTGGGAGGTTCCATGAACGGCGGTGATGCGCTGGTCGCGACGCTGGTCGCCCACGACATCCGGATGGCCTTCTGCGTGCCGGGGGAAAGCTACTTGGCGGTCCTGGAAGCCCTGCGCACTCGGGGCAACAGTATTCGCCTGATCACCAACCGCCACGAATCGGGCGCCACGTTCGCCGCCGAGGCGTACGCCAAGGCTACCCGCACCACGGGCATCGCCTTCGTCTCGCGCGGCCCCGGTGCCACCAACGGCGCCATCGGCGTCCATGTGGCTTCCCAGGATTCGACCCCCTTGGTCCTGTTCGTCGGACACATCCCCCAGGCCGAGGAGGGGCTCGAATCGTTCCAGGAGATCGACTACCACCAGATGTACGGCAGCATCGCCAAGGCGGTGATCGAGCCGGTGCGCCCCGACCAGGTGGCGGCGGCAACGGCGCGGGCACTCCATTTGGCGGCAACCGGGCGCCCGGGTCCAGTGGTCGTAGTGCTGCCCGAGGACATCACCGAAGCGGATGCCGGCGAGGTCGCCATACCAGTCCCGGCGAGAACTGCCCCCGTGCCGCCGGCGCCAGAGGCGATCGCCGCCGCCGCCGCCATGATCGGCAAGGCACGGCACCCGGTCGTGATCGCCGGCGAGATGGTGGTCTGGGAGGGGGCATCCGCCCCGCTTCTGGCCTTCGCGCGCAAGACCGGTGCCGGCATCTTCGCCGCCTGGCGCCGCCAGGACGTGGTGCCGAACAATGATCCCGCCTATATCGGCCACCTCGGCCTCGGGCCGCGCCCGGCCCAGGCCGCCGGCTGGGACGACGTCGACCTGATTCTCGCCATGGGCGCCAGGCTCGACTTCATCACCATCGACGACAGCAAGCTGATCCGGCCCGAGCAGAAGCTGATCCACGTCTACCCCGACGGCAGCGTCATGGGCCGCCACCGCATCCCCGACGTGGCGATCACCGCCAGCATCGTGCCGACCTTGAAGGCGCTGACCGCCACCGTCACCGGCCGCCCCGGTGCCGACCGGCTCGCCTGGCGCAAACGCATGCGGGCGGCCCATCTCGACTATGCCGCGGTCAAGCGCAAGGCGGTCGGCGCGGTCGACCTCGCCCGCATCGTCGGCGAGGTCGACCGTCGGCTCGGGCGCACGGGCATCATCACCACCGACGCCGGCAACTTCGCCACCTGGATCCAGCGTCATTACAGCTTTCCCCGCCCCGGCTGCCAGATCGCGCCGATCGCCGGGGCCATGGGCTATGGCGTGCCCGCCGGGCTCGCCGCCAAACTCGCCCATCCCGACGCCACTGTGGTCACCTTCGTCGGTGACGGCGGCTTCCTGATGACCGGCCAGGAAGTGGCAACCGCTGTCCATGAGGGCGTCGCCGTCAAGGTGATCGTCTGCGACAACTGCGCCTATGGCACGATCCTGATGCATCAGCACCGGCGGATCGGCAAGGACCGCTATCACGGCTCCAGGCTCACCAGCCCGGACTTCGCCCAGCTCGCCAAGGGCTATGGCCTCGCCGGCTTTACCGTGCGGCGGACCGAGGAATTCGCGCCGGCGTTCGAGCGCGCGCTCGCACATCCTGGCCCGGCACTGATCCATGTCGTCACGGACCTCCGTGACATTTCCGCCCACGCCACGCTCGAGTGAGCGCGACCAAACGCCCTGCGCCACCCGATGCGCGGTCGCCGGCGACAGTGCGCGCCGTCGAGCGGATCACCGCGATCGCGCCGGCGGCGTGGGACGCCTGCGCCGGCGCCGGCAACCCTTTCGTCAGCCACGCCTTCCTGGCCGCGCTCGAGGAGAGCGGCAGTTGCCGGCGCGAGACCGGCTGGGCCCCCCACCACCTGGTGATGGAGGACGCGGGCGGCGCGGTGCTCGGCGCCGTGCCCATGTACCTGAAGAGCCATTCCTACGGCGAGTACGTATTCGACCATGGCTGGGCCCACGCCTATGAGCGGGCGGGGGGCCGCTACTACCCGAAGCTCCAGGTCGCGGTGCCGTTCACGCCGGTGCCGGGACCGCGTCTCCTGGTTCCGCCCGGCCCCGAGCAGGCGGCGCGGCAGCGACAACTCGGGCTTGCCTGCGTCGAAGTGGCGAAGCAGCTCGGCGTGTCCTCGCTGCACGTCACGTTCCCGACCGCGCAGGAATGGGAAACACTCGGCCAGGCCGGCCTGCTGCAGCGCACGGGTGTGCAGTTCCACTGGTTCAACCACGGCTACGCGTCCTTCGGCGACTTTCTCGAGACCCTCTCCTCGCGCAAGCGCAAGACCATCCGCAAGGAGCGGCGCGCGGCGCTGCAAGACGGGCAATTCGTGGTGCGGGTGCTGAGCGGCGATGATCTCACGTCCCAGCACTGGGATGCCTTCTTCGGGTTCTACATGGATACCGGCAGCCGCAAATGGGGCCGGCCCTATCTGACCCGGGCCTTCTTCGATCGCGTCCACATGACCATGCGCGACCAGATCGTCCTGGTGCTGGTCGAGCGCGAAGGCCGCGCCATTGCCGGCGCCCTGAACTTCCGCGGTGCCGACGCCCTCTACGGGCGCAACTGGGGCTGCCTGGAGGACCACCGGTTCCTGCACTTCGAGGCCTGCTACTACCAGGCGATCGAGTACGCCATCCAGCACAAGATCGCCCGGGTCGAGGCCGGTGCCCAGGGGCCGCACAAGCTGGCGCGGGGCTACGTGCCCTGCACCACCTACAGTGCCCACTGGATCGCGGACACCGGCTTCCGCGACGCAGTGGCGCGCTTCCTCGCGGCCGAGCGCGCCGAGGTCAGTGGCGAGATCGCCGCCCTTGCCGAGTACGCGCCCTACCGCAAGGACTTGCCGCCCCCGGAAGAAGACATATGAGCGGGGATGATGCGCGCCGGCGAGCGGTCCGCGCTCAGGCCGCCGGCAGGCTGGTGAAGCCGGTGGCGGCGGGCACCGGCACAGTCTCCTCCGCGGCGACCGAGGTGACGACCGCCGCCGGCGGCCCGCGGTGGCAGGCGGCGATCATGTCCTCGACGGCGGCCGGCGGGCCGATCATCAGCGCCTCGACGCTGCCGTCGAGCCGGTTGCGGACCCAGCCGCGCAAGCCTCGCCGGGTAGCCTCGGCGATCACCCAGTAGCGGAAGCCGACGCGCTGCACGCGCCCCGTGATGCGGACGCGGACAGCGGTCTCCACGGCCTCACTCGAACTCCAGGATGACCGCCTCGGCCATCACGCTGTCGCCCGCTTTCACGGCGATGCGGGCAACTTTCCCGTCGCGTTCGGAGCGCAGCAGGTTCTCCATCTTCATGGCATCGACCGAGGCGAGGGCCTGGCCGATCTGCACCTGCTCGCCTTGCCCGACATGGATGGCGACGATCAGCCCCGGCATCGGCGAGCGCAGGAAGCGCCCCGAGTCACGCACCACCTTCTCCGGCATCAGGGCCGCGAGCTCGGCGGCGCGACGGCTGCGCACCAGAGCCAGGACATCGGCGCCGGCATGCACCAGGCGCCAGGCCTCCTGCCGCCGCTCGACCTGGGCGACCACCATGCGGCCGGCGATGCGGCCGCGGAAGATGGCATCGGCGGGATCCCACGCGGTCTCCACCAGCGTGGGCGAGCCGCCCTCCGGGTGCAGCTCGACCGCGCCGTCAAGTGGGCGCACGGCGACCTGGACCGTCGTCGAACCGATGCGCACCGTCCACTCGGTCGGCGCAGGCACCGGGCGGTCGTCGAGGCGCCCCGAGATGCGCCCCTCGCGTGCTACGGCGCGCGCCTGCACCGTGGCGGCGATCGCCACCAGCCGGTCGAGTATCGCCGGGCTCGCGGGCTGGGCGCGGAAGCCCTGCGGAAACTCCTCGGCGATGAAGCCGGTGGAAAGCCGCCCCGCCTGGAAACGGTGATGTCCCATGATCGCCGCCAGGAAGGGAATGTTGTGGTTGAGCCCGCGCACGAAAAAGCTGTCGAGGGCCGTCTGCATGCGCTCGATCGCCACGCCCCGGTCGGGGCCGTGGGCGCAAAGCTTGGCGATCATCGGGTCGTAGTTGACCGAGATTTCGTCTCCTTCCTCGACCCCGCTGTCGATGCGGATGCCCTCGGCGATCGGCTCGCGGTAGCGCACCAGGCGGCCGATGGACGGCACGAACCCGCGCTGCGGATCCTCGGCATAGACGCGGGCCTCGATCGCCCACCCCTGGAGCCGCACGTCGCGCTGTTGGATCGGCAGCTTCTCGCCCGCGGCGATGCGGATCATCCACTCCACCAGATCGAGGCCGGTCACCAACTCAGTGACAGTGTGTTCGACCTGTAATCTCGTATTCATTTCAAGAAAATAGAAGTTCTTCTTGGGGTCAGTTACGAACTCGACCGTGCCAGCGGAGGTGTAGCCGACGGCGCGCGCCAGGGTGACTGCCTGGGCGCCCATGGCGGCCCGGGTCTTGGCATCCAGCAGCGGGCTCGGCGCCTCCTCGATCACCTTCTGATGGCGGCGCTGGATCGAGCATTCCCGCTCGCCCAGGTGGATCACGTTGCCATGGGCATCCGCCAGCACCTGGATCTCGATGTGGCGCGGCTGCTCGATGAACTTCTCGATGAAGACGCGATCGTCGCCGAAGCTGCCACGCGCCTCGTTGCGGGCAGCCGTGTAGGCCTCCGCCAGGTCGGCCGGCTGGTGCACCACGCGCATGCCACGCCCACCGCCACCGGCCGCCGCCTTGATCATTACGGGATAGCCGACGTCCTTGGCGATGCCGACCGCGGCCTTGGCGCTGGTCACCGGCGCGGTATGGCCGGGGATGGTGCTGACCTTCGCCGCCTCGGCCAGGCGCTTGGCGGCGATCTTGTCGCCCATGGCGGCAATCGCGGCGGGCGGCGGGCCGATGAAGGCGATGCCGGCGGCGATCAGCGCCTCGGCGAAGCGGGCGTTCTCCGACAGGAAGCCGAATCCCGGGTGCACGGCATCGGCCCCCGTCGCCTTCGCCGCCGCCACGATGCGGTCGATGTCGAGATAGCTCTTCGCGGCGGGCGGCGGACCGATCAGGACCGCCGCGTCCGCCTCGCGCACGTGCCGCGCCCCCTCATCGGCCTCGGAATAGACCGCGACGGTCGGGATGCCGAGCCGGCGTGCCGTGCGCATGATCCGGCAGGCGATCTCGCCACGGTTGGCAATCAGGATCTTGGCGAACATGACGGAATACGATTCCTAATTTTTATAGATACTTACAAAGGAATGTTGTCATGTTTCTTCCACGGATTTTCGAGCGTCTTGTGGCGCAACATGAGCAGAGACCGGGCGATTCGGTACCGGGTGGTGTGGGGCATGATCACGTCGTCGATGAAGCCACGGTGACCGGCGACGAAGGGATTGGCGAACTTGCGGCGATACTCGTCGGTGCGCGCCTCGATCTTGGCCGGATCGTCCAGGTCGCCGCGAAAGATGATCTCGACCGCGCCCTTCGGCCCCATCACGGCGATTTCCGCCGACGGCCACGCGTAATTCACGTCACCCCGCAAGTGCTTGGAACTCATGACATCATAGGCACCGCCATAGGCCTTGCGCGTGATCACCGTGACCTTGGGCACCGTCGCCTCGGCGAACGCGAACAGGAGCTTCGAGCCGTGCTTGATGATGCCGCCGAACTCCTGCGCCGTGCCGGGTAGGAAGCCGGGGACATCGACGAAGGTCACGATCGGGATGTTGAAACAATCGCAAAAGCGCACGAACCGGGCCGCCTTGCGCGATGAGTCGATGTCCAGGCACCCGGCGAGGACCAGTGGCTGGTTGGCGACGATGCCGATCGGCGCGCCGTCGATCCGGCCCAGGCCGATGATGATGTTGCGCGCATAGGTCGGCTGCAGCTCGAAGAAATCGCTCTCGTCCACGACCTTCTCGATCAGCGCCTTCATGTCGTAGGGCTTCTGCGGGTTGGCCGGGACCAGGCGATCGAGGGCGGGCTCCTGCCGGGTGATGGGGTCGCGGGTCGGCCTGAGGGGCGGCTGTGCTCTGTTGCAGACCGGCAGGAAGTCGAATAGGCGGCGGGTCGCGAACAGCGCCTCGATGTCGTTCTCGAATGAGGCGTCGGCGACGCCCGAGCGCGTGGTATGGGTCAGCGCGCCCCCCAGCTCCTCGTGGGTCACCGTCTCGTGGGTGACCGTCTTCACCACGTCGGGTCCGGTGACGAACATGTAGGAGGTGTCCTGGACCATGAAGATGAAGTCGGTCATGGCCGGGGAGTAGACCGCGCCGCCGGCGCAGGGACCCATGATCACCGAGACCTGCGGCACCACGCCGGATGCCATGACGTTTCTCTGGAACACGTCGGCGTAACCGGCGAGCGAGGCGACGCCCTCCTGGATGCGGGCGCCGCCGGAATCGTTCAGGCCGATGATCGGCGCGCCCACCTTCATGGCCTGGTCCATGATCTTGCAGATCTTCACGGCATGGGCCTCACTGAGTGAGCCGCCGAACACCGTGAAGTCCTGGCTGAACACGAATACCAGGCGCCCGTTGATGGTGCCGTGGCCGGTCACCACGCCGTCGCCGGGAATCGTCTGCTCCGCCATGCCGAAATCGACACTGCGGTGCTCGACGAACATGTCGTATTCCTCGAAGCTGTCGGGATCGAGCAGGAGCTCGATCCGCTCGCGCGCCGACAGTTTCCCCTTGCCGTGCTGGGCGTCGATGCGGCGCTTGCCGCCGCCGAGGCGGGCGGCCGCGCGCTTCTCTTCCAGCTGCCTGATGATGTCGTCCATGACCCGGCTCCCCAACTTGGTCCCGGCCACCCGCCGCCGTGCCGCGCGCGGGCCGGAGCCCGAGAGTTGCGGCGGTCTTCAGCCCGCTTAGGCGCGAGACGGGGCAGGCACCACCCACCCCGGGGAGGCGCTTCTTGCTAACATGAAAGGGCGCCCCCGCAAAGAGCGTCCCCGGGTTGCCAGGGCAGCGTCCTGTGCTACATCTCGCGACGCCGGATACGGTCGCAGGAGAGGCGAACATGACCGCTGCCACGCTCGACGAACAGGACCTCGCGGCGCTCAGGGCGATCGATACCCCGACCGTCTGCAACGCCCTCGAACTGGTGGCGCCCAGCCGCCGCGCCCAGGGCTTCACCACCCGGCCTTTGGTTTGCGTATTCCCCACCCTGCCGCCCATGGTCGGCTACGCCAAGACCGCAACCGTACGCGCCCGCGAGCCGGGCGCGCGCGCCGGGGCAACGCTCCGCGCCCACCGCTTCGCCTATTTCGAGTACCTGGCGGAGGGCCCCCGCCCCTGCGTCAGCGTGATCCAGGACATCGACAGCCCCCGCCCCGGCTTCGGCGCCTTCTGGGGGGAGGTGAACACCACGGTCCACAAGGCCCTCGGCTGCCTCGGCACCGTCACCAACGGCAGCGTGCGCGATCTGACTACGAGCGCCGCGGGGTTCCAGCTCCTGGCCGGGTCGGTCGGCCCGTCCCACGGCTGGATTCACCTGGTCGATTTCGGCGGCCAGGTCAACGTCGCGGGCATGGTGGTGAACCCGGGCGATCTGATCCACGCCGACTGCCACGGCGCGGTGGTGATCCCGCACGCGGTCGCGCGCGCCGTGCCCGAGGCCGCCGCCAAACTGGCGCGGCGCGAGGCGGTGATCCTGACCGCCTGCCGGGAACCGGGCTTTACCTTGGACAAACTGAAGCAGGCGATCGGCCGCGCCGACGAGATCCACTGAACGTCGCGTCAGGTGCCTGCGGCGAGACGCGCGAAGCGGATCGCCGCCGCGATCTCCTGGACGAGCGCCGCGCGGCGCTCGGCGGCCTCGCGGTCGGCGCCCCAGCGCTCCTCCTGCCAGGTCTCCTCCACATGGGCGGCGGCGGCGGTCGCCGCGGCATCGAGGCGGCCGCCGAGGGCGGCGAGCGCGAGCGCGAGCGATCCCGTCGCCGTGGCGATCGCGTGCAGCGCGACCAGGGCGAAGGCATCGAGCGCGGCGACCGCCGCCCGCAAGCGCGCGATCGCGGTCGCCGATTGGGTTACGGCGGTCAGTTCCTGCGTGACTTGCAACTCGACGCCGAATGCCCCGACCAGCCAGTCGGCCACGGGCTGCCAATGGGCCTGCTGCCGCGCCGCCAGCTCGGGCGGATCCGGCACTCGGTAGCAGACCAGATCACCACCTGCGAAGCGCAGGGCTTCATCGTGCACACGGGCGGGATCGTCGTGCACACGGTCGATGGCGGTGTTGGCGAAGCGCGTGAGCGGCATGGAACCGGGTTCGATGGTGTCGCCCTGGGCGCGCCATTCCACGGCCACGGCCTCCGCCAGCGGCATGGTCGGCAGGGCGAGTGCCCGCTTGCCCGGCGTTTTCACGAGCCGCCCATCGAGGCGAACGCCGAAGGTGCCGGCGACCGGGGTCACATCGACGGTCTGGTAGAAACGCCGGCGGCGCGGACGGTCGTCCCGTTTCATTGCTGACCCTGCCGGAGACCAGGGCCGATCGCCGGCACCAGGTCGGCGGCCGACTCCACGACGCAGCGGGCGCCGCTCGCCAGCAGGCGGTCGCGATCGTGATAACCCCAGGCGACGCCGACCGCCTCCACACCCGCCGCCCGCGCCATCTCCATGTCGAAGGTGGTATCGCCGACCATGATCGCCGCCTCTGCCCTGAACCCGGTCTCGGCCAGCGCCCGCTCGACCATCCCGGGGTGAGGCTTGCTGGGCGCGTCATCGGCGGTCTGCAGCGTCACGAATAATTCATCGATGTCGTGCCGGCGCAGCAGCGCGGTCAATCCACGCCGCGACTTGCCCGTGGCAACTCCAAGCAGATGCCCGGCCTGCGCCAAGTCCTGAAGTGCGGCGCGGATTCCGGGATAGAGCGGTTGCACCCCCTCGGGACGCTGCTGCAAGTCGAGGTAGTGCGCGCGGTAGACGGCGATCAGCGAGTCCGCGAGCGCCGCATCGCCGCCCAGCGCCGCGATCGCCTGATGCGGCGAGAGACCGACCGTCGCCCGGATCGCCGCCGCATCGGGAGGTGCGAGCCCGGTCTGCCGCCAGGCCGCCTGCATGGCGCCGACAATGACATGCAGGCTGTCGACCAAGGTTCCGTCGCAATCGAACAGCACCAACCGGGTCATGGGCGCGCGAGCTACCGGCGTTCGGCGCGTGCACGTCCCGGATGCGCGCCTTCGGGTTCGATGTCCTCGGACGCGTCCGGGTCGAAGCCGAGCCAGCGCCAGGTCGCCGCCATGTGGGGCGGCAGCGGCGCCGTCACGTCGACGATGCCGCGCTCAGGATGCGGCAGTCGGATGCGGCGGGCATGGAGATGCAGGATCGGCGCGATCCCCGGCGATGACACGGCCTCGCTGCGGCCGTACTTGCCATCGCCGACGATGGGCGTTCCCAGCAGCGCGCAGTGGGCGCGGATCTGGTGCGTGCGCCCGGTGAGGGGAGCGAGCACCAGCCAGGCGAGCCGCCCACCAATGGCTTCCACCATCCGGTAAAGGGTGACCGCGGGGCGGCCATCGTCTTCGTCCTCGACCACCTGCTCATGGCCGTCGCCGCCACGCTTGGCGAGGGGCGCTTCGATGCGCCCGCTGGTGGGCCTGGGAACCCCGTCGACCAGGGCCCAATAGCACTTGTGCACGCTGCGACCCCGGAACGCGCTCGCCAGCCGCGCCGCGGCCCCGGCGGTGCGCGCCAGAACCAGCGCGCCGCTGGTGTCGCGGTCGAGCCGGTGCACGAGGCGCGGCCGCTCGCCGTCCGCCGCCAGGACATCGAGCATGCCGTCGAGGTGGCGGGGCGTGCGGGTTCCACCCTGCACGGCGAGACCAGCAGGCTTGTTGATGACGATCACCGCCGCATCCTGGTAGAGGACCGCCTCCCGCAGCATGCGCGCATCCTCGGCCGCGACCGGCGGACGCTCGCGCTCCTTTGGCTCGGTCTCGTCGGCGAGGCCGGAGGGCAGCCGCAGCTGGTCTCCGGCCGCCAGACGATGGCCGGCCTTCACCTTGCCACCGCCGACCCGGATCAGTCCGGTTCGCAGCAGCCGTTCGATGCGGCTCTGGGGCAGCCCCGGATACTGGCGGCGCAGCCAGCGATCGAGCCGCGTGCCGGCGTCTGCCACGGCAACTGTCAGGCTAGTGGCGGCGGCTGGGCCGCTCACGCGGGCTCGGTCTCGGTCGGGGACGCGGCTGCCCCACGCCCCTCGCGCAGCCGCCGCCAATAGGCCAGGCGCTTGGCTACTTCGCGCTCGAAACCCCGCTCCGCTGGGCGATAGAAGGTCTGGCGCGGCATTCCTTCCGGGAAATACTCCTGGCCGGAAAAGCCCTCCTCGGTGTCGTGGTCATAGACGTAGCCGGCGGCATAGCCGAGTTCCCGCATCATCCGGGTCGGGGCATTCAAGATGTGCCTGGGCGGCGTGAGGGAGCCGCCGTCGCGGGCCGCCGCCGAGGCCGCGCCGAATGCCCGGTAGACCGCGTTCGACTTGGGCGCAGTGGCCAGATAGATCACGCATTGCGCCAGGGCCAGTTCGCCCTCCGGCGAACCCAGGAAGTCGTATGCGTCCTTGGCAGCGAGCGCCTGCACCAGCGCGTTTGGGTCGGCCATGCCCACGTCCTCGACCGCTGCCCGCACCAGGCGGCGCAGGATGTAGAGCGGATCCTCTCCCGCCGCCAGCATGCGTGCCAGCCAGTAGAGCGCCGCATCCACGTCGGAGCCGCGCAGGGTCTTGTGTAGCGCGCTGATCAGATTGAAGTGGCCGTCCTCGGCCTTGTCGTACACGGGGGCCCGCCGCTGCACCGCCTGGGCCAGGGCGGCGACGTCGAGATCGGCGCAGTCCGCCGGTGCCAGGAACAGCTCCTCGGCCAGGTTCAGCAGAAACCGCCCGTCGCCATCGGCCATCGCCCGCATCGCCGCCCGCGCCTCGGGCAACAGGGCCAGGCGCCGCCCCGCGAGCGCCTCGGCCCGGCCCAACAGGTGTTCGAGTGCGGCTTCATCCAGGCGCTGCAGCACCAGGACTTGGCAGCGCGACAGCAACGGCGCGTTCAGGGCAAACGACGGGTTCTCGGTGGTGGCGCCGATCAGGGTCACCGTGCCGTCCTCGACCACCGGCAGGAAGCTGTCCTGCTGCGCCCGGTTGAAGCGGTGGATCTCGTCGACGAACAGCAGCGTGGCGCGTCCCTGGCGGCGGCGGGCGCGGGCGGCGTCGAATACCTTGCGCAGGTCGGCGACCCCGGAAAAGATCGCCGACAGCGGCTCGAAGGCGAGGTCGGTTGCGGAAGCCAGCAGGCGAGCGATGGTGGTCTTGCCGCAGCCGGCCGGTCCCCAGAGGATCATCGAGGCGAGCCGGCCCGCCGCCAGCATGCGGCCGATCGGGCCGTCGGCGCCGAGCAGATGGTCCTGGCCGATCACCTGGGAGAGTTGCGTCGGCCGCAGGCGGTCGGCGAGCGGTCGCGGGCCGGCGGCGGGGGCAGCTACTGCGGGGTCGTCATCGAACAGCGTCTTCATCCGCCGCCCACGAGCGAGAGCACCTCGTCGCCGCGGGCGATGGCGATCCGCCACTCGCGCGCAACGCGGGCGAGCGCCGGCGGCAGGTCCGCGACCTTGCCGATCTTGGTGCCGTTCACCTCGAGCACGACATCACCACGCCGCAGGCCGATGCGGAAGGAGGAGCTGCCGGGGGCCACATCGGTCACGACCACTCCGGTCGCCAGATAGTCCAGCTCCAGCTCATCGGCGAGGGCCGGCGACAGATTGCCCATGGTCGCGC
>SHWA01000079.1 GCA_009693995.1 Alphaproteobacteria bacterium | reverse complement strand
GAAGGCTGGATGCGCTTGATACGTGATCCGACGAGCGACATGGGGGATTCCCTATTGCAACCGGTCCAGTTCCTCGCGCAGCGTGGCTAAGCCCTTCTCCAGGAGCCGGCGCATGGACTCAACCGAGTACCACGCCGCGTGGGCCGACATGGTTACGTTCGGCAGGTGGGTGAACGGATGGTCGGAAGCGAGTGGCTCTTGCCAGAAGACATCGAACGCGGCGTGCCCGAGCCGCCCGTCCCGCAACGCCGCGATCAGCGCCGCCTCGTCCACCAGCGCCGCCCGGGCGGTGTTCACCAGGATCGCCCCCGGCTTCATGCGCGCGATCCGCGCGCCACTCAGAAACCCGCGCGTCTCGTCGTTGAGGGCGAGGTGCAGCGAGACCACGTCGGCACGTGCCAGCAACTCCTCCAGTTCGGCGGCGCGGCAGGGCAGTCCCTCTGGCACGCCGCTCCGGTTCCAGGCGATCACTTCCATGCCGAAGCCGTGGCCGATGCGCGCGACCTCGCGCCCGTTGCCGCCGAGGCCGATGATGCCCAGCACCTTGCCGCCGAGTTCCATGCCGCGCCGTGGCTCCCAGCGCCCGGCGCGCAGGTCGCGGTCCATGGCGGGCACGTGCCGCGCGGCGGCGAGGGCGAGGGCGAAGGCGTGTTCCGCGATCGCACGGTCGCCGTAGCCATGGATGTTGCGACAGCGGATGCCACGGCGCGCGGCTGCAGCCAGATCCACATGGGAGGCGATCCCGGTCGAGAGGTAGGTGATGCTGCGCAAGGCCGGACAGGCCGCCATCACCGCCTCCGACATGTAGACGTCGAACAGGAGCAGCGCCGGCGCGCCCTGCATGCGCAGGATCGCCGCCTCGGGCGTGGTCGGGATGCCGATATGGACGCGCAGCTCGGGCACCCGGGCGCGCAGCTCGGCCGTCAGCAGTTCGGCCAGATCGTCGGGACAGTCGGGGAAGACAGCGTGCGGATCGGGCGGCAACGGGTAGCTCCTGGCAGGGCGCGCCCCCTACTCTACCGGCCTTGGCGCGCGCCGCAACTTCGGCCCAGGAGGCACCCGTGAACGTGCTGGTTCTCGGCGCTGGCATCATCGGCACGGCCACCGCCTATTGCCTCGCCTGCGAGGGCCACGCCGTCACCGTGGTCGATCGGCAGGACGCCCCGGCCGAGGAGACCAGCCGGGCCAATGCCGGCCTCCTGGTGCCGAGCCAGTCCCCGCCCTGGAATGCGCCCGGCATTCCCTGGCAGGCGCTCAAATGGCTGCGGGACGACCAGGGCTCGCTCATCCTGCGTCCCCGGTGGGAGCCCTGGATGTGGCGCTGGCTGCTGCGCTTCGCCTGGCAGTCGCAGCCCCGCCACTACCGGCGCAACGCCTTGAACACCTTGAAACTCGCCCGCCTGAGCAAGGCCCGCCTCGCCGCCCTGCGCCAGGCCGAGGGCCTGGCCTATGCCGAGACCACCGGCGGCATCCTCTCGCTCGTGCGCAACCCCGCGGCGCTCCCCGCCTATGCCAGGCACGCCGCGTTCCTGCGTGACCTCGGCCTCGATGTGCAATACCTGGATCCGGCCGCCTGCGTCGCCCTGGAGCCGGCCCTGGCGCCGCTCGGCCAGCGAATCGCGGGCGGCTTCCACAGCCGCGACGACGAAAGCGGCGATGCCCACGCCCTCGCCCGCGGCCTCGCCGAACGTGCCACGGCACGGGGCGCTCGATTCCAGTTCGGAACCACCGTTCTCGGGCTGGTCGCGGAACGCGGGCGGATCGCATCGGTCGCGACCAGAGCGGGCGCGCTGCGGGCCGACCGCTATGTCCTCGCCCTCGGCGCCGAGAGCCGCGCCTTGGCTCGGGGGGTCGGCCTCGCGCTGCCGATCTATCCGATCAAGGGCTACTCGGTGACCGTCGACATCGCGGGCTGGGCCGGCGCGCCCCGGATGCCGATCCGCGATCCCGATCTGATGACCGCGGCGACGCCGCTGGGTACGCGCCTGCGCGTCGCCGGCATGGCGGAACTCACCGGCATCGACCGGCGCATCGAGCCGCGCTACCCGGAGCGTCTGGTGCGCGCGCTCCGCGCCCTGTTTCCCAACCTTCCGTCGGGGGCCCGCGTCGAGCCCTGGGCGGGGCTCCGGCCGATGACCCCCGATGGACCGCCGATCCTCGGGCCGACCCATTACGACAACCTGCTGCTGAACGTCGGCCATGGCGCGCTCGGCTGGACTCTCGCCATGGGCAGCGCCCAGGTGATCGCCGACCTGGTCGCCGGGCGTCGCCCCTCCGTCGCGCTCGACGGCCTGACCCTGGCAGGGCGCTGAAAACGCCTCAGAAGTGGGTGTAGCCGAGCCGCCCGAAGGTGAGCGCGCGGCCCGCCCGGTCGTGGACGCGAATCCCCGGTGCCGCCTCGAACCGGCCGATCGGAGTCAGCGGCACGCCGCAGGCCGCCGCCACGGCGGCGAGTTCGCCGGTCCGCTCCGCCGGCACCGCGAACAGCAGCTCGTAGTCGTCGCCTCCGGTCAGGACCAGTTCCAGCCGGACCGGGTCCGCCGCCAACACGGCGGCGACGGCCGGCGAGAGCGGGACTCGGTCCGCCGCGACGGCCGCACCGACTCCGCCTGTGTCGCACAGGTGACCCAGGTCGCCGAGCAACCCGTCGGAGACGTCGAGGCCCGCCCGCGCCAACCCGATCAGCAACGGCCCGAGGGTCGTGCGCGGCTCCGGCAGCCGGTAGCGCCGCGTCAGCTCGGCCAGGTGCGCCGCGGACAGGCCCGACAGGTCACCACGCGCCGCCAGCAGCCCGAGCGCGCCGTCGCCGATGGTGCCGGAGACCACGATCGCGTCGCCCGCCCGGGCGCCCGGCCGGCGGATGGCGCGGCCGATCGCCACTTCACCGATTGCGGTCAGCGAGAGCGCGAGCGGCCCTGGTGTCGCCGTGGTGTCGCCGCCGATCAGGGTGACGCCGTAGGCCGCCTGGTCCGCGGCGAGACCTCGGGTGAATGCCGCGAGCCAAGCCTCGTCGATGGTCGGCGGCAGCATCAGCGCCAGCAGGTACGCCCGTGGCCGCGCGCCCTTGGCCGCGAGGTCCGACAGGTTGACGCGGAGCAGCTTGCGCGCGATCGCGCCTGGGGGATCGTCGGGCAGGAAGTGCACGCCGGCGACCATGGCGTCCTTGGTCAGGACGAACTCGCACCCCGGCGCGGGCGCGAGCGTGGCGGCGTCGTCGGCGAGGCCAAGCGCCCCCGCCTCGCCGGCGGCGAGGGGACTGAGGTACCGGGCGATGAAGGCGAACTCGTCGATTCTCGGGGCCTCCCTCACGCCGGCGGGGGCTGAAACTCCGCTTCGCGCAGCACCCGGGCCAGGCGGTCGAGCAGGCCGTTGACGAAGGCGGGCTCGTCACCATGGAAGAAGGCGTGCGCCACGTCGACGTACTCGTTGATCACCACCCGGACCGGCACGTCGGGACGCGCGCGTAGCTCGTGGGCGCCCGCGCGCAGGATGGCCCGCTGCAACGTGCCGATGCGGGCGAGAGCCCAGCCGGGAGCGAGCGCGCTCGCAATCATGGCGTCGATCTCGCCGAGCCCGGCGTGCACGCCACGCACCACCTCGACGAAATGCTCGCGGTCGGCGCGCCGATACTGCTCGCCCTCCACCTCCCGGCCCAGGCGGTGCTGCGAGAACTCCTCGACCACGGCGGCGATCTGCACCGGCCCGGCATCGCCGAACTCGAGCTGGTAGAGCGCCTGCACCGCGGCCAGCCGGGCGGCGCTACGGCTCTGCCCGGAACCCCGCCGGCTCAGGTGGCCGCCTGGCTCCGGGGCTTCGATCATCGCGGGTAGAACCCGAAATGCCGCTTGGCCTCGATCATGGCGAGGGAGGCACGCGTTGCCTCGGCGCCCTTGTTGCGCTTGGCCACGGCAGCCCGCTCCCAAGCCTGATCGGCGTTTTCGCAGGTGAGCACGCCGTACCCGAGGGCGATGGAATAGGTCAGCACCAGGTCCATGAGCGCGCGCGAATGCTGGGTGCAGACGATGTCGTAGTGGCTGGTCTCGCCGCGAATCACGCACCCCAAGGCCACGTAACCATCGAAGCGCTTGCGGGTACTCACCAGATCGAGGGCCCGGATCGCGTAGCGAATGGCACCGGGAAGCTCGAACACGCCGGGCACGGCGACACGCTCGTGAGATGCACCGACACGCTCCAACTCTCCCAGTGCGCCCCGGACCAGTTCGTCCGTGATCGCCGGGTAGAAGCGCGCCTCGACGATCATGATGTGGGGGCCGGTCGTCATCTTACGCCTCCCGCATAGGAATCGGTCGCTGCTCGACCACTTTGAGGCCGTAACCGGAGAGCCCGACGATGGTGCGCTTCCGGTTCGACAAGAGAATCAGATTTCGGATCCCGAGGTCGAGCAGGATCTGCGCGCCGATTCCGTATTCGCGCAACCCGAACGCCGGCTTGATGTCGGTTTCGGAGACGGTGCCGTCGGCCCGTGCCATCACCCGCGCCTTGATCCGCTCGGTCACCGAGGTCGGCCGTGATTCGCGCAGCAGCACCATCACGCCGCGGTCCGCCTGGCCGATCATCTGCATCGCCGTATGCAGCTCCTGGCCCTTGCCACGCGTGTTGCGGTCGCCGAGCAAGTCCTCGAGCACGTTCACGGCGTGCATGCGCACCAAGACCGGATCGGACCCGCCCACGTCGCCCTTCACCAGCGCGATGTGCTCGACGTACTCGAAGACGCTGGAATAGACGTACATGCGGAAGTCGCCGCCGAACACGCTCTGCAGCGTGGTCCCCAGTTGCCGGGTGACGGCGTTCTCGTGGCGCAGGCGGTAGGCGATCAGGTCGGCGATCTGACCGATCTTGATGCCATGGAACTGGGCGAACTGCACCAGGTCCGGCAGCCGCGCCATGGAGCCGTCGTCGTTCATGATCTCGCAGATGACGGCGGAAGCATTCAGGCCGGCGAGGCGCGCCAGGTCGACACTCGCTTCGGTGTGGCCCGCGCGCACCAGGACCCCGCCGTCGCGCGCCAGCAGCGGGAAGATGTGGCCCGGAGTCACGATGTCCTCCCAGGTCGAGTTGGGGTCGATGGCGACCGCGATGGTGCGCGCGCGGTCCGGGGCGGAGATGCCGGTCGAGACCCCTTCCCGCGCCTCGATCGAGACGGTAAAGGCGGTGGAATGACGGGTCTCGTTCTGCCGCGGCATGAGCGGCAGGCGCAACTGTTCGACCCGATTGCGTGGCAGCGCCAGGCAGATCAGCCCACGGCCGTGCTTGGCCATGAAATTGACCGCCGCGGGCGTCGCCATCTGTGCCGGGATGACCAGATCGCCTTCGTTCTCGCGGTTCTCGTCGTCGACCAGAATGACCATGCGACCGTTGCGCTGGTCTTCGGCCAGTTCCTCGATCGACGACAGATACTCCTTGTAGCTCACGTCAGTCCTTCCCAGTGAGACGGGCAAGGTAGCGCGCGATCAGATCGATTTCCAGGTTGAGCGCGTCCCCTTGCCTACGCTCGGCGAACGTCGTGACCGCCAGGGTGTGCGGGATCAGGTTCACGGTGAAGCGCTCGCCCGCCACTTCGTTCACCGTCAGCGATACGCCATCCAGCGTGACCGAGCCCTTGGCGGCGATATACCGCGCGAGCGGCGCGGGCACCGCGATGACGAGCCGCCAGGAGCCGCCCTCCGGCGTCCGCTCGACCAGGTGCGCCACGGCGTCCACATGGCCGGTGACCAGATGCCCGCCGAGTTCGGCGCCGAGGGCGAGCGCCCGCTCGAGGTTGACCCTGGTTCCCCGCCGCCAGCCGCCCAGGGTGGTCCGCGCGAGCGTCTCGCCGGAAGCCGTGGCCGCGAACCAATCGGCTCCCTTCGCGACCACGGTCAGGCAGGCGCCGCCACAGGCGATCGAGGCGCCGATCGGCACCGCGGCCAGGGCGTATGCGGTCGCGATCTCGAACCGGGTATCCCCGTTGCGCTCGACGCGGCCGACGGTGCCGATGTCGGTGACGATGCCGGTGAACATTGCGCGACTCTAGGGTCCCCGCCGGTAAAGCTCCAGGACGTCTGGCCCGAGCGTCCTGGTTTCCACGCGCTGGAACCGGGGAGCTTCGGCCAACGCCGCGACGCCGAAGGCGGCCGCTGCCGGCGTCCCATCGCCCCCGATCACGAGCGGCGCCCGGAACCACGCCAGGCGATCGACCAGGTCGGCCGCGAGCAGGGCCGACGCCAGCCGTCCGCCCCCCTCGACCAGGACACGGGTGAGGCCGCGGGCGCCGAGCGCCTGAAGTGCGGCGCGCAGATCCACGCGACCGCCGGCCGGCCCGGCCTCGATGACGTTCACGCCAGCCTGTTCCAGCGCCGCGCGCCGGGCGGGCGCGGCGCCGGCGACGGTGATGGCCCAGGTCGGGTGCTCGCGCGCGGTCCGCACCAGCTGTGAACCGGGGTTCAGGCCAAGGATGCTGTCGAGGACGACGCGAATGCTCTTGCGGTCGGCAAGCCCGGGCAGGCGGCAGGTGAGGGCCGGATCATCGGCGCGGGCGGTGCCCGAGCCGACCGCGACCGCGTCATGCAGGGCCCGCAACCGGTGCCCCGCCGCGCGGGCGGACGGTCCGGTGATCCAGCGGCTGGCGCCGGCAGCGGTCGCGATGCGGCCATCGAGGGTAGTCGCGGTCTTCAGCGTCACCAGTGGCCGGCCGGCGCCAATGCGCAGGAAGAACCCTTGGTTCAGGTCCACCGCCTCGGCTGCGAACAGGCCGACATCGACCCGCACGCCCGCGTCCCGCAACTGGCCGATACCGCGGCCGGAGACGCGCGGATCGGGATCCTCGACCGCGATCACGGCGCGGGCGATACCCGCCGCGAGCAATGCCCCGGTGCAAGGCGGCGTCACGCCCCAATGCGCGCAGGGTTCGAGCGACACATAGGCCGTGGCGCCCCGAGCTGCGGCCCCGGCGCGTGCCAGCGCCTCGGTCTCGGCGTGCGGCCGCCCGCCCGGCTGGGTCCAGCCGCGCCCGACCACGACTCCCTCTTTCACCAGGACGCAGCCGACGCTCGGGTTGGGCCAGGCGCAGCCAAGCGAGCGGCGCGCCAACGCCAGCGCGGCCGCCATGTAGCGACGGTCGGCCGCGTCAGTCGCGCTCGCCACTGAGATTGCCGACGAAGTCTTCGAAATCCTTGGCTTCGCGGAAATTCTTGTAGACCGACGCGAACCTGACATAAGCCACCTTGTCGAGGTTCATCAGCGCATCCATCACCATTTCGCCGATGGTCGAGGACGCCACCTCGGTCTCGCCCAGGCTTTCCAGCCGCCGCACGATGCCATTCACCACCCGCTCGACCCGCTCGGCCTCGACCGGGCGCTTGCGGAGCGCGATGTTGATCGAGCGCACCAGCTTGTCCCGGTCGAAGGGAACCCGCGCGCCGCTCGACTTCAGTACCGTGAGTTCGCGCAACTGTACCCGCTCGAAGGTCGTGAAGCGCGAGCCGCACCCCGGACAGAACCGCCGCCGCCGGATCGAGGCATGGTCTTCACTCGGACGCGAGTCCTTCACCTGGGAGTCCTCGAAGCCGCAGAAGGGACAGCGCATCGCGGTCTCCGCTCCGACTAGAGGGCGCCAGGGTAGACCGGGAACCGCGCGCAGAGCGCGCCGGCTTCCGTGCGCACGCGGGCCTCGAGCCCGGGATCGCCGGCGGGACGCCGCACCAAGGCGTCGAGCACATCGGCGATCATCCGCCCGACCGCCTGGAACTCGGCCGTGCCAAATCCGCGGGTGGTGCCGGAGGGGGTGCCGAAGCGCAGGCCGGACGTAATGGTCGGCTTCTCGCTGTCGAACGGCACCACGTTCTTGTTGGAGCAGATGTTGGCGCGCTCGAGCGCCGCCTCGGCGGCCTTGCCGGTGAGGCCGCGGCGCCGCAGATCGACCAGCATCAGGTGGGTGTCGGTGCCGCCCGTTACCAGGTCGTAGCCGCGCTCCACCAGGCTGGCGCCGAGAGCCTTGGCATTGGCCACCACCTGGCGCGCATAGACCGCAAATGACGGCTGCAGCGCCTCGCGGAAGGCAACCGCCTTGGCGGCGATCACGTGCATCAGCGGGCCGCCCTGCAATCCGGGGAAGACCGCGGAATCGATGCGCTTGGCGAGGTCGGCATCGTTGCAGAGGATCAGACCGCCGCGCGGGCCGCGCAGCGTCTTGTGGGTGGTTGCCGTCACCACGTGGGCGTGCGGGATCGGGCTCGGATGGGCACCGCCGGCGACCAGCCCGGCGAAATGCGCCATGTCCACCATCAGATGGGCACCGACCGAATCCGCGATCGCCCGAAACCGCGCGAAATCGATCACCCGCGGATAGGCCGAGCCGCCGGCGATGATCAGCTTCGGTCGATGGGCCTCCGCCAGGCGCTGCACGTCGTCCGCGTCGATCTGGCTGTCCTGGCGGCGGACACCGTAGGCGACCGCCTTCAGCCACTTGCCGGAAAGATTGACCGGCGAGCCATGGGTGAGGTGCCCGCCGGCATCGATGCCGAGCCCGAGGATCACGTCCCCCGGCTTGAGGAGCGCGAGATAGACCGCCTGGTTCGCCTGGCTGCCGGAATGCGGCTGCACGTTGGCGAAGGTGCTGCCGAAGAGCTGCTTGATGCGCTCGATGGCGAGACGTTCGGCCGCGTCCACATGCTCGCAACCGCCATAGTACCGCCGGCCCGGATAGCCCTCGGCGTACTTGTTGGTCATAACCGAGCCCTGGGCGGCGAGCACGGCGGGGCTGGTGAAGTTCTGCGAGGCGATCAGGTCGATCTGGGTCTGCTCGCGCCGGATCTCGCCCTGGATCGCACGCATCAGCTCGGGATCGTCCGCAGCGAGGTCGGCGGCGAAGAACCCGGGGGTTGCCCGCGCAACCTGAACCACTTTCGAAGGAGTCATAGAGAATCTTTTCTTTTCAGTTATTTATTCGGAAAACTTGGAGAGACGCTTGACATGTCTTGCGCCCTCGAACGCCGTCTTCAGGAACGTCGCCAGGCACTCCTTGGCAACTTCGGTGCCGATCACGCGCCCACCGAGGACGAGCACGTTGGCGTCGTTGTGCTGGCGGCACATGCGCGCCGTATAGGCATCGTGGACCAGGGCGGCGCGGATCTGGCGATGCCGGTTGGCCGCCATCGACATGCCGATGCCCGTGCCGCAGATCAGGACGCCGCATTCCGCCCGGTGCTGGCGCACCGCCTCGACGACCTTCAAGGCGTAATCCGGATAGTCCACCGATTCCTCGGTTTCTGGCCCTAGATCCAAAGGCTTGAACCCCAGATGGGCGATTTCGGCGGCAAGCACTTGCTTCAAGGCGAAACCGCCATGATCGGCCGCGATGGCAACCGTGCGTACCGTCGACATGCAGGAATCCGGGTTCGATAGGCAGATGGCCCGCGCGCTTACTACCACATATCGCGGGCCTTCTCCAAGAGACCCCCAAGCCGAGGGACCAGCCCGAATCAGCCTTTGTCGCTATGGAAAGCCGCCGGAAAATCTTCGATAATCGAGTTCTGGGATTTCCGGTCCGACGACTAAGCGGGAGGCGGTCGACACTTGAGCGACTTCAATCCGCGCCGGGAATTCCCAAGTATAACGGAAACCATCTGTTAAAGTTGTCGCCCTAGCCTCTGCCGGCTGAGAACCAGACGTTCGACCCGAGGTGCCGCCATGAGCCAGAGCAAGCCGGTCAAGCCGGGACGCGAAGAACTTCTGCGTATGACCGCCGACGTGGTAGCGGCCTATGTCAGCAACAACTCTGTGACGGCGCCGGAGCTGCCCAAGGTGATCGAGACGGTCTTCGGCTCGCTCTCGGCGCAGCAGGATCCCGACGCCCAGCGCGCGGTCGCGCCGCGGCCGGCCGTGCCGGTCAACCGCTCGGTCGCCACCGATTTCATCGTCTGCCTGGAAGACGGCAAGAAGCTGAAGATGCTGAAGCGTCACCTGCGCGCGCACTACAACCTGACGCCGGAGCAGTATCGGGTGAAGTGGGGCTTGCCGCCCGACTACCCGATGGTGGCGCCGAGCTATGCCGCCCGCCGCTCGGCGGTAGCGAAGAAGATCGGCCTGGGACGCTCGCGCGCCCTCGCCACCCGCGACGCCGCCGAGTAGCCACGCGCTCGGTGCGGGAAAACGAACGAGCCCGGCGGTCGCCCGCCGGGCTCGCGGTATTTTCGGGCTGAGCCGCCGTTACATGATCTTGGCGTAGTCGTACTTGCCGGCCTTCCACTCGTACCAGACATAACCGGGCGCATTCACATCGCCCTTGGCGTCGAAGCCGAGTGAGCCCAGCACCGTATCGAACTTCTCGGCGCGGAGCACTCCGATCACCTTCTGCAGGTCGGTGCCGCCGGCCTTGGTGACGGCCAGCGCGTAGGTCTGCATCGCCGCGTAGGTGTAGAGGGTATAGCCCTCCGGATCGGAGTTGATCGCCTTGGATTTAGCCACCAGATCCTTGTTCTTGGGATCCTTGCGCGGGTCCGGCGGGAACGTCATCAGCGTGCCCTCGCCGGCGGGGCCGGAGAACTTCCAGTAGTCGTCGGTGACCAACGCGTCACCCGAGACCAGGAGCGGCTTGTATCCCTTTTCGTGGGACTGGCGGATTATCAGTGCCGCCTCGGTATGGTAGCCGCCGACATAGATCACGTCGATCGCTTCCGCCTTCAGCTTGCTGACCAGGGCGGAGTAGTCCTTCTCGCCCGGCGTGTAGGACTCGAGCATGGCCTCCTTGGTGCCGCGCTTGTTGAGCGCCTTCTTGGTCTCCTCGGCGAGGCCCTGACCATAGGGCGTCTTGTCGTGGATGATCGCGACCTTGGGCCGATCCCAGTGGTGCAACGCTTCGATCAGATCGAATTGCGCCGAGAACAGCTCAGCCGCCGCGCCGGAGTCGGCAAGCTGGTCGAGATCGAGGCCGGCGCAAAACAGCGGTCGGCGGTCGGCGGCGGCGGCGCGCAGGATCAAGGCACCGATCGCCGCGTCACCCGCCCAACCGCGAACCGCCTGCGCGAGATCGAGCAGCATGTTCCGGGTCAGTCGGTTGTCATGGTCAGGGCGCGCCAGGACCACCTGGGCCACCGCGCCCTGGACCTGGGTCCGGAAGAGTTGGTTCAACTCCCCCGCTCCCATTGGATCACATGTTGCGGCGGTACTGGCCGCCGACCTCGTAGAGCGCGTGCGTGATCTGGCCGAGCGAGCAGCAACGTACCGCCTCTATCAGACTCGTGAACACGTTCTCGCCCGCCATTGCCGCGCGCCTGAGCGCGGCCAGTGCCACCGGGGCCTCGGCCGCGTGCCGGGTGTGGAAGTCGCGCAGGCGGGCGATCTGGCCCTGCTTCTCCGTCTCGGTCGAGCGCGCCAGGGCAATGGTGGTCCGCGTCGTCGGCGGGTTGGGGTCGATGAAGGTGTTCACGCCGACGATCGGCAGCTCCCCGGTATGCTTCAGCATCTCGTAGTGCAGGCTCTCGTCCTGGATCTTGCCGCGCTGGTAGCCGGTCTCCATGGCTCCCAGCACCCCGCCGCGTTCCGCCAGGCGCTCGAACTCGGCGAGGACCGCTTCCTCCACCAGGTCGGTCAACGCCTCGATCGCGAACGAGCCCTGGTTCACGTTCTCGGTCTTTCCCAGGCCCCATTCGCGATTGATGATCATCTGGATCGCCAGCGCCCGGCGCACCGAGTGCTCGGTCGGGGTCGTGATCGCCTCATCGAAGGCGTTGGTGTGCAGGCTGTTGCAGTTGTCGTAGACGGCGATCAGGGCCTGGAGCGTGGTGCGGATGTCGTTGAAGTCGATCTCCTGGGCATGCAGCGAGCGGCCCGAGGTCTGGATATGATATTTGAGCTGCTGCGCGCGTTCACTGGCGCCGTAGCGCTCGCGCATCACCACCGCCCAGATGCGGCGCGCGACCCGGCCGATCACCGCGTACTCGGGATCCATGCCGTTGGAGAAGAAGAACGAGAAGCTGGACGCGAAGTCGTCGACCGCCATGCCGCGCGCCAGGTACGCCTCGACGAAAGTGAAGCCATTGGCGAGGGTGAAGGCGAGCTGGGTGATCGGGTTCGCGCCGGCCTCGGCGATGTGATAGCCGGAGATCGAGACCGAGTAAAAGTTGCGCACGTCTTCGGCGATGAAATAGGCCTGGATATCGCCCATCACCTTGAGCGAGAACTCGGTCGAGAAGATGCAGGTGTTCTGGCCCTGATCCTCCTTCAGGATGTCGGCCTGTACCGTGCCGCGCACGGTCTGCAACACCTCGGCCCGGATGCTCGCCGCCTCGGCCTGGTTGGCCGCGCGCCCGTGTTTGCTGTGGAAGGCGTCGAGCTTCTGGTCGATCGCCGTATTCAGGAACATGGCGAGGATGGTGGGCGCCGGGCCGTTGATGGTCATCGAGACCGACGTCGCCGGATCACACAGATCGAACCCGTCGTAGAGCGCCTTCATGTCGTCGAGGGTCGCGATTGAGACCCCCGAATTGCCGACCTTGCCGTAGATGTCGGGGCGCTCGTGCGGATCCTCGCCATAGAGCGTGACCGAATCGAAGGCGGTCGAGAGCCGCTTGGCCGGCTGCCCGGCCGACAGCAGCTTGAAGCGCCGGTTGGTGCGGAACGCATCGCCCTCGCCCGCGAACATGCGCGTCGGTGCCTCCTCCGGTCGCTTGACGGGGAAGACGCCGGCGGTGAAGGGAAACCGGCCGGGCACGTTCTCCAGCAGCAGCCACCGCAACACCTCGCCCTCGTCGGCGAAACCGGGCAGCACGATGCGCGGCACCCGCGTGCCCGAGAACGTGGTGGTCGCGAGCGGCACCTGCCGGTCTTGTCCGCGCACGCGGTAGGTCAGGGTATCGCCGGCATAGTCGGCCCGCAGCGCCGGCCAGGCATCGAGCAACGCGCGCGCGTCCGCATCGAGCGCCGCCGTGCGCGAATCCGCGAGGAGCACGAGCGCCGCCGGATCGCCCCCCGCCGCGCCGATCATGCGCGCCGCCTCGCGCAGGTGCTGGCGCTCGCGCGCGATCCCCGCCTGCC
>SHWA01000006.1 GCA_009693995.1 Alphaproteobacteria bacterium | reverse complement strand
CATCTGGGTCGCCTGCTCACCATGCACGCGGCCTGGACACTCGATCGTGGCGACTTTGCCCGCAAGGAGGTGTCGATGGCCAAGGTGCATGTCGCCGACACGCTCTACCGCGCCGTCGATACGGCGATCCAGCTGCTCGGCGCCAAGGGCTATTCCAAGGACACGGCGCTCGAGTGGATGTACCGCTATGCCCGGCAGGCGCGGATCGTGGACGGCGCCTCCGAGGTGCACAAGATGGTGCTGTCGCGCCAGCTCATGGCCCAGGGCATGGATTTCTGGTCCTGGGGCTGAGCGGCTCGGCCGGCGCGCTTCAGGTATGCCCGATGCGCGGCTGACCGGAGGCGCTCGGCGGCCCGAATCCTGCGCCTTGTGGATGCAGTCGGTCAGCAGATGCAGGATTTCCACGTTGTTGTGGAAGACGGTGCGCGCCTCCGGGCGCATGTCGTCCATGATCTTGGTGCAGCGCCTGACGATGTCGTTCTGCAGGACCGAGAGGATGTCCTCGAGCCGCCAGCCGTCGGGCTTTTCCGGCGTAGCCAGGAAGTGGGTCATTGCGCGACTGCTCCTTGCGCGCGGTTCTGCTGCGCGCGCTCAGGGTAGTCGCATTATGGTTGAGCGTCGGTTAAGGGCGCGGCCGACTGCGGCGATCGGCTTCCAATCGGGCAGCGACCGCGGCGTAGAGCGAGACGCAGAAGGGGACCGAATAGGTGAGCAGCGCCTTGGGGAGATTGAACGCCGCCGCGCCGAACAAGGCGTCCCCCTGGTTGATGAGGTTGAGGATGGTGCCGACCACCAACATGATCTTGGACGAGCGCAGCAGGATGCCATCGCCGCGCATGGCCACGATCACCCGGTTGGTCGCAAGCCCTGCCAGCATGGATTCGCCCATTCCGTCTGCATTTTCTCGCGCCGGTATCATGGCGTCCGGAAGGCACTCTGCATAGCCGCGCGGTTCCCTATCGGCCGGTTTCCTGCGGCAGTCGTTAATCCGATCTTAGCCATGATCCGGCATTGAAAGAGTAAGCCTCGACTCCTGGCTCTCCTTGGTCCCTCGGCTGGAAGAGAGGCTCGGGTACCGCCGGTCCCGACCGGGATGCGGCGGGTCCTGCCGGCGGCGGGGCAGGTTGCGAAACGTGCGCCGGAGCGTCACCCGCGCTCCGGCGCCATTTCGTCTCCAGCCACCGTGCCGGCGATGGCTTCGAGCTCAGCCTGTGCCGACAGCCATTGCGCTTCGCTGGCGGCGATCTGCCGCGCGATCTCTGCCCGGCGCTTATTGCGGTGGGCGAGCGCGTCCGGCGCCCCGGCATAGACCGCGGGCGACGCCAGCTCGCGCTCGATTGTGGCCTGCTCGGTGCTCAGGCGCTCAATCGCCGCCTCGGCGGCGTGGATGCGCTGCCGGATCGGCGCGGTTTCCGCCCGCAGGCGCGCGCCGGCCTGGCGACGTTCCCGGGCATCGGACGTTCCCGCCTTGCGCTCCTTGCGAGCTCCCGGCTCGCTGCTGTTGCCGCGGACCTGTTCCAGAACCAGGCGGCGGTAGTCGTCGAGATCGCCGTCATACAGAGCAACCGTGCCCTCGGCCACCAGCCACAGGCGCTCGGCGGTCAGCGCGATCAGGTGCGGGTCATGGCTGATCAGGATGACGGCGCCCTGATAGTCGGCGAGGGCCTGTACCAGCGCCTCGCGCGAGGTGATGTCGAGATGGTTGGTGGGCTCGTCCAGGATCAGCACATGGGGCGCGTCGAAGCTGATAAGGGCGAACAGCAGGCGCGCTTTTTCCCCGCCCGAGAGGTCGCGCGCCGGCACGTCGGCCATCGCCTGTGAGAAGCCGAACCCGCCGAGGCGGCCGCGCACCGCCGCATCGGCATGGCGCGGCATGAGCCGCGCCAGGTGCTGGTAGGCGGTATCGCCCGGCACCAGCACGTCGAGCTGGTGCTGGGCGAAGTAGCCGATGCGGAGCTTCGGCGATCGGCTCATGCGCCCGGATTGCAAGGCCAGGCGTCCGGCCAGCAGGCGCGCGAGCGTGGATTTGCCGTTGCCGTTGGCGCCGAGGAGAGCGATGCGGTCGCTCTGGTCGAGACGGAGCGTGAGGCGCCTGAGCACGGGGTGGCCTGGCAGGTAGCCGACGGCGCCGTCATCGACGCTGAGGATCGGCGGCGGCAGCGCCTCGGGCACCGGGAACTCGAACCGGACCGGGGTTTCGCTCGGCGCGACCGGGATCGGCTCCATGCGGGCGAGCGCCTTCAACCGGCTCTGTGCCTGGCGCGCCTTGGTTGCCTGATAGCGAAAGCGATCGACGAAGGCCTGGATGCGGCGGCGATCCGCGGCCTGGCTCTCTGCGGCCTTGGCCTGCTGCGCCAGCCGCTCGCGGCGAATGCGCTCGAAGGTGTCGTAGTTGCCGGTGTAGGCGAAGATCCGCCGCTCCTCCAGATGCAGCACGCGCCGGGCGATGGTGTTCAGCAGATTGCGGTCGTGGCTGACCAGGAGGAGCGCTGCCGGATAACGCTCGAGATAGCCCTCGAGCCAGAGGGACGCCTCCAGGTCAAGGTGATTGGTCGGTTCGTCTAGGAGCAACAGGTCGGGCCGCGCGAACAGGGCTCCCGCGAGGGCGACCCGCATCCGCCAGCCGCCCGAGAGGGTGGCGAGCGCCGCCGCCTGGACCGCTGACGAAAAGCCGAGCCCGGCCAGGATGGTCGCGGCCCGCGCCGGCGCCGCATGGGCGCCGATGTCGGCGAGGCGGGCGTGGATCTCGGCGATGGCATGGGCCTCGGTTGCGCTCTCGGCGGCGGCCAGGAGGTCGGTGCGCTCGGTATCGGCGCCGAGCACCACGGCGAGCGGCGAGCGCGCATCACCCGCTGGTTCCTGGGCGACCCAGCCGACCCGCGCGTTCCGGGCGCGGTCGATGCTGCCGGCATCGCTCTGCACCTCGCCCATGATCGCCCGCAGCAGGGTGGACTTGCCGGTGCCATTGCGCCCGACGAGGGCGACCTTCTCCCGCGCGCCGATGTCGAAGCTCGCATCCTCCAGCAGGACGCGTCCCGCCACCCGGAGCGTAAGGCCGCGGACGAACAGCATCAGATGACCCGGAGCCGGAGGAACGCGACCGGCTCTCCGAATCCCTTGAGCCGCTCGCTCCCATGCTCCACGTGGATGGGTTCGAGCAGGGGCGCGACCGCGGGATCGGCGGCAAGTGCGGCCGACAGCACGATGTCGCCACCCATGCTCTGTCCTTGCAGCCGCGCCGCCAGGTTCACCGTCGAGCCGAAATAGTCGAGCCGGTCGTTCAAGGTCACGGCGATGCAGGGGCCGGCGTGCAGGCCGAGCTTGATGACGACGTCGCTGCCACCGGTCGCCTGGTTGAAGCTCTCGATCTGGCGCTGCACGGCGATCGCGGCTTGCATCGCGGCGCCGGGCTCGGCGAAAGCGGTCATAACGGCGTCGCCGATGGTCTTCACGATCGCGCCGCCATGGGCGCGGATGATGCTGCCGAGGAAGGCGTAGTGCTCGCGCACGACATGGTAGGCGCCGGCATCTCCCGCCCGCTGATAGAAGGCGGTCGAGCCGCGCAGGTCGGTGAACATCAGGGTGACGTGGGCGATGCCGACCTCGTCCCCGGGCCGCAGTATCTCTTGCGACAGCAGGTCGCGAAACGCCTGCAGCGTGGTCGCGCGGTGGGCGGTCAGGGCATCGGCGATCCAGGCCCGCGATTCGACGATCAGCGTGCGCCGGCGTCTTTCCTGGTTGCGGAGCACGATGTGGCCTGGCGGAGCGGGCGGGCCCGCGGCGACCGCGCCGCCGCTGGCAATAACTTCGGGGAAGGAACCGCCCATGTAGGCGATGTCGGCTTCGCCGCCGATCTCCAGGGTGCGCAATCGGTAGTCGCCCGGCTCCAGCGCCGCCGCGATCGTCCGCTCGCTGCCGGCGTCGAGCGCGACTTGGACCTTCACGTGGGGCACCGACATCGGCCCGAACAGGCAGTATTCGCCGTCCATCACCGGGCGCACCGCGGGAGAGGGCGTGAAGGTCAGCTCGACGTTGCGACTGAAGTCGCGCTGGTAGTCGATGTTGCAGGCGCCGCAATGGGCGCCCCGCGGCAGTTGGTCGAGGCCCGCCACGCTGAGCTTGGCGCCGCGACAGCGCGGGCAGAGCAGATCCCAGCGCAGGCGCAGAAGTCCTTCGCGCACCGATTCGAGACAGAGCTCGATCGCGTCGCTCTCCGCCACGCCGAGGCGCCGGGCGAGACGGCGGGGGCGCAGGTGCATCAGGTCGCCCTCAGGAGCCGTGAGCAGCCAGTCGAGCAGCCGATGCGCCAAACCATGGCCATAAGGCGATGCGTCGATGCGCGTGCATATGGCCTCGGCCCGCTCCCGCGTGGCCCCTGCCAGAATGTGAGGCGGAGTCGGAAACAACTCGCTCTGGCGGCCGGCGGCCCACTCGCGCGCACTCATGGCGAGGCTGGTAAACGACTTCTCGACCGAGGGGAAGAAGCTGGTGGCGAGCGCAACGACGCCGAGCAGGTTGCCGGGGCTCGCCTCGACCGTGTAGCGGGCACGGGTGCCACCGCCGTCGGGCTCCAGTTCCAAGGTCGCGCAGAGTGTGCGGAGCGGTCCGCGCGAGAAGACGCGCAGATGGCGGAACCAGCGGTTCTCCACCCATTCGACCGGAATCTCCTCCCACTCCAGGGCGATCGGCCCCTTCGTGGCGGTGGTGAAATAGCGAACGGCGCCATCAGGCAGGGTTTCTTCCGTGATCAGGTGCTTAGGCAGGCCGGCCGCCTCGTTGAAGCGGACCGTGTCGGCGAGCGCGGGCCGCACGGCCTCCGGCGGCGAATCGAACTGCCAATGGAAGGTGCGCTTCGACGTCCGGCTCAATTGGCCCGGCTCCCGGAGTCGACCCCACGCCTGCGGCGCAGAAATCCCGATCCATCGCGGATTCCAGCCGATGACGCCATGCGGAGGGCGGTGCGCGTCAGGTCCGGTAGACCTGAGAGTCGACTGCCAGTTCGGAGAAGCGGACCGGCAGCACGTCGCGGCTCTGGATGCGTCCCTGGTCGTTCTTCTCGACCAGCAGCAGGGACTGGCTCTCGGGGCTTGCCCCGGCCGGTATCACCAGGCGCCCGCCCGCCTTCAACTGGGTCAGGAGCGCCGCCGTGATCAAATTCGGTGCGGCGGTGACGATGATGGCATCGAACGGCGCGTGCTCGCCCCAGCCCGTGGAGCCGTCGCCGACCCGTAGCGTGATGTTCCGATAGCCAAGACGGGTCAGGCGCTTGCGCGCGCCCTCTGCAAGTTCCTCGATGATCTCGACCGAGTAGACCTGGCCGGCGATCTCGGCCAGGACCGCGGCCTGATAGCCGAGGCCGGTGCCGACCTCCAGCACCCGGTCAGTACCGGTGAGCCGCAGCAGGTCGGTCATCAGGGCCACGATGTAGGGCTGGGAGACCGTCTTGTCGTAGCCGATCTGCAGCGGCTGGTTGACATAGGCATAGGGCTGGTATTCGACCGGTACGAACTCGTGCCGGGGGACCTTGGCGAGCGCGGCCATGACCTCGGGGCGGAAGGAGTCGCTGCCGGTCGACTCCTTGGTCATGGTGGCGCACAGCACGATCTCGTCGACCATGCGTTTTCGCCACGCCTCGTAGTAAGGCTGGTTCATGGCTGGCTCCGGCCGACGTCGCTGGCTGTCATGCGCTCATTCTAAGGCGCACCGGCAGCCCGATGCTACGTGAACCACGGGCTATCGAGCGGTCGCCCTCAGGCAGCCGCGGCAGCCGCCAGCAAGGTGTCGCGCCACCCCGGGTCGGGCGTGGCGCTTGCGCCCGAAAGCACCCGGCGCCACCCGCGCGCGCCGACGATGCCGTGTAGGAGCCCGTGGACGTGGCGCGTGATCCGGTGCGCCGGCACGCCCCCAGCCGCCTGCGCCGCCATGTAATTGGCGAGGGCTTCGGCGACCGCCGACCGCGACGACGCGGGCGCGGCATCACCGAAGATCTCCCGGTCGGCGGTGGCCAGCAGATAGGGGTTCGTGTATGCTTCGCGGCCGATCATCACGCCGTCCACCCGGGCGAGATGGTCGCGTGCCTCACTCAGGCAGCGAATCCCGCCATTGATGACCACATGGATCTCGGGAAAGTCCTGTTTCAGGCGCCAGACGGTCGGGTATTGCAGGGGCGGGATGGTGCGGTTCGCCTTCGGGCTGAGCCCGCCCAGGACCGCGATCCGCGCGTGCACGATGACGGAGCGGCACCCCGCATCGGTGATGGTGCGGACGAAGCGCACCAGGCCGCCATAATCGTCGCGCTTATCGATGCCGATCCGGTGCTTGACCGTGATCGGCAGGCGGGTCGCGGTGGCCATGGCGCGGATGCAGGCGGCCACCGTCTCGGGCTCCGCCATCAGGCAGGCGCCGAAGCGGCCGTCCCGGACCCGATCGCTCGGACAGCCGGCATTGATATTGATCTCGTCGTACCCGTAGCTGTCGGCGAGCGCAGCGCATTCGGCCATGGCAACGGGATCGCTGCCGCCGAGCTGAAGGGCGAGGGGGCGCTCGCGCGGGTCGAAGCCGAGATGGCGGTCCCGGCTGCCGCGCAGAATCGCACCGGTCGTGGTCATCTCGGTGTAGAGCAGGGTGTGCCGCGTCAGCAGGCGCAGGAAGAAGCGCCCGTGCCGATCGGTACGGTCCATCATGGGAGCGACGGCGAGGCGGCGGTCGAGCACGGCAGCGGCCAGTCTGTGGCTCTGGATCGCCGCTAGATAGCGCGGCGGGGCTGCCTGGTCAAAGGTTCGCGTCCGAATCAGTCGTCGAAGGTGCGGCCGAGCAGCGTCTTGAGCGCGGCCATGCGCGCTTCCAGGGATTCCGACGAGGGGCGGTGCGCGGCCTGCAGCACGAACGGTGCAGAGGCGGGCGGGATCCCGGCATCCGTCAAGGCGGCCGTCATCAGTCCTTCCGCCTGGTCTATGGCATCCCCGAGTTCTGCCATCCAGCGCGCCGAAGTCATCACCCCAAATGGCCGGCGGCCGGTGTCATAGGCGGCGGTGAGGGCGGAAGCGCAGGTGTCGGCGGCCATTCCCCCGATCGCGTCGGCGAACGATGCCAAGTCCTGAGGGGCGGCGGCCTTGCCGCCGGTGCGTGAGGCTTTAGACATGTCGATCGGTCCAGTTTCGTCAACGGTCACGACTTCGCGCCGGTCGCACGCGCGCAACTCAGGATGCCATTAACAGGTTGCGGCTCAACAAATGGTTAACGTGCGACGGGCGCTTCGAAAATCGGAGCGTTCTTGGAAATAGCCCCTTGACCACCAGAGTCCGCTGCGTTGAGGTTACTTTGTCAACAGAGAGGCTCTTCATCAGTAACCTGATCCCGCGTTCGCGCGGGATTTTCTTTTTCTGGGGCCGTGCCCCGCGAACTCAATTCATTTCTGCCAGTGCAAGGGCGAGGCGGCTGAGCGAGCGCGCACGGAACCACGGATTGCGCACGTCCGAGACCGCCTCGACGGCGCGGGTGAAGGACTGCTTGGCCCGCTCCCGATCGCCGCGCCGCGCCTCTTCGATGGCGATCGTCGACAGCATCCAGGCGCGGTCCGGCCCGCTGATGATGGCACGGATGGCCTGATTGGTGGCGGTCCAGCTGCGCTCGAAGCCGGCCTGGTCGCCCGAGCCCTGCTGGGCGCTCGCCACTTGCCAATAGACTTGGGCGCGGAGACGCTCGTCCTCGATCCGCCCGGCGATGATGGTAGCGTCCTCGAAGGCCCCGGTGGCTACCAGCAGTTCCGCGACCTGGCTCAGGGCATAGGACTTCGCATAGCCGAAATCGACCCGGTCCGCCGCGGTTCGCACCTCGCCGATCGTGGTCTTCGCCGCCTCCATCCCGTGTTTGCTAATCTGGCTGCCGGCGATCCGTGCCAGCGCGGTCACGCGATAGCGGGCATCCTCGATGGTCTTGGCGGTCGCCAGCGCCGAGGAGGTGTCACCCTGTTCGACCTGGGCGGTGACGATGGCGATCAGCGCCGGTCCGCGCAGGTGACTCTCGCCGATGCGCGCGACGCTGGCGAGCGCGGCCGGGGTATCGCCGATGGCAGCCTGTGCCGAGGCGACCGCCGCGATCGCGGTCGCCCGGTCGATGTTGCCCTCGATGGCCCCCAGTCGCCCGACCGCCCGGGCCAAGGTCTGGCCGCTGTCGGCCGTCTCCGCGAGCCGGGCCTGGGCGACCGCCAATCGACTGAGCAGCGGGACGGTCTGACGTGGCTCGACTAGGGACGCCGTCGCCTCGAGGGTCTCGCCGAGGATGGCGCGCGCTGGTGTCGCGAGGCCCCGGTGCAGAAGCGTTTCCATGATGGCGAGCAGGGTCTCGCCGCGCAGCCTGGAATCGGGGATGAGGCGCGCGGTGGCCACCGCATCCGACGGCGAACCGACCTCGGTCTGGGTGCGCGCGATGCTGCCGAGCGCGTTCACGATCGAGCGCGCGTCCTGGATCAGCCCGGCGGTGCGCCACGCGGCGGTAAAGTCGCCGAGGCGTGTGTGCACCTGGATGATGTCGCCGAGCGCCCAATCGCGGAACTCGACGCGAGCAATCGACTTGGTGGTCTCCAAGGCTTCGCCCAGCAGGCAGGCGGTAGTCGGATCCTTGAAGCAGGCGGTCGGATCGCGGGTCGGGTCGGCGATCCCGAGGCGGTCGCTCCCCGGGTCGGTCGCCACCAGGTTTCGGGTCTCGGGCCGGCTGAGCAGGCCGGCGCGGGCCGAGCGGATCTGATCGTCTTTGATCTCGTCCAGGCGCTGGATCAGCCGCTGCCCTTGGCCGGCGGCCGATTCGAGATGCGCGATCAGCGCCTTGGTCGCTTCGCTGTCGATCGGCAGGCCGGACGCGCGTTGGTAGTCGCGGATGCCTTGGCGCGTCGCCTCGCTCATGGTGCCGTCCACCGGACCCCGGTAGAGGCCGATCCCCTGCAGCAGTGTCTGCACCCGCTGCACGATCTCGCGGTCGAACAGGTCGGGAAAGAGCGGCGCGATGCCGGTACCGGGCACGGCGGGCGCACCCGGTGCCGCAGTCGCCGCGTCCGCTCGGGGCGCAAGGGAAATCGCGGCGATCAGACCGACAACCAGACCGAGAGCCCGCAGCATCGACACCGTTCCAGGAGTGTTGCCCATCTTAGATGGTTCGCCCGCCGTCCACGGGCAAGGCGATGCCGGTAATGAAGGCCGCCTCGTCGCTGGCGAGCCAGAGCGCGGCCGACGCCAGATCCTGCGGCGTCGAGAAGCGACCCAAGGGCACCGTGGCCAGCATGGCCGCGCGCCGGGCCGGATCATCACCGGTGAAGTCACGCAGCATCGGCGTGTCGCCGGCGACGGGGCACAGGCAGTTGACGCGGATCCGGTCGCGGGCGAGCTCGAGCGCCAGGCTGCGGGTCAAGGTGATGACCGCGCCCTTGGTGGCGTTGTATGCGCTGAGGCCTGGTCGCGGACTGAGGCCAGCGGTTGACGCCATGTTGATGATCGACCCACCGCCGGCCGCGCGGAGCGCCGGCAGGGCGGCGCAGATGCCGAGATAGACCCCCTTCACGTTGATGGCATAGAGGCGGTCGAACATCTCCTCCGGCACCGTCTCCAGCGGCATGGGCCGCTGCGGCAGGCCGGCGTTGTTGACCAGGATGTCGAGGCGGCCGAACCGGGTGAGCGCGGCCTGCACCATCGCCGCCATGTCGACGGCGCGAACCACGTCGGCGCGGCAGAAAATGGCGCGGCGGCCGGACCGCTCGAGGTCGGCGGCGACGGCCGCGCCGCGCGCATCGTCCACATCGGCGATTACCACCGCGGCACCCTCGGCGGCAAAGCGCTGGGCAATGCCTTCGCCGAAGCCGGAGGCGGCCCCGGTGACGATCGCAACCTTGTCCTTGAGCCGCATCCTTTGGCTACTCCGATTCCGCGGTCGTTGTTCCCGACCTATTCTAGCCGAGAGACGGTCCTTTGCGCTGCATTCAGTGGACCCTGGCCGACGGCCTGCCTAGAGTGGCGGCCCAACGTCGATCAGCGCCGATGCCGCCCCTGCGCGATTCCACCTCCCGGACCCGGCCGCCGCAACCGCACTCTGGGCTGTTCGCCGCCATGCGCAGCCCGGGCGGAACGTTCGCCTGGCTGGTGATCCTGGCCCTGTCCTGGGGCAGCCAGTGGCCCGCCATGAAGGCGGTGCTGGGGGCCATGTCGGTGCTCGACTTCCGCGCCACCACCATCACCACCGCCGGCATCCTACTGCTGGTCATCTGCCGCCTGAGCGGGCACTCGCTCCGGGTGCCGCGGGAGCACTGGAAGCTTCTGCTGCTCGGCGCCTTTTTCAATATCACGCTCTGGAACGTGCTGCTCGGCACGGGGCTCAGCCGGCTGAGCGCGGGACGCTCGACGATCATCGCCTACCTGATGCCGGTGTTCAGCGCCGGGCTCGGCACCGTGTTCCTGAAGGAGCCGCTCACCCGGCGCGTCGGTGCCGCCTTGGTGCTCGGGCTGGCGGCGCTCGCGGTCCTGATCGGCGACGACATCGCCCGAATCGGGGCCGCGCCGGTGGGCGCGTTGCTGATGCTGGGTGCGGCAATCGCGTGGGCACTCGGCAACATCCCGACCAAGCTCCTGTCGGTGCACCTTTCGCCCCTGACCCAAGCTGCCTGGCAGATGGCGCTTGGCTCGATCCCGCTCGCGATCCCGCTCTTCTTGTTCGGCGGCGACACCATGGCCGGAGCGAGCCCCATGATCTGGGCGCTGGTCGCCTCCAACGTCGTCTTCGGACTGGTGGTACCATACGTGATCTGGTTTGCGCTCCTCGGCAACCTGCCGGCGTCGACGGCCTCGGTCAGTGTCCTGATGTCGCCCTGCGTCGGCGTCGTTACCAGCGCTCTCGCCCTCGGCGAGCCGATCGGGCCGGCGGAGGTGACCGCCCTTGGGCTGGTCCTGGCGGCGATTGCAACCGTGCTGCTCGGGCCGGCCCTCAAACTGCCGGGCCGGCACTGACCCGAGGCTCAGGGAGTCAGATCATCGCCGTTGGCGTCGCCACCGCCTCCCGGATCGACGGCGACCGTGAAGCCGTCGGCGCGCAGCCGCGCGACTACTTCCTGGACGTGGTGCGCGTTCCGCGTCTCGATCACGAACAACAAGTCGGTGGCGCGGATGGGAAGCGCGGTGAACGCCCGCTCGTGATAGACCTCGAGGATGTTGGCGCCGCTGGCACCGATGGTGGCCGCGGCGCGGGCGAGGGTGCCGGGCTGGTCGGGAACCACCAAGCGCAGCCGCGCCAGGCGGCCATCGCGGGCCAGGCCGCGCAGGATCACCGAGGACAGCAAGCGCGGGTCGATGTTGCCGCCGGAGACCACCAGGCCGACCTTGCGCCCGGCGAATCGCTCAGGCGCCGAGAGCAGCGCAGCCAGGGGGGTCGCGCCGGCGCCTTCGCTCACGGTCTTCTCGATTTCGAGCAGCAGCATGACGGCGCGCTCGATGTCGCCCTCGCCGACCAGGAGGATGTCATCGACCAGGCGCTGGACGATGGCGCGCGTCAGGCGCCCGACGTTCTTGACCGCGATGCCCTCGGCGATGGTGGCGCCGGCCGCCGTGACCGGCAGTCCGCCGAGGACCTGCTTCATGGCTGGAAAGAGGGCCGCCTCGACGCCGACGACCTGGATGCCGGGCTGCAACGCCTTGGCGGCGACCGCGATCCCGCTGATCAGTCCGCCGCCGCCGATCGGCACCACCAGCACCGCCAGATCGGACACGGCGGCCAGCATTTCCAGGGCGATGGTGCCCTGGCCGGCGATCACCGCCGGATCGTCATAGGGATGGACGAGAAGGTCAGGCCGTGGCGCGCGGCCAGCGCCTGGGCGTGCTCGGCCGCGCTCTCGACGTCCGTGCCTTCCAGGATCACCGTCGCGCCGAGCACCTTGGTGTTCTCGACCTTCACGAACGGGGTCGCGCGGGGCATCACCACGGTGGCCGGGATGCCGAGGCGGCGCGCGTGATACGCGACGCCTTGCGCGTGATTACCGGCCGACATGGCGATCACGCCGGCCGCGCGCTCGGTGGGGTTGAGGGCAAGCAGCCGATTGAGGGCGCCGCGCTCCTTGAACGAGCTGGTGAACTGCAAGTTCTCCAGTTTCAGGAATACCTCGGCGCCGGTGATGCGCGAGAGCGTCTCCGACCGGACGCACGGCGTGATTGCCACCTGGCCGGCGATCGCCGTGGCGGCGGCCCGCACGTCCGCGAGCGTGACCGCGGGCTCTCGCCCGCTCACGGCGTCTCGCCGCGCGCGAGGCGGGCCTCGATCAGGTCCAGGCAGGGCAGCAGGTCGGCGACCGAGTCGATGACATAGTGCGCGCCCGCACCTGCGAGGCGGGTCTCGGCCCGGGCACGGGTCGCGGCCCGCGCTTCGGGATCGAGTGCCGCCAGCTCTGCCAGCGTGAGCGCGGCCTCGTTGCCGCTGAGGGAGAGGCCGACGGTCCACATGCCGGCATTCAGCCCCTCCGCGATCCCGGGCGGCGTGTCGTCCACCTTGACGCAGGCGAGGAGCGGAGCGAGCCCGAGTTCCAGCGCCACCTTCAGGCACATGCCGGGCAGCGGCCGCCCATGGCGGACCTCGTCGGCGGCGACCGAGCAGTCGGGCGTGAAGCCCTGGCGTTTGGCCGCCGCCTCGACCACGTCGACCATCGCGCGGGTATAGCCGCTGCACGTGCCGATCCGCAGGCCGCGCACGCGCAAGGAGGCGAGAACCTCGGCCACGCCTGGGATCAGCGTCGCATACCGATCCAGCACCGCCACCTGGCGCGGGGCGAACTCGGCGAACAGCCGGTCCACGTCGCCGGGTCCGAAGGGATGGTTGTGGCGGCGGCGCCAAGCGTCGGCGACGGTCGGCATCTGCCCGATCGCCGCGATATGGTCGCGTTTGTGGGTGCCCATGGGGCCACGCGCCTCCGCCATGGTGATCTCGACCCCGTGGCGGCGAAACACCTCGACAAACACGGCTGCCGGCGCGAAGCAGCCGAAATCCACCAGGGTTCCCGCCCAGTCGAAGATGATCCCGCGGAGCGGCCCCAGGTAGCTCTGCCGATAACCGATCATCATGGGTGGATCGTTCTCCCTCGTGCGTCGGCGCACCCTACCTCAAGCAGGGTTCCACTGGCGACGGCAAGGCTTGACCGCGCCGCCCTGGATCATGCCGGCATGATCGTTTTGCCAAGGGTTCTCGGGCTGGTTCTCGGCCTCACGCTGCTGCCGCCGGGTGCGCGCGCGGCCGAGGGGTTGGTCGATCTCTTCTACCAGTGCCACGTGCTTGAATATTGCGCGCTGGTGAACGAGGTGGCGCTCAAGGGCTTCCAGGCGGAAGTCGACGCCATGATCGACCGCGACCGGACCCCGCGCCCCATGATCGCCGATGCGGCAGCCGCAGGCCGGGCGCGCGCCGATGCGGCGTGGAAGGCCCAGGGCGCCGAGAACTACCTGGCCTGGTGTGCGGGCGAGGGACGCAAGGCGGCTGCCCGCTTCACGCCCCCGCCGCCCGCGCCAGCGCCGCGTCGATCGCCCTGAGCAGGGCATCGAAGGGCAGCAGCACGCAGTCGTGCCGGCTCTTGCGCTCGGCTACGGGAGCAAAGGCGGCAAGCGCGGACCAGGCCGCTTCGGGCAGCGGCGCGCGGGTTTGCAGGAAGGCGCGGAGCGCCGCCGCCACTACGCGTAGGCCCTCGATCTCCTGCCCCGGCGCCGCCGCTCCGATCGCCGACGCGGAGGCCTGGCAGAGCGCGCAGCCCTTCACCTCCTGCGTGACCCGGTCCACACGGCCGCCGGCAATCGCCACGTCGATGGTGACCCGATCGCCGCAGAGCGGGTTGTCGAGGGTCGCCGTGGCGTCGCGGACGGCGAGGCGGCCGTGACCGTGGGCGGACTTGGCCAGGGCCATCAGGGCGGCGTGGTAGATCTCGGTCATCGGCGCAGCAGTTGCAGCGCGTGGTCGAGTCCGCGCAACAGGGCATCCACGTCGCCGTCGTCGTTGTAGGGGCCGAGGCTCGCGCGGGTGGTACCGCTGACGCCGAGCAGCTCCATCAGCGGCTGGGCGCAATGGTGGCCGCCGCGGAGCGCGACCCCGTGGCTCTGGTCGAGAACCTCGCAGATGTCGTGGGGGTGGGCACCGGCGACGGCGAAGGAGACGACCGGCGCCCGCCCTTGCAGTCCGAGGGGGCCGATCACGCGCACGCCGTCGCGCAGCGCCAGGCCATCCAGAATCCGACCCGTCAGTCGTCGCTCGTGTGCCGCCCAGCCCTCGCGGTCCTGGGCCAGGATCCACTCCGCGGCGGCGGCCATGCCGACCGCCTGGGCGATTGGCGGCGTGCCGGCCTCGAAGCGATGGGGTGCGTCGGCGTAGGTGGTCTCTGCGAAGCTGACGCTGCGGATCATCTCGCCGCCGCCGAGCAGCGGCGCCATCGCCGCCAGCCGCTCGCGCCGGCCCCACAGCACGCCGATGCCGTTCGGCCCGTACATCTTGTGGCCGGAGAAGGCGTAGAAATCGGCGCCCAGCGCCGCCACGTCCACGGGTCCGTGCGGCACCACTTGGGCACCGTCGAGCAAGAGCGCAGCGCCGACGGCGCGGGCGGCCGCGGCGATTCTGCCGACATCGGTGATGGCACCGGTCACGTTGGAGCAGTGGGTGATGGCGACCAGGCGGCAGCGCGGCCCGATCACGCGCTCGAGGGCAGTCATGTCGATGCGCCCCTCCGCGGTCACCGGGAGGACCTTGAGCACGACGCCCCGGCGGTCGCGCAGCATCTGCCAGGGGACGATGTTGCTGTGGTGCTCGAGCGCGCTGACGACGACCTCGTCGCCGGCGGCGAGATTATTGCCGAAGCCGTGGGCCACCAGGTTGATGGCGCTGGTGGTGCCGTTGGTGAAGACGACCTCGTCCGCGTTGCCGGCGCCGATGTAGCGGGCGAGGGTGGCGCGGGCCGCCTCAAAGGCTTCGGTCGCCGCCTCGGCCAGGGCGTGCACGCCGCGCAGCACGTTGGCGCGCGACTCGCTCTCGTGGCGGACGATCCGCTCCAGCACCGCGCGCGGCATTTGTGCAGTCGCGCCGTTGTCGAGGTAGTGGAGCGACTGGCCGTGGACGGTCCGCGCCAGGATCGGGAACTCGGCGCGCAGGCGGGCCGGGTCGAAGCTCATGCCGTCGCGCCGAGGGCGGCGAGCGCCTCGGGGGTGTCGATATCGAGCAGAACGCCGCCGTCGCCCATCGCGACCTCGCACACCACCTCGGCGTTCTCGCCGATCAGGTGGCGGGCACCCACGTCGCCGGCGACGCGCGCCATGTCGGCGAAGAAGCGCGCGCCCCACAGCACGGGATTGCCGCGGCGCCCGGCGAAGGTCGGCACGCAGATCGCGCGGCCCTCGACCGGGTCGTAGGCGGCGATCAGGCGGTGCAGGTGCTCGGGTCTGATGCGCGGCATGTCGCCGAGACAGACGAAGGCGGCGTCGATCGCTTCGCCGAGGGCGCCGACCCCGGCGCGCAGGCTGGTACTGAGGCCGGATGCATAATCCGGGTTGTGGGCCAAGGTGACGGCGCGGCCGGCGAGGGCGGCCGCCGTCTGGTCCGCCTCGTGCCCGGTCACGACCACCACTCGGTCCACTTCGGAGCCAAGCACCGCGTCGACCACGCGGGTCACCATGGGAACTCCATCGATCTCGGCCAGCAGCTTGTTGCGGCCCATGCGCCGGGATTGGCCGGCCGCCAGCACGATGGCGGCGATGCGCGGCCGGCGCTTGAGCCCGGGAGCCACGTCCGCCACGGCCTCGGCACGCGGCAGCGGGCGGCTCGCGATCTCCTTGAGCAGGCCGCCGACTCCCATGCGCATGATCTCCGCGCGCCCGATCGGCACGTCCGCCAGCAGCCGCTCCAGCACCCAGTCGAAGCCGTTCATCTTGGGCGAGCGGGCGCAACCGGGAAGGCCGAGCACCGGCACCCCTCCGGCCCGCCCCAACAGCAGCAAGTTGCCGGGATCGACCGGCATGCCGAAGTGTTCGACCACCCCGCCGGCATCCGCGATCGCGGCCGGGATCACGTCGCGCCGGTCGGTGATCGCACTGGCGCCGAGGATCAGCACCAGCTCCGCATGCCCTGCAATGGTGGCACAGATCTCGCTCGCAAGGATGCCGGCCTCGTGTGGACAGCGCCGTTCGCCGGCGCAGGTAGAGCCCAGGCGGCGTATCCGCTCGCCCATGGTCCGGGCGCTCTTGTCGAGGATGCTCTCCTTGGTGCCGGGCAGGCGGGTCTGAATCAGCCCGACCGCGCGGGGGCGGAACGGCGCCAGGCGAATCGGCGGCGCATCTCCCTCGCCGGCGATGGCGAGGCAGGCGGCGAGCACCGGGCGCGGAACGGCGAAGGGAATGATCTTGATGGTCGCCACCATCTGGCGCGGGGTGAGGGCGTCGTACGCCGGCAGCGTCGCGATCGTCACCGCCTCATCCACCAGGTTGAGCCGGTCGATGCGCGCGGCATCGAGGATCAGGAGGCCGGGCGCCTCGGCGAACAGGTTGCAGCGGCCGGTGAACGCCGCGCTCGTGGTGAGGCCAGGGCCAGAGACGGCGCGGGCGAGGGCCTGGGCAGCCGCGTCCTCGCCGACATCGGTCGGCTCCAGCTTGGCACCGACCACGTGCGCCACGCCGGCCTGGCGCAGGCGCTCTACGTCGCAAGCCGATAGCACCCGGCCCTTGCGCAACGACTGGCCGCCGAACTTGATGCCATGGGCGAGAATCGCACCCTCGGCCTCGGCCAGGGGCAGCTCCGCGAATTTCATGCGGGCGCACCCCGGCGGCGGCGTTCGGTCACCTGGGCGAGGATCGAGACCGCGATCTCGGCCGGGGAGACGGCGCCGATGTCGAGGCCGACGGGCCCGTGGATACGGGCGAGATCGGTGGTCGCAAAGCCGAGGGCGCCGAGCCGCTCCAACCGGCGCGCATGGGTCTGCCGGCTCCCCAGCGCGCCGATGTAGAACGCGCCCGACCGCAGCGCCGCGGCGAGCGCGGGATCGTCCAGCTTGGGATCGTGGGTCAGGGTGATGACCACGGTGCGGGCATCAGGGGCGATGCGGGCCATGGCCTCGTCCGGCCACTCGGTCGAGAGCGCGACACCGGGGAAGCGATCCTTGGTGGCGAAGGAGCGGCGCGGATCGACTACGCTTACCGCGTAGCCGGCAAGGGCGGCCATGTGCGCAAGCGGCTGGGCGATATGCACGGCGCCGACGATGACGAGGCGGAGCGGCGGGCTGAAGACATGCAGGAACAGGGGGCCTTCGGGGGTATCGACGGTGCGGCTTTGATCCGCCGCGAGGGCCTCGCGCGCGGCGGCGAGCGCCGCGGCCGGGAGCGGATCACCCTGCGCACCGCCATCGCCATGGACCAGCGCCTGGGCGCCGGTGGTCAGGTGGGTCACCACCACGGCTGGACGCTTCGCCGCCACGTCGGCCAGCACACGCTGCAGCAGGTCCTGGCGCACGAACTCAATCCTCAATCGAGACGTTCGACGAACACGCGCACCGTGCCGCCGCAGGCGAGGCCCACGTCCCACGCCTGCTCGTTGGTGACGCCGAACTCGAGCAGGCGCGGCCGGCCGTCGCCGATCACCTCGATCGCCTCGCGCACCACCGCGCCCTCGATGCAGCCGCCGGAGACCGAGCCGATGAAGGCGCCGTCGTCCTTGATGGCGAGCTGGCTCCCAACGGGGCGCGGGCTCGATCCCCAGGTGGCGACCACCGTGGCGAGGGCGACCCCGCGCCCGGCGCCGCGCCAGCCGGCGGCCTCTGCTAGGACCGCGTCGTCGGACTGCATCATGGTGCCGCCTCCAGATAGCGTTTCATGCCTTCCTCCCGACGCGGCCCCTCGCGCCCGAAGGCCTGAGCGAGATCGGCCAGGCTCTCCAGATTGTAGAGCGGCCGGAAGTCGTCCACATGGGGAAGGATCGCCTTCACTCCCAGGGATTTGGGTTGGAACTGCTCGTAACGCAACAGGGGATTGAGCCAAATCAGGCGCCGGCACGACTTGTGTAGCCGCTCGATCTCGGCTTCCAGGCCCTCGCCGGCGGCCCGGTCCAGGCCGTCGGAGATGAAGAGGACGATCGCCCCCTGGCCGAGCACGCGCCGCGCCCAGCGGCGGTTGAAATCGCGCAGGCAGGCGCCGATCTGGGTGCCCCCCGACCAGTCCTCGACCGCTTCCGTGACCCGGGCGAGGGACTGGTCTACGTCGCGCAGCCGCAAATGGCGCGTGATGTTGCTGAGCCGAGTGCCGAACAGGAACGTGTGCACGCGGTCGCGGTCGTTGGTGATCGCGTGCATGAAGTGCAGGAACATCCGGCTGTACTTGCTCATGGAGCCGGAAATGTCGCAGAGCACGACGAGGGGCGGGTGGCGCCGCTTGGGCGCGCGGCGCGCGAGCAGGATCGAGCCTGTCCCTGAGCGCAGCGCGGCGCGCAGCGTGCGCCGCATGTCGATGCGGGGGCCGCCGGCAAGGGGGGCAAATCGCCGCGTCCGCACCTGCATGATCGGCAGCTTCATGCCGGCGATCACCTTCTTGGCGAGCGCGACCTCTTCGGCCGTCATTGCTTCGAAGTCGGTCTTCTGCAGCACCTCGCGGTCGGAATAGGTCATCGCCATGTCGAACTGCAGCTCGTCCGACGGACGGTCAGGGGAGTCCGCGTCTCCCCGCTGGCGCTGCCGGTTGCCGAACAGCGCGTCCATCACCCGCCGGTTCGCCGCCTCGCCCCGCTCCGCCTCGCCGCCGAGTCCTTGCGGCATCAGGACCGCGAGCATCTGGCGCAGCAGGTCGGGATTGCGCCAGAACACGTGGAACGCCTGATCGAACAGCTCGCGCTGGTCACGCCGGTTTACGAACACCGCGTGCAGAGCCCAATAGAGGTCGGCGCGCGAGCGGATGCCGGCCACCTCGACCGCCTGCACGGCGTCGATCACCTTGCCGGGTCCGATCGGCAGCCCGGCGCCGCGCAGGACGCGGGCGAAGTGCATGATGTTCTCGAACAGCCGCCCACCGGACTCCGCAGGCTGCGCGTCACTCACGACGCGATCGCGGCCGCCGTCGCCATGTCGGCCTTGACCCGGCCGAGCATCCGCGCCGCCTCCGATCCCTGGATCTTGGCGATGTCGTCCTGGTACTTGAGCAGCACGCCGAGGGTGCTGTCGATGGCGGCCGGGTCGAGGGCGGTGGTGTCGAGCGCCATCAGCGCGCTGGTCCAATCGATGGTTTCGGCGATCCCCGGCAGCTTGAACAGGTCTGCGCGCCTGAGTTCCTGGATGAACCCGACCACCTGCTGGCGCAGGCGCTCGTCGGCTCCGGGCACCTTGGCGCGCAGGATCTCCAGCTCGCGCGCCGCGGTCGGATAATCGATCCAGTGGTACAGGCAGCGGCGCTTGAGAGCGTCGTGGATCTCGCGCGTGCGGTTCGACGTGATGATGACGATCGGCGGCTCGGGCGCGCGGATGGTGCCGATCTCGGGGATGGTGATCTGGAAATCGGCCAGCACTTCGAGCAGATAAGCCTCGAAAGGTTCATCAGTCCGGTCGAGTTCGTCGATCAGCAGCACGGGCGACCCCTCGGGGCCCGGTCGCAGCGCCTGGAGCAGCGGCCGCTCGATCAGGAACTCCGGCGCGAAGATGCTGTCGCTGATGCGCGTGCGATCCTTCTCGCCGGCGGCTTCGGCGAGGCGGATTTCAATCATCTGCCGGGCGTAGTTCCATTCATAGACCGCGGCGGCGACGTCGAGGCCTTCGTAGCATTGCAGCCGCACCAGCCGGCGCCCAAGTGATGCGGACAGCACCTTGGCGACCTCGGTCTTGCCGACCCCGGCCTCGCCCTCGAGGAACAGCGGACGGCTGAGACGGAGCGCGAGAAACACGGTCGTGGCCAGGCTGCGGTCGGCGATATAGCTCTGGCTCGCCAGGCGGCGCTCAGTCTCGTCGATCGAGGAGGGCAGAGCGCTCATCCGGTAGGGTCCTGGTCGCGGTCGGCCGTCTCTTAACATGAAAAGGAAGGGGGCGGTGAACCTCCCCTTCTCCCTGGCAGGATCGGCGTCTCTAGCCGGTTGTCAGGCCGCGGCAGCCACCGCCCGCCGGGCCATCACGTTGACCAGATGCGCCCGATACTCGGCGCTGCCGTGGATGTCGCTGTTCAGCCCCTTTGCCGGAACGGTGATCCCCTTGATGGCATCGGGCGTGAACTTGGCCTTGAGCGCGTCCTCCATGGCCTTGACCCGGAACACGCTCGGGCCGGCGCCGGTGACCGCCACCCGCACGCCGCCGCTGGTCCTGGCCACGAACACCCCGACCAGGGCGAAGCGCGACGCCGGCTGCGGGAACTTCATGTAGGCGGCCGCCTCGGGCTTCGGGAAGCTGACCGAGACCACCATCTCGCCGTCGCTAAGCGCGGTCTCGAACAGGCCCTTGAAGAAGTCGTCGGCGGCGATGGTGCGCTTGTTGGTCTTGACCGTCGCACCCAGGCCGACGAGTGCCGCGGGATAGTCGGCGGCCGGGTCGCTATTGGCGATCGAGCCGCCGATGGTGCCGCGGTGGCGGACGTGGGGATCGCCGATCTTGGCGGCGAGGGCCATCAGGGCGGGAATCGCCTTGGCCGAGGCGTTGACCTCGGCGTGGGGCGTCGCGGCACCGACCACCACCGCGTTGCTCTCGGTCTTGACCCCGTTGAGGGCGGCGATGCGGCCGATGTCGATCAGGTCGGTCGGCTGGGCCAGGCGCTGCTTCATGGTCGGCAGCAGGCTGTGCCCGCCGGCGAGGAAGCGCCCGTCGGATGCCTTGGCCATCAGGGCGACGGCCTCGTCCACCGAGCCCGCACGGTGATAGTTGAAGTTGTACATGGGTGTCCTCCCTCGCCCTATTCCGCCGCTTTCGCGGCTTTGCCGTGCATCGCGCGCCAGATCTTTTCTGGCGTCGCCGGCATGTCCATGTGGGTGACGCCGAAGCCCTTGAGGGCATCGACGACCGCGTTGATCACGGCGGCACCGGCGCCGATGGTGCCGGCCTCGCCGCAGCCCTTCACGCCGAGCGGGTTGTGGGTGCAGGGCGCGCCCTCGTTGGTGGCCACCTGGAAGGAGGGCACCAGGTCCGCCTTCGGCATGCAGTAGTCCATGTAGGAACCGGTGACGAGCTGTCCGGACGTCGGATCGTAGATGCAGTCCTCGACCAGGGCCTGGCCGACGCCTTGGACGATGCCGCCGTGCACCTGCCCCTCGACCACCATCGGGTTGATGATGCGCCCGAAGTCGTCGACCGCGACGAAGCGGGTGAGCTGCACGGCGCCGGTGTCCTCGTCCACCTCCACCTCGCAGATGTGGGTGCCGTTCGGGAAGGTGAAGTTCTTCGGGTCATAGAAGGCGGTCTCGTCCAGGCCCGGCTCGACCGTCTCGAGGGGGAAGTTGTGCGGCACGTAGGCCGAGAAGGCAATCTGGCCGATGCTCAGGCCCTTGTCGGTGCCGGCGACCCTGAAAGTGCCGTTCTTGAACTCGATGTCGGCCTCGGCTGCTTCCAGCATGTGGGCGGCGATCTTCTTGCCCTTGGCGACGATCTTGTCCATGGCCTTGACGATGGCGCTGCCGCCGACTGGCAGCGACCGCGACCCATAGGTGCCCATGCCGAAGGCGATGCGGTCGGTGTCGCCGTGCACCACCTCGACGTTCTCGATCGGCACGCCGAGCCCCTCGGCGATGAGCTGGGCGAAGGTGGTCTCGTGGCTCTGGCCATGTGAGTGGCTGCCGGTGAAGAGCGTCACCGTGCCCGTGGGGTGGAAGCGGACCTCCGCCGATTCGTAGAGACCGGCGCGGGCGCCGAGGGCGCCTGCGACGTTGGACGGCGCGATGCCGCAGGCCTCGATATAGGTGGAGAGCCCGACGCCCAGCAGCTTGCCGCGCTTTTTCGCGTCTGCGCGGCGCTTCTCGGCGCCGCCATGGTCGGCGAGCTTGAGCGCCGCCTCCATGTGCGTGATGAAGTCACCGCTGTCGTATTGCAGGGCGACTGGCGTCTGGTAGGGCATCGCCGATTTCGGCACGAAGTTCTTGCGGCGGATCTCGGTCTTGTCGAGGCCCATCTCCTGGGCCGCCTTCTCCACCAGCCGCTCGACCACGAAGCAGGCCTCGGGTCGGCCGGCGCCGCGGTAGGCATCCACCGGCACCGTGTTGGTGAAGACCGCCTTCACGCCGCAGTAGATCGCCGGGGTGGTGTAGAGGCCGGCGAGGAGCGTCGCATAGAGGTAGGTTGGAATCGCGGTGGAGAAGGTCGAGAGATAGCCACCGAGATTGGCCGTCGTCTGTACCCGCAGGGCGAGGAACTTGCCGCTCTTGTCGAGGGCGAGTTCCGCATGCGTCACGTGGTCGCGGCCCTGGGCGTCGCTGATGAAGCTTTCACTGCGGTCGGCGGTCCACTTAACCGGGCGGCCGACCTTTTTCGCCGCCCAGGTGACCAGGGCCTCCTCGGCGTAATGATAGATCTTGGAGCCGAATCCGCCGCCGACGTCGGGCGAGACGACCCTGAGCTTGGCCTCGGGGAGCTTCAGCACATAGGCGCCCATCAGCAAGCGGATCACGTGCGGGTTTTGACTGGCGGTATAAAGGGTGTGGCGGTCGGCGGCCGGGTCGTATTCGCCGATCGCCGCCCGCGGCTCGATCGCGTTCGCCACCAGGCGGTTGTTGTAGAGGTCGATCGTGGTGACATGGGCGGCCTTGGCGAAGGCCTGATCGACCGCGGCCGCGTCGCCGAAATGCCAGTCGAAGCAGACATTGTTGGGCGCACCGTCGTGCACCGCGGGCGCACCCGCCTTCGCCGCCTGGGCGGTCGCGGTCACCGACGGCAGCGGATCATAGTCGACCACGAGCTTCTCGGCGCCGTCGCGGGCCAAGGCCCGGGTCTCGGCGATCACCGCCGCCACGGGGTCGCCGACATGGCGCACTCTGCCGACGGCAAGGACCGGATGCGGCGGCTCATGCGCCGGCGTGCCATCCTTGTTGAAGATCTGCCAGCCGCAGGGCAGTGGGCCGACACCGGCCGCCTCCAAGTCGGCGCCGGTGATCACGGCGATCACACCCGGCGCGGCGAGGGCCTGACGCGCGTCGATCTTCTTTAGCCGCGCATGGGCGTGCGGCGAGCGCAGCAGGAACACGTGCGCCTGGCCAGGCCGGTTCATGTCGTCGGTGTAGGTGCCCTGACCGGTCAGGAACCGGAAGTCCTCCTTGCGGCGCACGCGGGCGCCGATGCCGTTCTCCACCATGGGTCAGCCTCCCATCACTTTGGCCGCGGCCTGAATCGCCTTGACGATGTTGTGGTAGCCGGTGCAGCGGCAGATGTTGCCCTCCAGCTCGTGCCGGATGGTCGCCTCGTCGGGGCGGGGGATGCGGCGCAGCATGTCGATCGCGCTCATCACCATGCCCGGGGTGCAGAACCCGCACTGGAGAGCGTGGTGCTCGCGGAACGCCTCTTGCATCGGGTGCAGCTTGCCGTCCCTGGCCAAGCCTTCGATGGTGGTGACCTCGGTGCCGTCTGCCTGGGCGGCGAGGGTGGTGCACGACTTCACCGCCTTGCCGTTGATATGCACCACGCACGCGCCGCACTGGCTGGTGTCGCAGCCGACGTGGGTGCCGGTCAGGCGCAAATTCTCGCGCAGGAACTGAACCAGCAGCGTGCGCGCCTCCACTTGGCCGCTGACCGCCTTGCCGTTCACCTTCATTGCAACCGCAATGGTCATGGACGTCCTCCCTTGGTCTTGATTCCGCGTGGTTCAGCGACGGGCGAGTTCAGACTGGAGACGCCGCCGTCCGCGGGTGGGGCAGTAGTGTCCGACTGCCCGCGAACAGGGTCAAGTGATGTTCCGGCGTCGCGCCAGCGTCCTGCGCTACAGGACGAAGTAGAGCAGGAGCGCGACGGCGATCACCACCCCGGCGATCCAGACGAAGGCCGGAATGCCTTCGCGGGGAGCCGACGGTGCCGGCGAGGGCGCGGCTGGTTGCGCCGCTGCGGCCGGCGCGACGGGCGCCGTCGCCGCGGCCCGCGCCGCGACTTGCGCCGTGAAGCTGCCGAAGAACTCGTCCGCCAGCTTCCTCGCCGTGCCCTCGATCAGGCGCGAGCCGATCTGGGCGATCTTGCCGCCGACCATGGCATCGACGGTGTAGCGGAGCGTGGTTTGCCCCGGCCCGGCGTCGCTGAGCTGCACCTTGGCGCTGCCCTTGGCGAAACCGGCGACACCTCCCTGGCCCTCGCCGGAAATGGTGTAGCCGTTCGGCGGGTCGAGGTCGGAAAGGGTCACCTTGCCGGTGAACTTCGCCTTCACCGGCCCGACCTTGGTGGTGACCTTGGCGGTGAACTCGGTGTCGGAGAGTTTCTCCAGGGTCTCGCAGCCCGGCATGCTGGCCCGGAGGACGGCCGGGTCCTGAAGCGCCTCCCAGACCGCCTGCCGGGGAGCGGGCAGGGTGTATTCGCCGGTGATTTCCATTGAACGTGTCTGTCCTTAAACCGCGATGGCGTGGGTTCGGGGGCCTAGCGGGTAAGGCCCGCGTTCGCAACCGCGACCACCGGCGCGGGCGTAACTTCGGCTCCCTTCGTGTGAGGGGCGTCCGCGTGCCAGCCGAGAACCGCGAGCAACAGGAAAAAGCCGATCACGTATGCCACCGCCACGTGCCAGCCGTGCTTGAGCCAGAGGCCAACGGACTTTGCCTCCGGATACATGTTCGAGAGTGCCACACCCGCGGACGAACCGAACCAGATCATCGAACCGCCATAGCCAACCGCGTAGGCAAGAAAACCCCAATCGTAACCGCCCTGCTTCAAGGCGAGCGCGGTCAGCGGAATGTTGTCGAACACCGCCGAGACGAAACCGAGGCCGAGCGCCGTCTGCCAAGCGGCCAGCGGCAGCTTCTCGACCGGCATCAGCGAGGCGGCGGTGACGAGGGACAGCAGGAAGATCGTGCCCTTGAACGTTTCCGGCATGATCTTCCAATCCGGGGACCGGAGCGGCGCCGTCACCAGAATCGCGGCCCACACCGCCAGCCCGATGACGGGCAGCAAGTCGAGAAGATCCGGCGCGCGCAGGTTGGCCCAGACGTTGGCGACCAGCGCCACCACCAAGATGAAAAAAACGATGAGCACCCGCGCCCATTCGATGCGAACGGTCTCGATCGCGACTTTTATGATTGGCGCATGCTTGTGCTGCTGCAGCGCGGCCGGAATACCGCTGATGATCAGCGCCGCGCCCGCGGCGATATAGGCTTCGAACACGGACAGCGGGCTGACGCCGCTGATCCACATCATGGTCGTGGTCGTGTCGCCGACCACGCTGCCCGAGCCGCCCGCGTTCGAGGCCGCGACGATGGCCGCGAGATAGCCCATGTGCACTTTGCCGCGGAACACGTGGCGCGCCATGGCGCCGCCGATCAGGGCGGCGGCGATATTGTCGAGAAAGCTCGAAAGCACGAACACGCCGGCGAGCAACACAAAGCCGCCCTTCCAGCCTTCGGGCAGATAAGCGGGCAACGCGTCGGGGATCTTGCTTTCCTCGAAGTGGCGCGACAGAAGCGCGAAACCCATCAGTAGGCCGAACAGGTTGGCGAGGATGACCCATTCGTGGCCCAGGTGCTGGACTAGGCCGCCAAGGCCCGGCCCCGTCTTGAATCCGGTGAAGCCGAGCTGGTAGAGGACGATCGCGGCGAGCCCGATCAGGGCGACCTGCAGGGTATGGTGGTGAAATATCCCCACACCTGCGAGCGTCAGGCCGAACAACACGAAGTCGAAGGGCGTGCCGATCATCGCCGCCACGGCCGCGACGATCACGGCGCCCGCGAACAACCCCCGTTCGTGCGTCAAGAAACGCACCATCACGCTTTTCATTTTTTGTTCCCCCTCGATTGCGAGTTATCCCCCGCTCGTTCGGGCGCGATCTTATCAAAATGAACCCGCAGCCAAAGTGGTTTTATCGCCGGGGCCTGGCTTTATCGCCATTCCCTAATAAGGCAGTTCGATCGCGTACGAAGCGAGCGGCGGCACGGCCTTGATTAGCCCTTGTTGCAGCAGGAAGCGGGCGAACCGCTCGTAGCGCGCGCGGTCGAGGGCGGCCGGGCTCGCCGCGAACCGCGGCAGCGTGTCGCGCCAGGCGCGGCGGTTCAGCTCGTCGTCCAACTCCTTGCGCCCCTTGACGAACAGCAACCAGCTCTCGGCGGGGTGGTTGATGAGGTATTGCACGCCCCGCTCTATGGCATCCACCAGCCGTCGCAGGCGCCCGTCCGTGCCCCGGTCGCGGTGCACCACCAGGATCAACTCGTCGTAAGCAGGCACGCCCTCCTCCTCGACGAAGAAGGCGCGGCCCCTGCGGCCGGCGAGGTCCATCTGATTGAGTTCGAAGTTGCGGAAGGCGCCGATCACCGCATCGACCTGGCCGGCGAGCAGGGCGGGCGAGAGCGAGAAGTTGACGTTGACCAGGGTCACGTCGCTGGCCTTGAGACCGGCCTTGGCCAGCATGGCGCCGAGAATCGCGTCCTCGAAGCCGCCGACCGAGAACCCGACCTTGCGGCCCTTGAGGTCGGCGATCCGCTTGATGGGGCCGTCGGCCAGCACCACCAGGCTGTTGAGGGGGGTCGCCACCAGGGTCGCGGCGCGCACCAGCGGCAGGCCGGCGGCGACCTGCAGGTGCAGCTGCGGCTGGTAGGAGATCGCGGCGTCCGCCTTGCCGGCGGCCACCAGCTTGGGCGGATCGTTGGGGTCGGCCGGGGCGATCAGCTCGACCGCGAGCCCGGCCTCGCGGAAGAAGCCCGCCTCGAGGGCGACGTAAAGCGGCGCATGGTCCGGATTGACGAACCAGTCGAGGATCAGGGTCAGCTTGTCGGCCGCGCGGGCAGTGGGTCCGGCGCACAGTGTCGCCAGGAATAACAGGGCGGCGAGGATGCGGGAGCGGCGGGGCATGGCGGGTTCCTTCTCGCGGGCACTTCAGGGCAGGGGCGTCGCGGTGTCCGGCTGCCAGGGGAGCGCCCGGCGCAAGGCACGGTCGACCGCGACGTAGAGCAGGAGCGCGAGGACGGCGAGGGTGGCGAGGGCGGCGAACATCAAGTCGGTCTGCATGCGCCCGTTGGCGTGCAGCATGAGATAGCCGAGGCCGGCGCTGGATCCGACCCACTCGCCGACCACGGCGCCGATGGGCGCCACCGCCGTCGCCACGCGCAGGCCCGAGGCGAAGGCGGGGAGGGCCCCAGGTACGCGCACATGACGCAGGACCGCCCAGCGGGATGCCTGCATCGTCGCCGCGAGGTCGATCCAGCCGGGCTCGGTCCGGCGCAGGCCGTCGTAGAAGGTCGCGACCACTGGAAAGAAGATGATCAGCACCGCCATCGCCACCTTGGAGGCCAGGCCGTAGCCGAGCCAGAGAACCAGGATCGGCGCCAGGGCGAAAACCGGAATCGCCTGGGACACCACCAGGAGGGGCAGCAACCAGCGCCGCGCCGGCGGAAAATAGGCCAGGCTGGTCGCCGCAAGCGCGCCGAGCAAGGTGCCGATCAGCAGCCCGAGCAGGATTTCCACCGCGGTGGTGAGGGCGTGGCCGAGGATCAGCGCATGCTGCTGGACCAGGGCCGAGGCAACCCGCGCGGGCGGCGGCAGGATGTAGGGCGGCACGGCCGTGAGGGCTACGATCCCCTGCCAGAGCAGCAGCAGGCCGGCGAGTGGCAGCAGGATGCGGGTCAGCGTCACGACACGCCTTCTCCGCTGCCACTCAGGCGGCTCAGCAATGTGGCCTGCAAGGCGAGCAGCACGGGATCGGCCAAATCGCGCGGCGGTTCGCCTGAGGGGCGCAGCGGCTGGTCCATGCGCACCGGCTGGCCCGAGAGGACATGGATATGGCGGCCAAGCCGGAGCGCCTCCAGGGGATCGTGGGTCACCAGGACCACCGTGCGCCCACTCAGGATCGTGGCGGCGAGTTCCTGCAACCGGTGGCGGGTAATCGCGTCGAGGCCGGAAAAGGGCTCGTCCATCAGCACGATCGGGCAGTCCTCCATGAGAGTGCGGGCAAGGGCGGCGCGCTGGCGCATGCCACCCGAAAGCGCCGCCGGGCGGTCTCCCGCCCGCTCCGCCAGCCCGACCTCTGCCAGGAGTGTCCGCGCGCGCGCCGCGTCCCGCCGCGCGCCGCGCAGCCGCGCGCCGAGCAGCACATTGTCGAGCACCGACAGCCAGGGCAGCAGCAGATCGTTCTGCGCCATATAGGCGACTCTTCCTGCGAGCGTGCCGCCGTCGCCGGCGTGGACCTCGCCCGCTGCCGAGCCGCCGCCGCCCAGGCCGGCGAAGAGGCGCAGCAGGCTGGTCTTGCCGACGCCGCTCGGCCCCAGGATGCAGGTCCACTCGCCGCCGGGGATGGTGAGGGAGAGGTTGTCGAACAGGCGCTCTGCGCCGTAGCGGAGCGTCAGCCCGCGACAGACGATGGCAGAGGGGTGGGGCGGCGTGTCGGGCATGGCCTCACTCGTCCCTACGCCGGTCTGAACCGGTTCGGGTTCCAGGGGTCGCCCTTTGGGGCCTCTCAGCCGGACCATCCGACTCCCCCCAGTGAGAGGACGAAACTATGACCGGCCGCCACCGCCCAGGCAAGCCAGTCACGATTGACAACTGCGCCACCGCCGCACCACGCTGCGCCCGTGATGCAGACCGGCCCCTGGTTCATCGGCAGCGAGATCTACCGGCGCTCCAGCTACGGCGCCTGGCACCCGCTGGCGATCCCACGGGTATCGACCACGATCGATCTCTGCCGCGCGCTCGGCTGGCTGGCCGACGGGGCCTATGTGGAAAGCCCGGTGGCGACCCCCGCCCAGCTCGCCCGCTTCCACGCTCCGGACTACATCGCCGCCGTGCAGATGGCCGAGGCGCGGCAAGCGGTCGATGAGCCGGTTCGCCGCCGTTTCAACCTGGGCTCCGGCGGCAACCCGGTGTTTGCCGAGATGTTCCGCCGGCCGGCGACCGCCTGCGGCGGCTCGCTGCGCGCGGCGGCGCTGGTGGCGGATGGCGGCATCGCCTACAACCCGGCCGGCGGTACCCACCACGGCAGACGCGCGCGGGCGAGCGGGTTCTGCTACTTCAACGATCCGGTCCTCGGGCTGCTCGCGCTGCTGGATCAGGGGCTGGAGCGCATCTATTACGTCGATCTCGATGCCCACCACGGCGACGGCGTGCAGGCCGCGTTCGCCGCCGACGAGCGGGTATTGACCGTCTCCGTGCACGAAGAGCGGCGCTGGCCCCACTCCGGCGCGGTGGACGACCGGGCCGGGGGCATGGCGCGCAACCTGCCGATGCCGAGCGCCCTGAACGACAGCGAGTTCCACCTCGTGGTCGAAGAGGCGCTGCTGCCCCTCGGCACCGGCTTCCGGCCCCAGGCGGTGATGATCCAGTGCGGCGCCGATGCGCTCGCCGACGATCCGCTCGCCAACCTTGCGCTCTCCAATGGCGCGCTGTGGTCGGCGGTGGCTGCGCTGAAGTGCCTCGCGCCCCGGATGGTCGTCCTCGGCGGCGGCGGCTACAATCCGTGGGCGGTGGCGCGGTGCTGGGCCGGGGTGTGGGCGACGCTCGCCGGGCACGCGGTGCCGGAGCGGCTGCCGGCGGCGGCGGAGGCATTGTTGCGCGGCCTCAACTGGAACCGGGCGGCCGGGCGGAGCCCGCCGCAGACGTGGTTCACGACCCTTGCCGACGAGATGCGGCCGGGCGTAATCCGGCCCGAGGTGCGGGCGACGGTGCGGCAGGTCATGGCCTAGGAGAGGGGGGTAGTGCCGGGAATGGCGCGATGGGGACTACCGGGCGGCGCGCTGCTCGCACTCTTGCTCGCGGGTCTTGCTGTGTCGGCGCAGACGGCGGACGTTTCCTGGCCGGTCGAGTCCCTGAACATCGAAACCAGGCGTGGCACCCATGCGTTTGCGGTCGAGGTGGCACGCGAGGAGGCGCAGCGCGCCCGGGGCCTGATGTTTCGCACCGAACTGGCCCCCGGCCGCGGCATGCTGTTCGACTTCCACCAGGTGCAATGGGTGGCGATGTGGATGAAGAACACGTACCTCTCGCTCGACATGCTGTTCATCGGCGAGAACGGGCGCATCGCCCACATCGCCCCACGCACCACGCCGCTCTCGACCCAGACCATCGGGTCGGAGGCGCCGATACGGGCGGTGCTGGAACTGGCGGCAGGAAGCGCGGAGCGGCTGGGGATCGCAGCCGGCGACCGGGTATTGCACCCGATGTTCGGACCCTGACAAGGAGTAATGTATACATTCAATAAATTATGATAATAGATTGAATATAAAGTAATTTATCCTGATTTTTAAAGCATAACTCGAGGTGCGCCATCTTGCAGAGTTCGCGCGCGCCGTGTAAGGGGGCGCCTCACGTCGGGGCGTAGCGCAGCCTGGTAGCGCATCTGCTTTGGGAGCAGAGGGTCGCCGGTTCGAATCCGGCCGCCCCGACCAGTTTTCTCGATTTGTCACGCCACAGTTCGCAGAGTTTGGCGAAAGCAGATTTCCGCCCGGGGTAACGTTGGGGCAACAGATTCGAGAAATTAGGGGTGGCAGTCTCCGCGCCAGTATGCGGTCGACTCTGGCCGCCCTCGGCGGACAGGGCGGCGGCAACAACGGACCGGGAGCGTGGCGATAGGCGCATCACGCTGCAAGAGGCGATCGACCGCCGCGAATGGCTGCTGATCGACGCCGAGTCCGGCGCGCATCGCTATAACCACGCCGCGTTCCCCGCGCACGCGGGGATGAATCGCGCCCCTGGATCATGGCTCGCTTGGATGCTGGTCGGGAGATGGCGGCAGTCGAACTGACGTGCTGCCCGAGGGCTCATCCGTTGTATGGTTGGGGTGCGGAGGAGGGTGGCGGTGCCGCAGGAAGCCGAAACGCAGGCGCCGATGCCCTATCGGCGGACGATCTTCTTCGGGGTCGTCCTCGGTGCCAATCTGCAGGCCTTGGATACGACCATGGCCACGGTCGCCCTGCCGCGGATGCAAGGCGCCCTGTCGGCGACCCAGGACGAGATCACCTGGGTCCTCACCGCCTATCTGATTGCCGTCGCCGTTGCCATGCCGCTGGTCGGCTACCTGTCGAACAGCTTCGGGCGCAAGCCCGTGTTCTTGGTCGCTGTCGCGGGATTCATCGTCGCGTCCATGCTCGCTGGGACGTCCAACTCCCTGGTGGAGATGGTCGGCTACCGGTTTCTGCAGGGCGTCTTCGCCGCACCATTCATGCCCGTGTCTCAATCCTTCGTATTCGATGCCTATCCCGGCGAGAAGCGGGGCGAGGCCATGGGCTGGTGGACGATCGGCATGATGAGCGGCATTTTGCTGGGCCCGGCACTGGGCGGCTATGTGACCGAGTTTTACAGTTGGCGATGGGCCTTCTACATCAACGTGCCGCTTGGCCTGGCGTCGTTTTTCGTCGTTCTCGTGTTCGCACCGCGGCAGCGCATGCAGCGGCGCGTCCAGCCTTTCGCTGTTTCCGGATATGGCATCCTCGCCATTGGCCTGGTCGCCCTGCAATTGGTGCTGAGCCGAGGCGAGCGCATGGACTGGTTCGAGTCGTGGGAGATCATTATCGCCGCGGCCGTCGTCGTGGTTGCGCTCTACCTGTTCGCCATCCACATCGCCACGGCATCGCGCCCCTTTATCGACCGGGCGATGTTCCGGGACCGGAATTTCGTCGTCGGCATGGTTGTGATCACCATGCTCGGCGCGCAGTGGCTGTCCTTTCTCGCCCTCGTGTCGCCCTACCTGCAGACCCTTGCGGGCTATCCCGTCGTCACCGCCGGGGTGGCCATGGTGCCCCAGGCCCTGGCCAACGGTGTGGGCGCCTTGGTCGCGGGACGTTTGCTTCTGCGAACCGGCCCAATCCCGCTAATGGTCCTGGGGGTCCTATGCATGTCCCTGGCCAATTGGGGAATGTCGCTGCTGACGCCGGATTTTGACCGTGTCACCATCGCCGCGATCGTCGCGGTGCATGGGGCTGGGCTGGGCTTCTTGTTCGTGCCTCTGACCATCACCACCTTCTCGACCTTACCGTCAGGTTACACGGATGTGGGCACCGGTTTCTATGCCCTCGGCCGCAACCTTGGCAGCAGCATCGGAGCGTCTGTGGCTGTCGCTTGGCTCGTCCGTAAGACCCAGGCCAACCACGCCGTTCTCAGCGAAAACGTGTCCCACTTCAACGAGGCCCTGCGCCATCTGTCCCTTCCCGAGGCCTGGACTCTCGGCGACGTCACCGGCCTCGCCGCCCTCGACGCCGTCACCACCCGGCAGGCAGCAATCCTCGCCTATGTCAGCGATTTCGGATGGCTCGCTATAACCGTGGTGGCAGTCCTGCCGCTGTTTCTGCTGATCCGCATGCCAGCGCGGAGGGGAGCCGCGGTCGAGGCCGTGGCGTCGTGACCCCGGAACTCGAGCCAGCACCCCGGCACTGCGGAAACCTGGGTTCGAGTTGCCGCAGTTACGCCAAATAAATCAACGGCTTATATTCTAATCCGCCCAGTCATTCACAACAGTTGTCCAAGATCTTCGGGGCTGTCCAAAATCGGTGGCGGCCCCTTGGCCAGAAACGCTCCCCATGCCCCGGTCAACAAAAATGAGCCCCGCTCGCGCGAGCGGACGGGGCCATGGCAACGGCGGGACTAAACAGGTCGCCGGTCAAATCCGGCCGCCCCGACCACCTTGTGACCGTCAGCGCACGAAGACCGTGAAGCGGCCGCTCTGGTCCTGGTAGGAGACGGAGGGGCCCGGCACGCGGTAGGACGCGGCGGGGTCCACCGTCTGTGGCATCGCCCAGAGGCCGACGACGCCGAACAGCTAAGTCGCCATCAGGAAGCCGAAGCTCATCGCGAACTGCCGTTGCATCTTACTCTCCATCCCGAACCAGCTCGGGTACGCATTAACCTTGAGCGAACCTTAATCCGGCGCGGCGGGGGCGGCTGTGATCGCGATCATGGTTGCGGCGCTTTTCAACCCTGGCGTTGGCGGGGCGCCTGCGCCAACGGCCCAACCCCGGAGGGTGCCGGCGTTCGGGTGCGGCCGGGTCAGTCTCGGCCGGATTGCGGCGCAGCGGCCGCAATCGCACCGATTTCATGGGCGTGGCCGCGGAAGAGGGCGATCAGGCGACCGTCGCCGGCGGTGACACGGCCGTCATAGACGCCGGTGGTGCGGCCGCGGTGCTGCCGGGTGACAGTCGCGGTCAGCACCTCGCCGGGCCTGGCGGCCGCGACGAAGCTGATGGCGGCATGGGCCGCGACGGTCGGCCGGCCGTCGGAATTACAGGCGAAGCCGAAGGCGGCGTCCGCCAGGGTGAAGATCACCCCGCCATGGGCGACCCCGTTGGCATTCAGCATGGTCGGGGCGAGGGTCAGGCGAACCTCGGCATGGCCCCGCCGCGCCTCGATCAGGTCCATGCCGAGGGCCTGGAAGACGCCATCGCGGGCCGCCATGGCGGCGGCGATGGCGCCCGCATCCGGGTGCGGCGAGGTTGGCGCGCTCACTGGCCCTTGAAGGTCGCCTTGCGCTTCTCGAGGAACGCGGCGACCCCCTCCTTGCGGTCCTCGGTCGCGAACAGGATGCTGAAGGCGCGCCGCTCATAGAGCAGGCCGGCCTCGATCGGCACATCGTAGGAGCGCAGCACCGCATCCTTGGCCATGCGCACGGCGATCGGAGGCTTGCTGGCGATCAGCTCGGCCAGCTCCAGGGCGCGCTCCAGCGTCTTCGCCGCCGGAACCACCTCCGCCACCAGGCCGGCGGTCAATGCCGTCTCTGCGTCGATCCGCTCGCCCGAGAGGATCATCTTCATGGCCAGGGACTTGCCGACGGTCCTGGGCAGCCGCTGGGTGCCGCCGCCGCCCGGTATGATGCCGAGGTTGATCTCCGGCTGGCCGAACTTGGCGGTGTCGCCGGCGATGATGATGTCGCAGTTCATCGCCATTTCGCACCCGCCGCCGAGGGCGAAGCCGTTCACCGCTGCGATCACCGGCTTGGGGAAGCCGCGCAGTGCCTGCCAGTGCTGGCTGCGCTGGTCGCGGTCGGTCGCGGTCGATACCAGGGTCTGGGCCTGGAACTCGTTGATGTCGGCGCCCGCGGCGAAAGCCTTGTCGTTGCCGGTGATGACCACGCAGCGCACCGCATCGTCGGTGGTCGCCGCGGCCAGCGCTTGCGACAATTCCTGCAACAGGTTGAAGCGCAGCGCGTTGTAGACCTGGGGCCGGTTCAGTTGGATCAGGGTCACATGGGTCTTCGGCGTGGTGACGACGATGTCGGTGAACGCTGCCATGGCCTCGCCTCCTGCCGCCCAGTTTGCGTCGGGCGGACAGTGGTAGCAGAGGCGATCCGGCTGTCAATCGGCCGCGGCGCGCACGATCCCGAGGAAGTTCGCGAACAAGAGCGCCGCGTCCCGCTCCAGGTCGGGCAGCGCCGCCGCCGTCGCCTGGTTTAGGCGGGCGAGGGCACCAGCCCCGAGGGTGGTCTCGAGCGCCTGCGCGTATTCCGGGACGCAGCCCCATTCGCCGACTGTCGCCGGGGTCAACTCGACATGGTATTGCAGGCCAAAGGCGCAAGCCCCGACGGCGAACGCCTGCACCGGGCAGTGGGCGTTCTGGGCCAGGATCCGGGCGCCTTCCGGTAGGCGCTTCACTTCGCTGCCATGCCACTGGAAGCAGGCGGAGCGGTGGTCGAGGCCCGCGAACAACGGGCTCTCTCGGCCCTCAGTGGTAAGCTCGACCGTGGTCAGGCCGACCTCGGGGGCAGTCATGGGCCCGACTTCGCCGCCGAGGGCGGCTGCCAATAGTTGATGGCCGAGGCAGATGCCGAGGAAGGGGAGGCGGTGATCACGCACCGCGGCCCGGATCGCCGTCTTCTCGGGCAGCAGCCAGGGATGCTCCGCTTCCTGCCAGACATCCATGGGGCCGCCGAAGGCCAGCAACGCGTCGAACCCGGTGAGCGGCGGGACCGTTTCGCCGGCGTCGAGTTCGACCGTGACCCAGTCGACCCCGGCCGCGGTCATCAACCCGCGGAAGGTGCCAGGATGCTCGACGGCCAGGTGCTGGAAGACCAGGAAGCGCACGCCGCCGGCCGCGTCAGGTGAAGGCCTTGAACGCGATCAGGGTGAAGGTGTCCTTCACGTCAGGCAGGGTCTGGATCTTCTCGGTGACGAAGTGGCCGATGTCGACGCCGTCGGCGAGATAGCACTTCATCAGCAGGTCGTACTGGCCGGAGGTGGAGTGGACCTCCGACACCTGCTCGACGTTCTGAACCGCGGAATCCGCTACCCGGTAGGCCTTGCCCAAAGCGCATTTGACCATCACGAAGATCGTCTGCATGGGCAGATTTCTCGCGTCAGGCGGCAGCCTCGTCGCCGACCTCGTCCTTGGTCGGTTCCGCGCGGCGGAGCGGTCGCAGCAGGAAGGCCGGCACATGGGCGCCGAGACCGACCACCGGACCCTCGGATTCCGTACGCTCACGCGGCCGTTGCTGCCGTTCCGCCGGGCGCTCGCGCTTGGTGGCGCGTTCCGGTGCGGCGGGAGCGGCACGCTTGCCGCCTTCTCGGGCGCCCCGCGCGCGGCTGCGGCTACGGCTGCGCTCCGGTGCCGGGGCGGCGTCCTCGGCCGCGGGTGCGGGGGCGGGCACTGGCGCAGAAGGTGCCGCGTCGGGCTCAGCCGTACCGTCTAGGTCGAGAGTCGGGATGCTGCGGCCGATCAGTTTCTCGATCGCCTGCAGATAGCGGGCATCGTCGCTGGTGGCCAAGGTGATGGCAATGCCGCTCAGCCCGGCGCGACCGGTGCGGCCGATGCGATGCACATAGTCCTCGGCGTGCATCGGCACGTCGTAATTCACCACGTGGCTGAGCTGTTCCACGTCGATGCCGCGCCCAGCCACGTCGCTCGCCACCATGAAGGCGATCTCGCCGCGCTTGAAGCGGTCGAGGGTCTCGGTGCGCGTCGCCTGGTCCAGATCGCCGTGCAGGGCGGCGACCGCCGCGCCGCGCTTCTTCAACACGCGGTAGAGGCTGTCCACGTCGCGCTTGCGGTTGCAGAAGATGAGGGCGTTCTTCACGCCCTCCGCGTGCAGCAGGCGCCAGAGCGTGTCGGTCTTCTGCTTCGGTGCGACGTGGACCAGGTTGTGCTGGATGGTGCTGGCCGGCGAGGCGGGCGGAGAGACGGAAATCTCGCGCGGATTGATCAGGAACTTGTCGGCCAGGCGCCGGATCTCCGGCGGCATGGTGGCCGAGAACATCAGGGTCTGGCGCATCTTCGGCACCAAGGAGGCGATCCGCTCCAGGTCGGGGATGAACCCCATGTCGAGCATGCGGTCGGCCTCGTCGACGACCAGGACCTGCACACCGTGCAGCAGGATCCGGCCGCGATCGAAGTGGTCGAGCAGGCGGCCAGGAGTCGCGATTAAAACATCCACCCCGCGATCGAGCGCCTTTTCCTGGTCGCCGTAGGATACGCCGCCGATCAGGAGCGCCGTGGTAAGGCGGTGGTGGCGGCCGAGAGAGGCGAAGGCCTCCGCGGTCTGCGCCGCCAATTCGCGGGTCGGGCTCATGATCAGCGACCGCGGCATGCGCGCCCGCGCGCGGCCGGCCGACAGCATGTCGATCATCGGCAGCACGAAGCAGGCGGTCTTGCCGGTCCCGGTCTGGGCGCACCCGAGCATGTCCCGACCTTGCAGGACGATGGGGATGCCTTCGGATTGGATGGGGGTGGCGGTGGCGTAGCCGGCGTCTTTGACGGCGGACAATAGAGTGGGGCTAAGCCCCAGTGACTCAAAGGACATTCGCTCGCTTATGTTGTGTGAGGTCGGCTCGGGAACAGCCTGTGGACGGGAGCCGAACTGTCACAGAAATCATAGATTTGGTGGCTGCTCTTGAGAACTTGAATTGGATATAGGGGTTCAACCCCCGTCTGTCAATCACCCCCCTTGCAGCCCGTGTCGGGTCGGCTAGCCTGGGGCGACCCTGGGAGTGCCCCCATGCGCCTCCGCGCCGACACCGCCTGTCTGATGATCGTCGATGTCCAGGAGAAGCTGCTGCCTGCCATGCACGAGGGCGAGCGGGTGGTGGAGCGGTGCGTGCTGCTGATGGAAGCGGCGCGGCGCCTCGCCGTGCCGATCCTGGTAACCGAACAATATCCGCAGGGTCTCGGGCCGACCGTGCCGCGGCTCAAGGCGCTGATGCCGAATGCCGGCGCCATGCCCAAGCTGCACTTCTCCTGCGTCGCCGACGAGGACATCCGCCGGCAACTTCTCGGCCAGGGGCGGCCGCAAGTGGTGATCGCCGGGATCGAAACCCATGTCTGCGTCATGCAGACCGCGCTCGACCTAGTCGATCTGGGTCTGCGCCCGTTCGTGGTCGATGACGCCACTGCCTCGCGCAAGCCGGAATCGAAGGCGGTTGCCGTCGCGCGGCTGACGCGCAACGGGGCCGACATGGTGACCGCGGAAATGGTCCTGTTCGAATGGCTGGACCGGGCGGGCACACCGGCCTTCAAGGACCTGAGCCGACTGGTACGCTGATTCAGCCCATATGAACGCCACTCTCCCCATCCCCATCGAAGCAAATCATCCGCTGCACCGGGAGACAGTCGGGGAACCGCGATGGGGGTGGAAAGACCGCGATCATCATTTGGTTGACCAGTGCCAGGAATGCCGGATCGCCGGGGGTCAGTACCGCGGCCGAGGCGCCTGAAGCTTCGGCCAGCGCATCCTCCCGGTAGCACAAGGCCGCGTACAGCCGCAGACCTGGCGCGGAGCCTTCGGGTGGCGCCGTCACCGCACGCGCCGAGCAGAGCGCATCCCCGGTGGTCAGCCGTTCGGGATCGATCAGCATCACGACGCGGTAGTTGGCGCGCGCGTTCTTCGGCGTCAGCGTGAAGTTGGTCTTGATGCCCCAGGCGCCGCTACGGTTCATGGCGCCGAGAAGCGCGTTGGTCCAGGCTGGGGACGGCCCCGGCTTGGGGCCAAGAATCTCGGTCGCCACGTCGCGGTCCTGCAGCACGTACTCCGCCAGCCCGCGGTCGTAGGACGGATAGTAGTAGACGTGATCGATCACCGTGGCGCCGGCACAGCCGCCAAGCACAATGGCAACCGTGGCGGCGGCAGCTTTTCCGAGGCGATCCGGCGTAACACGCCACTGATCCATCCTGGATATTTGGGAGGCGCCGCCGGCCCCGCAAGGGTCCAGGCGTCGCCCTGGGGATCAGGGCGCCTGGTGGCGTGCCGCGTCGGCGCCGGCGATCCTGCCGAACGTGGCACCGCGCAGGACCGAGGTGGCGGCGGCATACTGCCGGTAATAGATCCCCATCAGCGCGCCGGCGGCATAGAGACCCGGGATCACCTCGCCGTCGGCGTTCAGCACCTGGGCGCGGGCGTTGGTCTTGAGGCCGCCCAGGGTGATGATCGCCGCCGAGATCAGCGGGTAGGCCATGAAGGGTGCGCGGTCGAGGGGGCGCGCCCAGTTCGACTTGGGCGGGTCGATTCCGACGGTGGCGAGCCCGTCGGTGCGTGTGGCGCTGAACGTTCCCGGCCGGCAGGCGGCGTTGTAGGCGGCGACCGTCGCCTTCAAGGCATCGGCCGGCAGGCCCAGCTTGCCGGCCAGGTCGGCCAGGCTGCCGGCCATGACCGGCGGCTTGTCGGTGAACACGGCGCGGCCGTACTCGGGGATGTCGTTGATGCGCGCGTCCAGGATCGCGAAGGCGGTGCCGTCGGGTTGTTCCTGGATGCGGTGGCAGATGCCGTCATAGATGCGGTGGTCGGCGCCGGGGCCTTCGTCGGCGAAGCGCCTGCCGAGCTTGTTGACCAGGATGCCGTAGGGAAACAGGAACACCTTGGCCTCCGGCCGGCCGGAGCGCGGATCGACCGGGTTGGCGTGGTAGGAACCGAAGTCGCCCGCCGGCGCCGCGCCGATGGCGAGCGCCATGCGGATGCCCTCGCCCCGGTTGTAGTGGCCGCCACGGGCCACTGGGCGGATGTTGACCGCGCTTGGGCCCAGGTAACGATGCAGCATCTCGATGCTGCCCTCGAAACCGCCGCTCGCCAGGATCACGGCGCGGCCGCGAACGTCGCTCCGGCGGTTGCGCCGGCCAACCGCCTGCACGCCGACTACGGCCCCGGCGTCGTCCTGAATCAGGGCGCGGGCGGTGGTCTCATAGAAGATCTCGACTCCACCGGCGCGCCCGGCGGCAAGCAGCGCCTCGATCAGGGCGTGGCCGCCGCCGCTCGGCGCCAGCAGCGGCGGGTTCTCGCGGCAGGTGATGTGCGCGAGGTAGGCCGGGATGAAACGGATGCCGAAGGTCTTCAGCCACTTGATGGTCGGGATCGTCTCGCGGGCGAAGGTGGCGATGAACTCGGGGTCGGTGGCGTTCAGAGTGCGCACGATTCCGGGCCACTCGCTGGAGGGCCGGGTGGTGGTGTGCACCAGGTCGGGATCGGGGTTGGCAGCGCCGACCTCGGCGAGAAGGCTCTCGAAGTCGTCGGTCAATTCGTCTTCGTTCTTGAGCCGCAGGAACGCTTCGGTGTAGCGCGTGCAGCCGCCGCTCTCCTCCGCCGGCGCGCGCTCCAGGACGGCGACCCGGGCGCCCTGCTGCATGGCGGAGACCGCGGCGGCCAGGCCGGCGATCCCGTGTCCCACCACGACCACGTCGTAGCTCAACGTCTCGACTGCCATGACCCCCTCCCTAATGCCGGATGCGCCTGGCGCCATTTAACCCGAGGTCGGGCGCCGCTGCACGGGGTTCAGACGTCGAGGGTCTCGATCAGGTCGGCGTTTTTCTGGATGAAGGCGAAGCGGAGTTCCGGGTTGCGACCCATCAGATGCTCGACCCGGGTGGCGGTCGCCTCGCGGGCGTCGGGAGCAATCTCGATCCGGAGCAGGGCGCGGGTCGCCGGGTGCATGGTGGTCTGCCTGAGCTGGGCCGCCGGCATTTCGCCGAGGCCCTTGAAGCGGCTGAGATCGACCGCGCTCTTGCCCTTGAACGTGGTGCGCATCAGCTCCTCGCGGTGTTGATCGTCGCGGGCAAAGACGACGGTTGCGCCATGGCTCATGCGGTAGAGCGGCGGCAGCGCCAGATACAGGTGCCCGGCGTCGATCAGCCCGCGCATCTCCTGATAGAAGAAGGTGAGCAGGAGCGTGGCGATGTGCGCACCGTCGACGTCGGCGTCGGTCATGATGATGACGCGCTCATAGCGCAGATCAGCGGCGCGGAACCGGTCGCGCAGCCCACACCCCAAGGCGGTCACCAGGTCGCCCAGTTCCTTGTTGGCGCGCAGCTTGTCCAGGGTGGCGCTGGCGACATTCAGGATCTTGCCGCGCAAGGGCAGGACCGCCTGGGTCTCGCGGTCGCGCGCCTGCTTGGCGGACCCGCCCGCCGAATCACCCTCGACGATGAAGATCTCGGTGCCGGCCGCCTCCTGCCGCGCGCAGTCCGCCAGCTTGCCCGGCAGGCGCAGGCGGCGCGTTGCGCTGCGGCGCGCCACTTCCTTCGACTGCCTGGCGCGCAGGCGCTCCTCGGCGCGCTCGATGATGCGGGTCAAGAGCGCGGTCGCCGCCTCAGGGTCGCCGCTCAGCCAGTGGTCGAAATGGTCCTTGAGAGTGGCCTCGACCAGGCGCGTCGCCTCGGGAGTCGACAGGCGCTCCTTGGTCTGGCCCTGGAACTGGGGGTCGCGCAGGAAGACCGACAGCAGCGCGACGGCGCCACCCAAGGCGTCCTCCGCGGTGACTTGCTGGGAGCGGCGGTTGCCGGCGCGCTCGCCATAGGCCTTGAGCCCCTTGAGGATGGCACTCCTGAGCCCCTGCTCATGGGTGCCGCCCTGGGGCGTCGGGATGGTGTTGCAGTAGGTGCTCTGGTAGGGCTCGTCGTCCTCCGGCCAGGCGATGGCCCATTCCGCATGGCCCGCGCCGCCAGGGAAGGCGGCGGCGCCGGTGAAGGCGCGCAGGGCCGGCTGGCCGCGATCGGCAATGATGGAAGCGAGGAAATCGGCGAGGCCACCGGGAAAGTGGAAGGTTTCCTCCGCCGGCACCGAGCCGTCCTTGGGCAGCGCGCGCGCGTCGGCGCGCCAGCGGATTTCGACGCCGCGAAAGAGATAGGCCTTGGCGCGCGCCATGCGGTAGAGCTGCTCAGGCCGGAACTTCGCGGTGCCGAAGATCGAGGTGTCGGGGCGGAAGGTGATCGCCGTGCCACGCCGATTCTGCACCGGGCCGGAGTCTTTCAGCGCACCCGTCGGCTCGCCCCGCCGGTAGCTCTGGGTCCACAGGCGGCGGTCGCGCGCGACCTCGACCGTCAGGGTCTCGGCCAGGGCGTTCACCACCGACAGGCCGACTCCGTGCAGGCCGCCCGAGGTCTTGTAGGCGCTGCCGCCGAACTTGCCGCCCGAATGCAGCGTGGTCAGGATCACTTCCAACGCCGACTTCTTCTTGTGCTTCGGGTGGGCATCGACCGGGATGCCACGGCCGTTGTCGCGCACCGTCACCTCGTTGTCGGGAGCGATCACCAGGTCGATGTGGCTGGCGTGGCCGGCAACCGCCTCGTCCATGGCGTTATCCAGGAGTTCCGCCACCAGGTGGTGGAGCGAAGCCTCATCGGTACCGCCGATGTACATGCCGGGGCGCCGGCGGACCGGCTCCAGGCCTTCGAGCACCTCGATGTCCTTGGCCGTGTAGTCGGCGCCGGTCTGCGAGGCAACCCGGAATAGATCGTTGTCGTCGGGCATGGTCGGTCGCTCAACCCACGGGGGCGCCGAAAGCCTATCCAGTGGCGCCGATCCCGACAAACGCTATATCTTGTGGCGGATAATCGGTCCAGAAGGGAATCCCGATGGCCGCTACGGCCTCCGGTTGCAGCACCGCTGACACGCCACCGCCCGGCATCGAGCCTGCCATCCGCACGCTCGCCATGCCGGCCGACACCAATCCCAGCGGCGACATCTTCGGCGGCTGGATCATGGCCCAGATGGACATCGCCGGGGCATCGATTGCGACCGAGCGGGCAAAGGGCCGGGTCGCCACCGTCGCCGTGGCGGCGATGACGTTTCACAAGCCGATCTATGTCGGTGACATGGTGAGCTGCTACGCCGTGATCGAACGGGTGGGGCGCACCTCGATCACGGTCCAGGTGGAGGCCTTTGCGCGCCGCGCCCGGGCAGGCGAGACGGTCAAGGTGACCGAGGCGACCTTCACCTACGTCGCCCTCGGCGAGGACCGGCACCCGCGACCGGTGGATTGACCGGCTGCCGAATAGCCCCGAGTGCGGATTTGCCCTCCCCCTGCGACCGGCTCAGGGCGAGGTCAAACCGGGAAAGTAACTTGCCCTCACGCTGTGCCCGTTGCAGTGCGGTTGCAGTGCGGTTGCAGTGCGAGGGTAAGCCTCAGACGCTGTAGTACATCTGGAACTCGACCGGATGCGGCGTGTGCTCGAAGCGGTAGATCTCCTCCCACTTGAGCGCCGTGTAGCCCTCGATCAAGTCGTCGCTGAACACGTCGCCCTTCTTCAGGAAGGCATTGTCGGCCGCGAGCGCGGCCAACGCCTCGCGCAGCGAGCCGCAGACGGTCGGCACTTCCTTCAGCTCCTCCGGCGGCAGGTCGTAGAGGTTCTTGTCCATGGGGTCGCCGGGGTGAATCTTGTTTTCGATCCCGTCGAGCCCGGCCATCAGCATGGCGGCGAAGGCGAGGTAAGGGTTGCAGGAGGGATCGGGGAAGCGCACCTCGACGCGCTTGCCCTTCGGGCTCGACGTGAAGGGGATGCGGCAGGACGCTGAGCGGTTGCGCGCCGAATAAGCCAGCAGAACCGGCGCCTCGAAGCCTGGGATCAGCCGCTTGTAGCTGTTGGTGCCGGGGTTGGTGAAGGCATTGAGCGCCTTGGCGTGCTTGATGATGCCGCCGATGTAGTAGAGCGCGTTCTGGGACAGGTCGGCATAACCGTTGCCGGCGAACAGCGGCTTGTTGCCCTTCCAGATCGACTGGTGCACGTGCATGCCCGAGCCGTTGTCGCCGAACACTGGCTTGGGCATGAAGGTCGCCGTCTTGCCATAGGAATGGGCGACGTTGTGCACGACGTACTTATAGATCTGCACGGCGTCCGCCATATTCACCAGCGTGCCGAAGCGGATGCCGAGCTCATGCTGCGCCGGCGCCACCTCGTGGTGGTGCTTCTCGACGCTGAGCCCCATGTCGGCCATGACCTTCAGCATCTCGGCGCGCAGGTCGCTGGTGCTGTCAACGGGCGGCACCGGGAAGTAGCCGCCCTTGATCGGCGGGCGGTGACCGACGTTGCCCTCGGGGAACTGACGCCCGGCGGCGTAGGGGCCTTCCTCGGACTCGATCGAGTAGAAAGTATGGTTCATGGATACGTCGAAGCGGGCGTCGTCGAACACGAAGAACTCGAGCTCGGGCCCGAAAAACGCCTTGTCGCCGATGCCGCTGTAGGCGAGGTAGGCCTCGGCGCGCTTGGCGAGCGAGCGCGGGTCGCGGCCGTAGGACTGACCAGTCATCGGCTCGATCACGTCGCAGGTGATGATCAGCGAGGACAGGGCCGCGAACGGGTCCATGACCGCCGTCACGGGATCGGGCATCAGCGTCATGTCGGACTCGCTGATGTCCTTCCAGCCGGCGATCGAGGAGCCATCGAACATGATGCCGTCGGTGAACATGTCCTCGTCCACGGTGCAGACGGCCTGGGCCACGTGCTGCCACTTGCCGCGCGGATCGGTGAAGCGGAAATCGACGTACTCGATCTCCTTCTCCTTGATCATCTGCAGCACATTCTTGACTTCGGTATCGCGGGACATGCTGTTTTCCTGTGGCTGGTGACTGTCGGGATAGATGCGGGTCAGATCGCGTCGTTGCCGCGCTCGCCGGTGCGAATGCGGATCGCCTCCTCGATCGTGCTGATGAAGATCTTGCCGTCGCCGATGCGCCCCGTTCGTGCGGCCTGTTGGATCGCCTCGACCGCGCGCTCGAGGAGCGCATCCTCGACCACTACCTCGATCTTCACCTTGGGCAGGAAATCGACCACGTATTCGGCACCGCGGTAGAGCTCGGTGTGGCCCTTCTGCCGGCCGAAGCCCTTGGCCTCGATCACCGTGATGCCCTGCAGGCCGACCTCGTGAAGGGCCTCCTTCACCTCGTCCAGTTTGAAGGGCTTGATGATCGCCTCGATCTTCTTCATCTGGGTTTGCTCGCCTGTTGGCGACGTGCCGGCACCATGGCCGGCGCGTCGGTTATGCTGAAGCACATGCCATGCCAAGGTGGGACGCGGACCGCTGCAGGCGGTTAACCGCCCGTTAGTCACAGGATGCGTGCGGTAGGCGCAGCGATCTGCCTAACTTTTGGGCGAGATTCGATGCTATCTTGTGCAGACAAGCGACTTTGCGCCGTGATGCCCCGGTGGCATAGTCCGCCGCGATTTTGCCCCTGGGCCCCGGCGACAGGAGAGACGGAATGCAGTTGGCAGAGCGCATGAGCCTGCTTGGCACCGAGAGCGCGTTCGAGGTTCTCGCGCGTGCCAAGGCGTTGGAGGCACAGGGCAAGAGCATCATCAGCCTCGGCATCGGCGAGCCCGACTTCAAGTCGCCGCCCCATGTGGTCGCGGCGGCGCAGAAGGCCCTGGCCGACGGCCATCACGGCTATACCCCGGCGAACGGCATCCTGCCGCTGCGCGAGGCGGTCGCCGCCGACCTGGCCACGCGGCGTGGCGCCAAGGTCCATCCCGACCAGGTGGTGGTGGTGCCGGGCGGCAAGGTGACCATGTTTTTCGCCATCATGATGTTCGGCGAGCCGGGCGCCGAGATCATGTATCCCGACCCCGGATTTCCCATCTACGCTTCGGTGATCAATTTTTCCGGCGCCTTGGCGGTGCCGATCCCGCTGCGCGAGGAGGATGCCTTTTCCTTCCGTGCCGAGGAGGTGCTGGGGCGGATCACGCCACGCACGCGCCTGATCATCCTGAACAGTCCAGCCAACCCGACCGGCGGCGTGGTCGCCAAGGCGGAGATGGACAAGCTGGTGGCGGGGCTCGCGCGGTTTCCCGAGGTCGCGGTGATGAGCGACGAGATCTACTCGCGTCTGCTTTACGACAACCATGCCCACGTCTCGGCGCTCGAGTACGAATCCTTGCGCGACCGGCTGATCCTGTTGGACGGCTGGAGCAAGACCTACGCCATGACCGGATGGCGCCTGGGTTACGGAGTCTGGCCGGCGGAACTGGTGCCCCACGCCACCCGGCTCGCCATCAACTGCCACTCCTGCGTCAACGCTGCCGCCCAGTACGCGGCGATCGCCGCCATCGCGGGGCCGCAGGATTCGGTCGAGGCGATGCGACAGTCGTTCGACGAGCGGCGCCGCCTGATCGTTGAGGAGCTCAACCGGATTCCGGGCTTCCGCTGCATCCGCCCCGGGGGTGCGTTCTATGCCTTCCCCAATATCACGGGGACGGGACTCTCCTCGGCGGCGATTCAGGACAAGCTGTTGAACGAGGCCGGTGTCGCTACCATCTCGGGCGCGAGCTTCGGCAGCTATGGTGAGGGCTACCTGCGGTTCTCCTACGCCAACAGCCTGGAGAACATTCGCGAGGCGATGCGGCGGGTGCGCGCCTGCCTTGCCGCGTGAGTTGAGCAGTAGGCCGCTTGACGGCTGGAAAGTTCTGGTATCTAGACGGGTCCCAACCCCGATGGCGAGTGTAGCTCAGGTGGTTAGAGCGCCAGACTGTGGATCTGGAGGCCGTGGGTTCGAGACCCATCACTCGCCCCAATTTTTCAATAGGTTACGGTCGATCAGATTCCATCATTCCAAAATTAGGTAGCATATAATTAGGTAGCATATAGGTAGCGCTCGATACCAAATTCACCGACCTGAGAATCGTGGCCTGTGTGTCGTGCGGGCTCCACGAGACGCCAATCTGATTCGCTGAATGGCAGGCCGCCCACCTGGCGGGGGTGGAAAAAGGCCGCCCTGTTCGATTTCAGATAGCCCCTGACAGGATTGCAGAGAATTTGGGGCGATTTTCACCGGAGCATCGCGCGCTCCCTGAAGTACGAGTGCGTCTATCTGCATGCCTTCTCGGGCGGGCGGGAGGCCCGTCAGGGGATTGGCGACTGGATGATCTTCTACAACCACCGGCGCCCTCATGCCGCGCATGGCGGCGAGACGCCGGTCAAGGTATATCGAGAACGGCTGTCGGCTTCCGGTCCGGGCCTGCGCCCGGCCCTCCACCCGACAGCCCTGGTGGCGTAACGAGCGTGACACGAAACCCGATCAGCAGACCCGGATCGTAGCTTAAATTACTGCCGGAACTGCCCAACAGATGGGGAGTAGCTCACTTCTTCATATGCGTCGGGCAGGAACCCGCAAAGGCTGGCCCAGAGGCCAAAGCCAACGCCGCAACGGCAATCGCGATCTTCTTCATGTGAAACCTCCCTATTGAGCCGCGCACCGATTTGCCGGCCTTGCTAAGCAGACGCCCAGGCTAGAGGCTTTATTCCCTAGGCGAACCACTACGCTGGCACCTACTCTCCCGACTCATGAGTCTAATCAAATTCTTGTGCGTGCCTGCCGGGTCGGGAAGTGAGCGCGCGGGCGCGCTTGGTGACGGCGGGCCGCTCCCATGAGCAGCCGGCTGCAAGCCCTGCTGCCGCCGCCGGCGGTGCTCGACCGGCTGGTCTACCTGGTCGGGCCGGCGCGCGGCGGTACCAGCATCCTGCACGCGGCCCAGGCGATCAATCCGCGCGCACTGGTGCTGCCGGGGGTCACCCATTTCCTGCCCCAGGTCTGGCGCTACCGCCGCACCGCCCATGAGCGGTTGCTGCGGCAGATTCTGCGCCTCCCGCAAGCCTGGGACGAGCCCGGAATACGCGTGGCCCTCGACGACGCGGGGTACGCTGAGTTCTCGCGCCTGGTGACGCGGGCATTCGCCGGCCGCGACCTCGCCATGCTCTATCAGCTCTACCCCATGGCGCACGCGATCGCGATCGGCGCCATGGCCGCGCGGCCGGGCATCGCCTGCTGGCACGACAAGAGCAACGACTGGCGCTATCTGGGCACGCTCGCCCGCGCCTTCCCGCTGGCCAAATTCATCATCGTCGTGCGCGACCCGCGCAGCGTCGCCCTCTCCGGCGCGTTCCGCCTCGGCTGGCATGACCAGGAGGAGCGCCCCGCCACCGACCCCACCCACCTGGTCGACATGGCGCTCTACTGGCGCTTCATGGTGCAGCGTAGCCTCGCCCTGGCGGGGCGATTGCCTCTGCGCTCGATCGTGGTCCGCTACGAAGACTTCATCACCGAGCCGGTGCCGACCCTGCAGCGCCTGTTCCGGTTCACCACCGGCGATGAGGTGTCCGACGCCCGGATTCGGCAGGGGCTCGCCGCACTGCCCGGCAACGCGACCAACATGACGGAGCAATATGAAGGGCTGAGTCGGGCGCCGCTCGAGCGCTGGAAGACGGCGCTCTCCGCCGAGCAAATCTCCTTGATCGAGTGGGTGACGGCCCCGGTGGCGCGCAAGCTCGGCTACGCGATGGCAGAGGGTGGTGGGCTCGGGGACCTGTTGCGCGCGGCGTCGTCGGTGCCGGGTGCTGCCTCGCGCCTGAAGCGCGTGGCGAAGGCCCTGGCGATTGCGGCGCAGGTGATACTGGCGCCGCCGCCCGCCGCCTGAGTCCGCCCAGGGCGCCGGGCGGCATCACTTCAGGTCGAGCTTCACCAGGACTGCGGTGATCTCCTGCAGGACGGCGCCGGAGAGCGGAAGAATCGGGCGCGGCGGGTTACAGCGGCAGATGCCGAGCAGGTTCGCCGCGGCATAGACCACGCGCAGACCGCTGAACCGGGCGAAGAGTTCCCAGAGCGGCTTCATGGTTGCGTCACGTCGGCGCGCCTCGTCCGCGTTTCCGCTCGTGACCGCACGCACGATCCCCAGGCAGGCTTCAGGGAACAGGCCGCCCGCGACGCTGTACCAAGCATCCGCCCCTGCGAGCATGGCCTCGGTCGCATTCACATCCACGCTGTAGCCGAGCGAGAATCCAGCGCGCGCCTTGGTGCGCAACGCCCGCAGGTGAGCGGCGACGGCATCGGCGGCCGGTGCTGGGTTTTTTACGGCCACCACGCCGGGCACGCGGCTCAGCCGCGCCACCAGGTCGGTGCTGAACGTGAAGTGCGTGGTACCGGGGTTGTTGTAGACGCAGAGCGGCAGGTTGCTCGCCTGGGCAATCGTCGCGAAGTGCGCGAACACCTCGTCATCGGTCAACGGTGTGTACGAAACCGGGGCCAGCAGCCCGGCATCCGCTCCGGCCGCCTTCGCGTCCTGGGCCAGCAGCACGGCGTCGTCGGTTCGCAGCGCGCCGATGCCGACCAGAATTGGAGTTCGGCCGCCGACCTCGGCCACCGCCGTCTCGACCGCCCGCCGCCGTTCGGCCCGAGTCAGATAGGGAAAGGACCCGGTGCTGCCGAGCAGGCCGATGGAATGAACCCCGGCACTGGTCAGCCGCCGCAACAGCCCGCGCAGGGCATCGGTATCGACGCGACCGTGCTCGTCGGCCGGGGTGATCGAAAAGGCGGAAAGCCCACTGAGCGTCGTCACGGCACTTCCTCGGGCCGTTCAAGAAGACGCGTCCAGACTACGCCCGCCAGCTTCCGCGGTCACGGCTGCGCTGATGGTCTTAGCGCCGACGCTGCATGGGCGCGCGCGGGACGATTCCCTGCTTCTGCCGCCGATCGGGGCCGGAGTCCGCGAGGGAGTTTCGTGCGGCGGGCGGCGCTGGCCGGCCCGATCTGCGCTCGGCGGTGGGCGGGGGTCAGCCTGCTACGGGCGTTTCCGACGGAGCGGGCGGGGCGAGGCGCCGCTGTCCGCCGCCGAGGCCGAACCAGGCGCCGAGATACCCGCTCGCGGCGCCGACCACGAGCCAGAAAACCAGCGATACCACCAGAGAAGCGCCGATGAAGGCGCCGCGCAATTCGGCGGGGACAGCGGTTGCGTGCTCCTTGGGCTCCGGTGCGCCGACCACATGCGGCAGCACGGCCAGTGCCACGGCCGCGAGCCGCCAACGCCAGGTGGGGACCTTCACCGCGATCACGATCGCGCCGAGCGTTGCGGCGGCGGTGAGCAACCACCATGACTGCCGAGCGATCAAGGGCGCCGCCGCGGCGCCGGGCAGTTCGGGCGGCAGGCCGAGGCTCGGCGCCAGATGCAGCGCCGCGAAGGCGGCGGCGCCGTACCAGAGCCCCAGCCGCCAGCCGCCGGTGCGGCTCAGGGTGAACCAGGCCGCCATGGTCAGGGCGGCGCCGAACCCCAGCAGGGTGTTGGCGAGGCCGGTGGCGAGCGCGCGCTGCCATCCATCCTCAGGCGCCCAGCCATGGTCGTGGTCTTCGGCAACCACCTCGAAGGTCTCCGCCTCCAGGATCAGGGGCGCCGCCCAGAATCCGTATAGCGTGGTCGCCACCACGCCGCCGGCGATGCCGGCCAGAACCGCGACCCAGAGTAGCCGTGGCAGCAGCGCGGCCACGGCCCAGTCAATGACAGGGGAAGGTGAATACGTGCCGGGCGTCGTGGGCGGCGTTGTGCACCGCGTCGATGGGCACGAAGCCGACCGCCAGGAACACGAACGCGCCGAGCAGCGCGGCCGCCAACACCGCGGCGAGACGATCGGCGCCAACCAAACCCGCCGCCGTCAAAAACCTGATCGCCATGCCATTCCCTTTCCGCAACAATGGTGCGCGTTGTGGTTTGCTTCGGCTTACTCCCGCGCCGGCGGTTCGGCAAGCCTATGTCTCGGCAGTATTCTGGCCGGAACCGGCAGGAAAAACCAGGGCAGGAACGGAACATGGCAGAACGTCCCTTCGTCATGCGGCTGATCGAGGACCGGCTGTCCGGCGCACCCGCCGCGATCGCCGAATTGGCGGCGTGCCACCGCACCCTCTACATGGTGGAAGGCGAGGTCGGGGTTACCGGCGGTGGGGTCGCCGCCTCGCTTCCCGCCGGTGGCGGCTGGTACGGTAAGGGCGCCATCACGCTTGCCGCCGCCGCCAATGGCGCGCGGCTCTGGCGCTGCGAGGTGATCGGCGGCGAGACGGAGCCGCCGGCGGGTGGCGGCACCCGGGAATGGAGTGTCCGCGCGCTGCTGGTCCAGCGGTTGAAACTGGATACCGCAGCGCGCCATCTGATCCGATTGGAGCGGGTCGATTTCACCTTGGGTGCGCACGTGCCCAGCCATCGCCACATGGGCCCCGGCATTCGCTGCCTCTACCAGGGACGGATGCGCATCCGGCAGGGTGGCCACGACCAGGAGCACGGCGTCGGCGAGCCCTGGTACGAGAGTGGCGTCGACTCCGTGATCGCCGACGCCGCGCCAGGGGAGCCGACGGGGTTCATCCGCACCATGGTCGCACCGGTCATGGCGCTCGGTCGCCCGACCGCGATCTTCGCCCCTGGCACCGACCAGTCCTTCCGGCGCGGCGTGCGGCGTTTTATCGATCTGCCGATCGAACTCTGAGCGACGGTTTACAGGCGCCCGGTCGCGCGGCGATAGCTGACCACCGTCACGGTCAGCACGATCAAGATGCCGCCCAGCAGTTGCACCGCGTCCAGACTCTGTCCCAGCCACAGCCAGCTGATCGCCGCGCCGACCACGGGCTCGATCGCCGCCAGCATGGCGACGATGCCGGCCTCGACGGTCTGCATGCCCTTGACGTAGGCGACGAAAGCGACCGCGGTGCCGAGCGAGGCGATATAGATGACGGCCACGAACTGGGCGCCGCTCCACTCACCGGGCCAATAGGGCCAGGCTCCTTCCCAGAGATAGAATCCGGCCATGGCAACGGTCACGGCAATCGCGACGATGGGTAGCGGGTCGGCGCTGCGCTGGGCGGCGCGGAAAGCGAATGCCCAGCCGGCGTAGAACGTCGCCGCGAGCAGCGCCGCCGCCACCCCCTGCCAGGACACGGTCATGGTCCGCCCAAGGGACTCCCCGGTCGAGACCAGGGCGACGCCGACGAACACCATCAGCACCGCGGCCAGCTTGCCGAACGAGAAGCGTTCCAATCGGAACAGGACGGCGAGCGCCACGATCATCAGCGGCGCGACCGCTTTCACGATTACGGCGATGGTCGCGCCGGCATAGTCGATGCTGATGAAGAAGAATCCGAAGTTGCCGCACATGGCGATCCCACCGAGGGCCGCGAGCACGAGGGCGCGGCGGTCGATCCGCGGGCGGCCCCGGGCGTGAGCGAGTGTCCAGGCCAGCATCAGTACCGCGGTCAGCAGGCTGCGGAACGCGGAGATCGCGATCGGATCGAGCCCGCCGTTCATAAGAAAGCTGGCGATCGGCCCATTGATTCCGAACAAGAGCCCCGAGCCGATAGCCAACCCGAGGCCAAGCGACGTGCCGCCGCGACGGCCGGAAGCCCGAGGTGTGCGGGTCAAGCGAGGACCACGGACCGAATGGCTCGCACCGGCTGTAGGCCGATCAGGTCCACGTGGAGCTTCCGTCCATGTGTGTTGCGACCCGACTCAGGACGCCGCGAGATCAACCGAGCGTTCGGCGCGATCGCCGGGCCTTGTGCCGCTTGGCCGCGGCCGCCCGCCGCGCCGCCGCCAGCCCGAGCTCGGCCCAGGGGAGCAGCTTGGCGGAGCCTTTTAGACTGCCCGGCGGCGCCGTCCAATAGGGCATATGCACCGGCCGCGTGTGCCCCTGGTAGGTGAACTGCTCGCTGCCGGCCGCGGCGAATGCCCGGCTGGTTTCGGCATCGGTCCGGAAATAGGCGTCGTCCCAATAGATCAGGGCGAACATGATCCCGTCGAGATAGAGGCCATAGCCGCCGAACATGGCCCGTGCCCGCACCGGACCCAGCGGCAGCAGCAGCCCGACGATCTTCTCGGCTATTGCCTTGTTGCGCGACATCACCTGCTGGTCCGCGGCAGATATTAGACAGTAATGCTGACCTATGGCATGATGATGGCCACCGGTGGTGCCGTCAACGGCCCGCAGCGAACAGCGCCAGGGCGGCCAAGGGAGAGAACCGAGATGTCATCCGATCGCAATGTCCAGCAGGTTGCGTACGGCGGCTACTTCAAGCGCGAGACACCGGCGCCGGATCTGGAAATCACCGCCACCGATCCCGGCACGCCGATGGGCGAGTACATGCGGCGGTTCTGGCAGCCGGTCTGTCTGTCGGTCGAACTGACGGACCTGCCCAAGTCGATCCGCATCATGGGCGAGCACCTGGTTGCCTTCCGCGACCGCTCGGGTCGGGTCGGCGTCCTGCACCGCAATTGCAGCCACCGCGGCACCTCGCTCGAGTTCGGCATCGTCCAGAGCCGCGGCATCCGCTGCTGCTACCACGGCTGGGTGTGGGACGTCGACGGGCGCCTGCTGGAAACGCCGGCCGAGCCGGAAGACAGCAAGCTCAAGGATCGGGTCTTCCAGGGCGCCTACCCGGCCTTCGAGCGCGACGGCCTCGTGTTCGCCTACATGGGCGCGCCTGACCAGAAGCCGGACTTCCCGGTCTTCGACAGCTACGTCTATCCGAAGGGCACCAAGCTGGTCCCGTTCTCGAACGTCTACCCCTGCAACTGGATGCAGGTGCACGAGAACATCATGGACCACATGCACACCGCGCTTCTGCACAACAACATGACCGTCGCCGGCGTCGATGCGACCGAGGCCGGCCTCAACCTGCTCGGCTTCGGCGACATGCCGGTGATGCAGTGGTACGAAACCAGGAACGGCAACGCGATCATCTTCATCGCCAGCCGCCGCGTCGCGCCGGAGAAGGTCTGGGTCCGCATCACCGAGATGTATCTGCCCAACATCGTCCACATCGGCTCGCTGATGCCGTCGGCGGCAAGCGTGCGCCATGCGGGGGTCTGTCTGACCCGCTGGCATGTGCCCGTGGACAACACCCACAGCATCATCTTCGGCTGGCGGCACTTCAACGACGAGGTCGATCCCGACCATATCGGCGACGAGGCGAAGTGCGGCGTGGATGCGATCGACTTCCTGGTCGGGCAGACCGGCGGCCGCACCTACGAGGAAGGGCAGCGCGCACCCGGCGACTGGGAGGCGCTCTGCAGCCAACGCCCGATCGCGATCCACGCGGCGGAAACCCCCGGGTTCTCCGACACCGGCGTCTACCTCTACCGCAAGCTCGTGCGCAACGCGGTGCGCGGCAAGACCCCGGCCGACAGCACCCGCGTGGTGAACCACGGCGGCAACTTGCACACCTACGGCCAGGATTCGGTGCTGCATGCGCCGGAGCGGCCGAAGAAGGAGGACCGGGCGCTGTTGAAGCAGCTCGGCCTCAAGGTGCTCGCCATCATGAAGGAGGGCGATGCGCTGCCGAGCCGCAAGCGCGACGCCCACATCCGCAAGCGGCTGGACGAGCTCGACGGCGGCGCCCGGTAGGCGCCCCGCCATACGACCAAGTACGAGGCCGCGGCCATGCCGGGCGCAGGTGCGGCCGACTTGCCGGCGATCCGCTTGTCGGATGCTGCCATCGCCGACCATGAGCGGGATGGCTTCGTTCTGGTACGCGACCCGTGGCCGTCCGGGGCCATGGCCAAGGCCGGCGAGTGGATCGCCGAATTGGCCGGCCGGCCCGACGTCTCCGGCCGTCACTGGGTCTACCGCGAGCAGAGCCTGGCCGATCCCGCGGTGAAGTTGATCAGTCGGATCGAGAACTTCGCCCCGTTCCACGCCGGCCTTGCCGCGGTGGCGGTGGCACTCGCCCCGGCGGCCGGGCGACTGCTCGGCGCCGAGGCGGTGCTGTTCAAAGACAAGATCAACTTCAAGATGCCGGGGGGCGACGGATTCAAGCCGCACCAGGATTCCCAGGCCGGCTGGGATACTTACGCAAAAACCTTCGTCTCCATTGCCGTCGCGGTCGATTCGTCGACACAGGAGAACGGCTGCCTGGAAGTGGCCGCCGGCCACCACCGGCGCGGTCTGTTCGACCTGTGGCGCCCGCTCAGCGCCGAGGAAATGGCCGGCATGGAATTCCAGCTATGCCCGATGGACCCGGGCGATCTGGTGTTCCTCGGCTCACACACGCCGCACGGGTCCAAGCCGAATTTCTCGGCCGTCTGCCGGCGCATGATGTTCCTGACCTACAACCGGGCCGACGAAGGCGATCACCGGGCGCAGTACTACGCGGACAAGCACAAGGGATATCCGCCCGACATCGACCGCGAAGCCGGCAAGAGCTACGTCTTCAAGGTGTAGTCCCGTCCTCAGGCGATCTCGTCCAGCCCGGCGTGGCCGATCCGATCGATCGGGCCCATTTCCTTCTCGATCAGGGGCAGCACCTCGGCGCCGAAACGCTCGATCGAGCGCAGCGCCTTCCTCTGGGAGAAGGCGCCCGTGTGCATGTAGAGAATATTGTGGTACGGGCGGGCCCGGCGAATCTCCTCGCAGAGCCGCTCGGCGACGGTATGCGCATCGCCGATCGGGCTGTTGGCGATCAGCTGCTCGAG
>SHWA01000005.1 GCA_009693995.1 Alphaproteobacteria bacterium | reverse complement strand
CGACCCTACGCTCTCGCCAGGCGGCCGCCACGCGCACCAAACGACCGCCCCCGCACCGCCCCGGCACCCCCAGCCACCGCCGCTCCAACGTTCCGCAATCCACCCGCCCATTCCGCCGTTGACGGCCCAATACATTTCCAAGCTCTCAGCCGAGCGCGGGATGGCCCGCCGCCACGCGGCGGAACGCTCGGATCGTCGCCGCGATGCCCTCGTCCAGCGAGACGCGCCCCCAGTCGCCGATCAGCCGGCGGAGCGGCCCGTCGTCGAAGGCGACGGCAGGGGCGGGCCGCGGCTCGGCGGATGGCACGATGCGCGCCCCCGGCACCTGGCGGCGGATCGCCGCGATCACGTCGTCGACGGTCACAGTCGTGGTCGAGAGGTCGGCGACCGCCGCGCCGGCGATCGGCGCGCCGAGGCAGCGGACGATGATGTCGGCGACCTCGGCCGCGTACTGGAAGGCGCCGCTGCCGGCAAAGGGCATGGCGTAATCTTCGCCGAAGGCGGCGGCCCGGATCGCCGTGGTGATCGGCGCGGTCTCCCCCGCATCACGGCCGACGCCGTAGACGACATAGGGGCGCAAGCCAAGGCTCGGCACCCCGTGGTCCTGGCAATAGACCTTGGCGATGTCCTCAGCCGCGCGCTTGAAGACCCCGTAGAGGTTGCCGGGCGCGGCCAGCGCCCCGCGCGGCAGGGCGGCGATGGAACTGGTGTAGACGACTTTCTCGAGGCCGAGGGCGCGCGCCGCCTCGAAGGCGCGCAACTGTCCGATCACGTTGACCTCGGCGCCCAGCACTGGGTTCGCCCGGCAGGCCGGGATCTGCAACGCCGCCAGGTGCAGGAGGGCGCGCGCACCCGATCGTTCCATGGCTGAGTGCAGGACCGTTCCAGCGGTGATGTCGCCGGTGATCCAGGGCACCGTCGCCGCGCTCGGCTCCCCCACCAATTGGGTCAGGCGGCGGCGGTCCGGTTCGATGTCGAAGGCCGTGACCGCGGCGCCCCGGCGCAACAGGTGCGCGATGGTCCAAGCGCCGAGGAAGCCGGCGGCGCCGGTCACCAGCACGGGCGGGATGGGAGGCGTGGCGGAGGCGCTCAAGCCGGATTCCGAAGGCTGCGCGAGAGTGGCCGTAGTTGGACGGATGTGGGTCGGCTCACTATGATCGCGCGCAATTTCACCGGCAAGCGGCCAAGCAGGGGCGTCATGCGCACCAACGAAGGAGTCCTCCAGGCCTTGATCGAGGGCGGCGCGACCCGCGCCTTCACCCTGCCCGGGCTCGGCATCACTTGGTCGCTCAGGGCGTTCCATGCCCGGCGCCAGGAGTTCGACGTGGTCCTCACGCGCTCCGAGCAGTGCGCCTCGGTGATGGCCCAGGTGACCGGCAAACTGACCGGGCGGCCGGGGGTGTTCATGGGCCAGGGCGCCTTCGCCACCACCACCGGCGGCTTCGGCATCCTGGAGGCCTACTACTCCGGCTCGCCGATGGTGATCCTGACCGACACCTCCTGCTATGACGGCTTCGCTCAGATGGGCGTCTATCAGACCATGACCGGCGACTACGGCGCCGGCGACGCCATGGCCGTGCTCAAGACCATGACCAAGTTCACCACCTACGCCACCCAGCCGGTCGAGGCGGTCTATGGCATCCAGCTCGCCCTCAAGCACGCGGCGCTGCCGCGCCAGGGGCCGGCGGCGGTGATCATGAAGACCGACATCATCCTGAAAGACTTGCCGGAGGCGCCGCGCGCCCGCCTCTACGGCACGCCCGGCTATCTGAAGTTCACCCCGGCCCGGCCCGATCCGCTGGCGATCGGGCGGCTGGGCGAGATGATTCGTGCGGCCAAGCATCCGGTTATCGTCGCCGGCAACGGCGTCTACATGAGCGGCAGCGGCCCCAAGCTGCAAGCCCTCGCCGAGCGTCTCGGCATCGCGGTTGCCACCAGTTATCACGGCAAGGGCGTGGTGGACGAAACCTGCCCCATCGCCGTCGGCATGATGGGCAACTGGGGCGCCCGCTGCGCCAACCGGATGGTGGGCACGGCGGACTTCGTGCTGATGCTCGGCGTCAGCATGGGCCCCGAATACACCAAATTCCGCAGCCGCAGCCTGATCCGCCCCGATGAGCAGACCCTGGCCCAGATCGACGTCGATCCGCGCAACGCGGGCTGGGTCTATCCGGTCCAGCTCGCCATCACCGGCGACGTGGGTGACGCTCTCGACATGCTGGCGGCGCTCGATCTACCGGCGGAAGGACGCGAGACACGGCTCGCCCTGATCGAGCGCATCAAGGCCGAGACCGATTACGGCCATATCCCCGAGATCCCGACCATCTCCGGCACGCTGCACAACGCCGACATCGTGCGCACCCTGCAGGACTTCCTGGGCCCCGACGATCTGCTCACCTTGGATGCCGGCACCAACCGCATCTGGGCCACTGTCGCGCTCCGCCTGCGCCACCCGAACCAATTGGTCGCGCCGGGGGGCCTCGGCGGGATGGGCTGGAGCCCGCCGGCGGCGACCGCCGCGAAGCTCGTGCACCCCGCCAAGCGCGTCACCAGCGTCAGCGGCGACGGCGGCTTCGCCATGACCATGAACGCGATTCCGACCGCGGTCGATCGTGGGCTCGACGTGGTCTATGTGGTTGCCAACAACAAGGGCCTCGGCATGGTGCGCGACAACCTCGGCAACCAACGGATCGCCGTCGACTACGGCGAGATCGACTTCGCCAAGGTCGGCGAGGGCATGGGCGCCAAGGGCTTCACCGTGACCCACCGGAGCGAGCTGCGCGACGCGCTGGAGGCGGCCCACAAGGCGGGCGGGCCGGCCGTCGTCGACGTCAAGATCGACCCGGCCGCCAGCCACCGCGACGCCTCCGACTACGACGCCTGAAGCGGCGGGTCTGGTCGTCCGCGATGCCACCCGCTAGGCTCGTGCGGCCGGCGCGGGCCGGTGGGAGGACGCTTCGCCTGGGTCATGGATCCCGAGGGCGAACCGCGTCGCGCTCTGGCAGCCGAGTAAATCGGGTGCACCGGACCCAGGCTGAGATCATGCCGATCGTCGAACGCGATCCCTGGCGGCTGCAATATTTCGCGGACGTCGCCTGTCCCGAGTCGGTGTCGATCCCGACCGAAGACACCGATTCGTACATTTGGTATCCGCGGCAACGCTGGGTCTACAACAAGCTGCTGATCTGTGAGACCCAGGGGCTCTCCCACGCGCCACACGGCGTGCCGCCGCCCGAATATCCGGTGTTCAGCAAGCCGATCTACAACCTGCGCGGCATGGGCGCCGGCAGCCGAGTCATTCGCAGTGCCGCCGAGATGGCGGCGCATTCCACACCGGGACACCTCTGGATGCCCCTGCTCGCGGGCGAACACGTCTCCTCCGACGTGGCGGTCGTGGACGGCGAGCCGCGCTGGTGGCGGCACGCGATCGGCCAGGCGCAGAGCGGCGGCACTTTCGACCACTGGACCGTGCTTGCCGGCCGGCGGCCCGAGATCGAGGGGCCGGTCGGCGACTGGCTGCGCCGTCACCTCGCCGGCTACACCGGCATGGTCAACCTGGAGACCATCGGCGCCACCATCATCGAGGCGCACCTGCGCTTCGCCGACCAGTGGCCGGACCTTTACGGCCGCGGCTGGCTCGAGGCGATGGTGCGGCTCTATGCCGAAGGAATCTGGGAGTACGCCGACAGCGACCGCCGCGATGGCTTCAGCGTGGTCCTGTTCGGACCCCATGGTCAGCGTTATCGCCCGCCGCCGGCGGTGTTGGTCGCCTCGTTGCTGCAGGACCGGGCACTCGGCAGCGTGCAGATCACGTTCCATTCCGATCGCTCGCCCGCCGCCCATGCGATGCCGCCCGGCGGATTCCGCCTGGCGATCGTGAACGGCTGGAACCTGATCGCTGGCATCTCGGCGCGGGCCCGCCTCGACGGGTGGTTCCGCTCGGCCGCGGGTCAGGCGGGGCCGGGGTAGGGGTGGGACGGCAGGCCGAGGCGGCGCCGCGCCGCGTCAACGATCGCGGCGAGCATGTCCGGATGGGCGATGCCGGCAGGCCGCCGCCGGCAGGCGCGCCACCTGCTTGTCGCAGGCAAGCGCGAGCGTCGGGCGTCCGACCCGCCCTCACGCGGTGGTGGCGGGGACGCCCTTGTCCTTCATCATCGTGGCGAGCTCGCCCGACTGGAACATCTCGCGCACGATGTCGCAGCCGCCGACGAACTCGCCCTTGACGTAGAGCTGCGGGATCGTCGGCCAGTCGCTGAAGCGCTTGATGCCGTCGCGGATACTCGGGTCGGCGAGCACGTCGATGCCTTTGAACTTGACCCCCAGCTGGGAGAGGATCTGCACCACCATGGCCGAGAACCCGCACTGCGGGAACACCGGCGTGCCCTTCATGAACAGCACCACGTTGCTGGTTCCGATCTCGCCCTGGATGCGCTCGAAGACGGGGTTGGTTTCGACTGTCGACATCACACGTGCCTTTCTCGTGAAAACCTAATTTGCTTCGTCCGGCGGCGCGGTCTCGAGCGCGAGCGCGTGCAGCTCGCCCCCCATCTTACCGCGCAGCGCCTGGTAGACCATCTGGTGCTGCTGCACCCGCGACTTGCCCTTGAAGGCCGCCGATACCACGCGCGCCGCATAGTGATCGCCGTCGCCCCGCGTATCCTGGAGCAGAACCTTGGCGTCCGGCAGGCTCTCCTTGATCAGGCGTTCGATCTCGCCCGCGTCCATCGCCATCGCGGCGTTCCTCTGCTCTCAGCCCTCGCCCATATAGGCCGGCAGCCACGCTTCGTGGGCGGTCCGGAGGGCCGCCACTGATATGGAACAGCCGCCGGGGAGAGTCAACGAATCCAAGGACTCCACGCGCCCGAGCAGGATCGCCGGCACCCCCGCCATCGCGGCGCGGGCGAGGAGACCCTGCGCCCGGCCCGCCGGCACCTCGATCAGATAGCGCCCCTGGTCCTCGCCGAACAGCCAGGCATGCAGCGGCAGCGCGCCTGGCGTGGCGGTAATGGTCGCGCCCAGCGACCCCGCCATGGCCATCTCGGCCAAGGCGACCGCCAGGCCGCCGTCGGCAAGGTCGTGGCAGGCCGCCACCCCATGGTCGTGGATCTCGCGCCGCACGAAGTCACCATTGCGGCGCTCGGCGGCGAGGTCTACGGGGGGCGGTGGCCCGGCCTCGGTGCCGGCAATGGTGCGCGCGAAGGCCGAGCAGGGCAGGTGGCCGGCCGTGGCGCCGATCAGCGCCAGGGCGTCGCCCGGATGCTTGAGGGCGAGCGTGGTGACGTGGCGCAGGTCGTCCAGCAGCCCGACGCCGCCGATCGCCGGTGTCGGCTGCACGCCCTTGCCGCTGGTCTCGTTGTAGAGCGACACGTTGCCGGAGACGACGGGGAAGTCGAGGGCGCGGCAGGCCGCCGCCATGCCCCGGATGCAGCCGGCGAATTGGCCCATGACCTCGGGCCGCTCGGGATTGCCGAAGTTCATGCAGTCGGTGATGGCGAGGGGGCGGGCGCCGACTGCGGTCAGATTGCGCCAGCATTCAGCCACCGCCTGGGCGCCCCCTCGCTCGGGATCGGCGGCACAGTAGCGGGGCGTGCAGTCGGTGGCGATGGCCAGGGCCTTGCCCGTGCCGTGCACGCGTACTACTGCCGCGTCGCCGCCAGGGTGCTGCACCGTGTCGGCCATGACCATGTGGTCGTACTGTTCCCAGATCCAGCGCCGGCTGGAGAGGTCGGGCGAGCCGACCAGGGCGCGGAGCGCCGCCGCCATATCGGCCGGCGCAGCAATTTCGGGCGCTGCCTGCGGTGGAGACGGTACCCAGGGCCGCTGGTAGCGCGGCGCCTCTTCGACCAGGGCGGCGACCGGCACGTCGGCCACCACCGCGCCCGCGTGGCGCAGGACCAGGTGGCCCGAATCGGTGACGCGGCCGATCACCGCGAAGTCGAGTTCCCATTTCTCGAACACGCGCCGCGCGTCGGCCTCGCGCCCGGGGCGGATCACCATCAGCATCCGCTCCTGACTCTCGGAGAGCATGATCTCGTAAGGGCTCATGCCGCGTTCGCGGAGCGGCACCTGGTCGAGGTCGAGCTCGATGCCGGCGCCGCCGCGCGCCGCCATCTCGGCCGAGGAACTGGTCAGCCCCGCCGCGCCCAAATCCTGGATGCCGACGATGGCGTCCGATTCCATCAGCTCCAGGCAGGCCTCCAGCAGCAGCTTTTCGGTGAACGGGTCGCCGACCTGGACGGTCGGGCGGCGTTCCTCCGAGCGCTGGTCGAACTCGGCCGAGGCCATGGTCGCGCCGTGGATGCCGTCGCGCCCGGTCTTGGAGCCGACATAGACCACCGGGTTGCCGACGCCACCGGCACGGGCATAGAAGATGCGGTCGGTGCGGGCGATGCCGACGGTCATCGCATTCACCAGGATGTTGCCGTCATAGGACGTGTGGAACGTGCATTCGCCGCCCACCGTCGGCACGCCGACGCAGTTGCCGTAACCGCCGATGCCGGCGACCACGCCCGCCACGAGGTGCCGCGTCTTGGGGTGGGCGGGATCACCGAAGCGGAGCGCGTTCAGGATCGCGATGGGGCGCGCACCCATGGTGAACACGTCGCGCAGGATGCCGCCGACCCCAGTCGCCGCGCCCTGGTAGGGCTCGATGAAGGAGGGGTGGTTGTGGCTCTCCATCTTGAAGACCACGGCCTGGCCGTCGCCGATGTCGATCACGCCGGCGTTCTCGCCCGGGCCGCAGATGACCCAGGGCGCCTCGGTCGGCAGCTCTCGCAGCCACACGCGCGACGACTTGTACGAGCAGTGCTCGCTCCACATGGCGCTGAAGAGGCCGAGCTCGGTCAGATTCGGCGCCCGGTCCAGCAGGTGCAGGATGCGCGCGAACTCGTCGGCCGACAGGCCGTGGTCGGCCACGATCTCGGGAGTGATCCGCATCAGCCGAGTGCGGCGAGGAGGGAGTCGAACAGCGCCCGCCCGTCGGTGCCGCCGTGCGCCGGCTCGGCCGCGCGCTCGGGGTGCGGCATCAGGCCGAGCACGGTGCGGTCGCGGCTGAAGATGCCGGCGATGTTGCGCTGGGCGCCGTTCGGGTTGGCATCGAGCGAGGGGCGGCCGTCGGCGTCGCAATAGCGGAACGCGACCAGGCCCTGGTCGTCGAGGGCATTCAGTGTCGCCGCATCCGCATGGTAGTTGCCGTCGTGATGGGCGATGGGAATGCGCACCACCTGGCCGGCGGTATACCGGCTGGTGAAGATCGACTGGCTGGTCTCGACCCGGAGCGTCACGTCGCGGCAGACGAACTTCTGGTGCGCGTTCGGCATCAGGACCCCCGGCAGCAGCCCGGCCTCGGTCGCCACCTGGAAGCCGTTGCAGATGGCGAGTACCGGGGTGCCCCGGCGGTTGGCGTCGATCACCGAGCGCATGATCGGCGAGTGAGCCGCCATGGCGCCGGAGCGCAGATAGTCGCCGTAGGAGAATCCGCCCGGCAGCACGATCAGATCGACGGCGGGAACATCGGCGTCGCGGTGCCAGACCATGACCGGATCGGCGCCCGTCGCCTGCCGCAGCGCCACGGCCACGTCGCGATCGCAGTTGGAGCCGGGAAAGACGACGACGCAGGCCCGCACGACGCCGCTCAACCCTCCGCGAGGTCGATCCGGTAATCCTCGATCACCGGATTGGCGAGCAGTTTGGCGCACATGGCGGCTACCGTGCTGTGCGCGGCGGCGGCATCGGTCTCCGCCAGGTCGATCTCGACGGTCTTGCCCTGGCGCACCTCGTTGATGCCGGCGAAGCCGAGGGAGCCGAGGGCGCGGGCGATGGTCTTGCCCTGGGGGTCCAGTACGCCGCGTTTCAGCGTGATGTGGACCCGCGCCTTCACTGCATGGTCTCCGGCCCGCGCATGTCGGTCGGCCCGCCCTCAAGCAGGATGCCGAGGCGGCGCGCCACTTCCTGGTACGCCTCGGCGATTTGGCCGAGGTCGCGGCGGAAGCGGTCCTTGTCCAGCTTCTCGTTGGTCTTCAAGTCCCACAGGCGGCAGTTGTCGGGGCTGATCTCGTCGGCCAGCACGATGCGCATGTCGTCGTTCTGCCACAGGCGGCCGAACTCGACCCGAAAGTCGATCAGGCGGATGCCGACGCCATAGAAGAGCCCGCACAGGAAGTCGTTGATGCGCAGCGCCATGTGCATCACCTCGTCGAGTTCCTGCGGCGTGGACCAGCCGAAGGCGGTGATGTGCTCCTCGGTGACCAGCGGATCGCCCAGGTCGTCGGACTTGTAATAGAATTCGACGATCGAGCGCGGCAGGGCCGTGCCCTCGGCCATGCCGAGGCGCTCGGCCAAGCTGCCGGCGACCACGTTGCGCACCACCACTTCGAGCGGAATGATCTCCACTTCCTGGATCAACTGCTCGCGCATGTTGAGGCGGCGCAGGAAGTGAGTCGGAATGCCGATCTCGCCCAGGCGCTGCATCAGGTACTCGGAGATGCGGTTGTTCAGCACCCCCTTGCCGGTGATGACGCCGCGCTTCTGCCGGGCGATGGCATCGTCCTTGAAATACTGCACCAGGGTGCCGGGCTCGGGTCCCTCGTAGAGGACCTTGCCGTTGCCTTCGTAGACCCGTTTGCGGCGGGACATGGCGGTGTTCCTAACCGAGGAAACGACGAACGCGGCTGCGGCCAAGGGTCGGTGACGCCGCGCGCCATGCGCGGCCGCGTGGCGCGATCCGGTCCGGGAGCGATGGTATCCCTCAAATGCATATGGCGGTGGGGGCTTAGAAGTCAACCGGCACGAACGCCGCCCGGTCAGGCCGGCCGGGCGCGAACAGCCAGCGCGGGCGTACCTCGGTGCTAGGCGACTCCGGCAATGCGATCAATGAGCTGGAGCTGGTGCCGTAATCCTCGCCGACGATGCACATGACACCGAGGGGGTCGCCGCCGGCGCCGCCCCGGTCGGCAAGCAGGCTCTGCCAACCGCCCCAGTCGGCACGCGCGGGGTCGGGAAGGGGCGCCGCCGCGAAGCGCGATCGGTAGCCGCGGATGCGCGGGCAGGCGGGGTCGTTCAGTTCGCGCGCGGTCAACATGGAGAGGCCGGGCGGGATCGGGCGCACGCTCACCTCTGCGTCCCCGGTGCCGCGCACCCAGAAGGCGTCCACCGCGTCCGCCACCACCAGGTTGAAGGAACGGTAGGCGCTGCCATCCAGGTCGGCGAGGGCCGTTGCCGCCGCACCCGCCTCGGTGTGGTCGAGGGCTTCCAGCACCAGCTCGCCCCGCGAGCGCTTGTCGGGTGCCGGGCCGAGCGAGCCGACTCGGTTCATGACCGCCGCCACCAGTCCGGTGCCATTGATGCCGAGCCAGGTGCCGCCCGCCGTCTCGTCCAGGCCGGCGACCACGTCGCGGTCGGGCCAGTGCCGGCCCGGCGGCCGCCACGGCCGCGTCAGCCGCTCGTCCCGGTTGGCGGCCAGGAGGAGCGGCCATGCATGACCGGGACGACGCAACAATACTGTAGTGCACATGAGCTCTTGATACCCATATCATAGGTCGATAAGACACGGAACCGACGGACGCCGCCGCGCCGGTCGGCAGATATGGAACCTGGGGAGCGACGGGCCAATGACCACTTTCGAGAAGCGCGAACAGTCCGAAGAGGCGCGCTGGAGCCACGACAAGGATGTGCAGTTCCGGGCGCGGTCTCGTCGCAACAAGCTGTTCGGCTTGTGGGCCGCCGAACTCCTCGGCCTTAGCGCCGCTGCCGCCGAGACCTACGCGAAGGAAGTGGTGATCGCCGACTTCGACAGGCCAGGCGACGGCGACGTAGTTGATAAGGTGCTGCGCGACCTGAAGGCCAAGGGGATCGACATGTCCGAGCACCGCTTGCAGCGGCGCATGGACGAACTGTTGGCCGAAGCGCGCAAACAGGTGATGACCGACAAGAAGGGCTGATCCTGGTCGCCGGCCTCACCAGTCCAGGGTGCGGGCGAAATAGCAGGACGTCTGGCCGCCGAACCAGTCCTCGACGCCGAGGGGCTTGGTGATGCCGTAGTGTCGGGCGAGCGCGCGCAGGCGGGGCGCATTCGGGTGGTCGGGGAAGCGGGCCAGATAGGGTTCGAACCAGGCCACCAGGCGGAAGCGGGCGATGAAGGTCAGGTCCTGCGGCATGGGGGCTGCGCCGCCCGCGGGCTGGTCCTGCGCCCAGGCATAGGGCTCGATCAGCCGGTGGTCGTTCATGGCATCCAGGAAGAACGTGACCGCCGCGTGCAGCGTGCGCGGCGCGCCTTCGGCGTACAGGTCGCTGCCCCGGTGGGCCGCGACTTCCGCCAGGTAGACCAGGTGGCTCAGGGTCTTGCTGGTATACATGAGGGCGTGCTGGGTGCGCCGCGTTTCATTGGGCAGGCTGCCATCGGCGCGTAGCGTGCCCATGGTGCGGTGGAACTGCTCGATCCCCCGCTGGTATCGCGTGGCGTCTCCCCGGATCACGCCGACGGCCATCTGCAGCGATGCGCTGGCGGCATAGTGGTTGCTGCCTTCCCGGGTGGTGCCATCGAACGGCCAGCGGTTGAAGTATTCCTCGGCGCGCCGCCCCAGCCAGCCTTCGATCTGGTCGCGTTCCCCGGGGGCGAGATCGAGCCGGTCCCGGAGCACGGCGTAGGCCGTCGCCACCTGGACCATGAAGTTGTTGCCGGTGAGGGTGGCGTTGTAATGGTCGTCGCGGCCGCTCGCGAACCACCGCTGCCAATCGAGGTGGAAAGAGTCCGCCGCCGCCGCCCGCAGCAGGTTTCTGCGGAAGCTGGCGCAGGCGGCCGCATCCTCGCCCAGGCAGCGCGCGGCGAGGCCGGCCATGGGCTTGCCGAACAGGCTGCTGGGCTCCATCTGGGACTGCGGCGTGGCGACCGCGAAGATTTCCGGGATCAGATCGAGATCCCCGGTCCGGTCCGGTCCTGGAACACCCGCATCTGACAGAGGGCGCGGGTCACCTCCGCCGGGCGGCTGGCAAACGCGGTGTCGAAGAGTTCCGCCCGCACCTCCGCCGCCAGGGACAGGCCCGAGGCGAGCGCCAGGAAAAACCGGATCGCGCGCGGCAGATTGGAGACCCGCACCAGGGCGCGGGGCATGCCGCAGCTCAGCGCGAGTAGAACTCGACCACCAGGTTCGGCTCCATCCGCACCGGGTACGGCACGTCGGCCAATTGCGGCGTGCGGACGAAGGTGCCTTCCATCTTCTTGTGGTCGACCTGGATGTAGTCGGGGATTTCGCGCTCGGACAAGCCCATGGATTCGAGCACCGTGCCGTGCTCGCGCATCTTGTCCTTGAGCGTTATGCGGTCGCCCTCGCGCACCACGTAGGAGGGGATCGTGACGCGGCGGCCGTTCACCGAGATATGGCCGTGGCTGACCATCTGGCGGGCGGCGAACACGGTCGGCACGAACTTCATGCGATAGACCACGCAGTCGAGCCGCCGCTCCAGCAGGCCGATCAGGTTCTCGCCGGTGTCGCCGCGGCGGCGGACCGCCTCGGCATAGATGTTGCGGAACTGCCGCTCGGTGATGTTGCCGTAGTAGCCCTTGAGCTTCTGCTTGGCCATCAACTGGGTGCCGAAGTCGGTCGGCTTCTTGCGGCGCCGCTGCCCATGCTGGCCGGGGCCGTATTCGCGCCGGTTGGACGGGCTCTTGGGCCGGCCCCAGAGGTTCTCGCCGAGACGGCGGGCGATCTTGTACTTCGACGCGGCGCGCTTGGTCATGCAGGATGTCCGAACAAAGGATGTCCACCGCCGGCCCCAGATCGGCGGAAGGGGCGGCGGCGGAGAGGCGGTACTATACGCAGGCTCCTGCCCCTGTCAAACCGATCCCGGGGGCGTGCGCCGGTGCAGCGCACCCGGGGCCAGGGCGGCGATCACCCCGCGCAAGGTCCGCACTTCCTGCTCGCGCAGGCCCGCGCGCAGCAGCATGGCGCGTAGATTGAGGACCATGCTCGGGCGCCTCTCGGGCGGGCGGAAGAAGCCGGCCACCTCCAGCGCCTGTTCCAAGTGCTGGAACAGGCCCTCCAGATCGGCCTTGCTGGCCGGGGTTTGGTCGAGCGGCAGCGTCGCCGAGGCCGGGGCGGTCGCCTGCGCCTGATACCACTCGTAGGCCACCAGCAGCACCGCCTGGGCGATGTTGAGGGAGGCGAAGGCCGGGTTGATCGGCACGGTCAGGATCGCGTCGGCGAGGCCGAGATCCTCGTTCACCAGCCCGCGCCGCTCGGCGCCGAACAGGATTCCCGCCGCTCGCCCACCGGCGGCCGCCTCCCGCAGGGCGCGGGCCGCTTCGGCCGGGGTGACCACCGGCTTCGCCAGGTGGCGCGGCCGCGCGGTGGTGGCGAGGAGGAAGCGCAGATCGGCAACGGCGGCGGCGACAGTCGCGAACACCCGCACCCCGTCCACGACCGTATCCGCCCCCGACGCCGAAACCACCGCCCTGACGTTCGGCCAGCCGTCGCGCGGGCGCACCAGGCGCAGGTCGATGAGGCCGAAGTTGAACATGGCCCGGGCGGCGGCGCCGATGTTGTCGCCGAGCTGCGGCTCGACCAGGATGATCGCCGGCCCGCCAGGGGCGGCCGCCTTGGTATGGTCAGTGCCGGCCATGGGGCGGGTCAGACGGGCTGGCGGTGCGCGCTCACCGCTGCCGCTTCCAGGTGGTGCCGCCGGGCCCATCCTCGAGCAGGATGCCGGCGGCGGCGAGGTCGGCGCGGATGCGGTCGGCAGCGGCAAAGTCGCGGCGTTTGCGGGCGGCAAGCCGCTCGCCGATCAGGCGATCGATCGCGGCATCGTCGAAGTCACCGGCCGTACCCGCCTTGAGCCACGTCTCCGCGTCCTGCTGCAGCAGTCCGAGGAGCGCGCCCGAGGCCACCAGCGTCGCCCGTAGCCGGCCGCGCGCGGCGCCGTCGCTCGCCTTGTTGGCGTCGGAGGCGAGAGCGTGGAGGGCGGCCAGGGCCTGGGGCGTGTTGAGATCGTCCTCCAGCGCCGCCACCACCTCGGGCGCGGGCGGGGCATCGGCGGCCGGCGCGTCGGAGAGGCGGGCAAGCGTGCCGTACAGCCGGTCGAGGGTCGCCTCCGCGTCGCGCACCAGGCGGTCGGTCCAGTCGAGGGGCTGGCGGTAGTGGGCGGTGAGGATCGCGAGCCGGATCTCCTCGCCCGCGTGCCGCTCGAGAAGGTCGTGCACGGTGATGAAGTTGCCCTCCGACTTCGCCATCTTGGCGGCGTCGATGGTGACGAAGCCGTTGTGCAGCCAGTAGCGCGCGAGGTTCTGCCCGTCGTGGGCCGAGGCGCTCTGGGCGATCTCGTTCTCGTGGTGCGGGAAGATCAGGTCCTGGCCGCCGCCGTGGAGGTCGAAGGGGTAGCCGAGATATTGCTCGCTCATGGCCGAGCACTCGATGTGCCAGCCCGGACGTCCCCGCCCCCAGGGGCTGTCCCAGCCCGGCAGATCTGGCCCCGAGGGCTTCCAGAGCACGAAGTCGGCCGCGTCCCGCTTGTAGGGCGCGACCTCGACCCGGGCGCCGGCGACCAGGTCGTCGCGGCTGCGGCGCGAGAGCGCGCCGTAAGCCGGCATCGCCGGCACATGGAACAGCACATGCCCGTCGGCGACGTACGCGAATCCCTTGATGATCAGCACCTCGATCATCGCGATCATCTGCGCGATATGCGCCGTCGCCCTCGGCTCCACGTCGGGCGGCAGGTTGAGCAGCGCCGCCATGTCGGCGTGAAAGACCTTGGCGGTCTCGGCGGTGAGCGCGCCGATGGCGATGCCGCGGGCCTTGGCGGCGGCGTTAATCTTGTCGTCCACGTCGGTGATGTTGCGGACGTAGGTCACGCGCTGGAATCGGTGCCGCAGCAGCCGGCAGAGCACGTCGAACACCACCACGGGGCGCGCGTTGCCGATGTGGGCGAAGGCGTAGACCGTCGGTCCGCACACATAAAGGCGCACATGCTCGGGGTCGATCGGCAGGAAGGGCTGCTTCGCGCGCGCCGCCGTGTTGTAGAGAACCAGACCCAACGCTTCCTCCGCCTCAGGCGCCCGGGCCTTGAAGGCGAGCGAGGGTACGCACGCGCCCGAGCAGCGGCAAGAGGCGCTTCAGTTCCGGCCCGGAGTCGCGCGCCGTGAGGGCGAGGCGGAGCGGATGGTAGAGCGCCTTGCCCTTGCGCCCGGTGGCCTGGGCGAGGGCACCGGTCCACGCGGCCCAGGTGGTCTCGTCCCAAGGTTCCGCCGGCAGCAGTCTGGCGGCGGCGGCGAGCACGTCCGGGTCCTCGCGGACGGGGGTTATGTCGCTGCGCACGACCTGCCACCAGTCGCGGGCCTCGGCAAGCCGGGTGAGGTTGCCCCGGACCGCCTCCCAGAACCGCGCATCGGCCGCTTCCAGGCCGATCGCCGCCAGCCGCTCCGCGACCGCGGCGAAGGGCATGCGGCGCAGCAGCTCGGCGTTCAGCCGCCAGAGATCGGCCGCATCGAACCGGGCCGGCGCCCGGCCGAGGCGTGCAAGATCGAAACTGGCGGTGAGGGCGGCGAGGTCGCCCTCGGGCGTCACGGCATCCGCCGTGCCGAGGCGCGCGAGCAGGCTCGCCAGCGCCATGGCCTCCACTCCCTCCTCCCGCAAGGCGCGGAGCGACAGGCTGCCCAGGCGCTTGGAGAAGCCGGCGCCGCTCGCGTCCACCAGCAGCGCGTGGTGGGCGAAGCGGGGCGGGGCCGCACCGAGCGCCTGGAAAATCTGGATCTGCACCGCCGTGTTGGCGGCATGATCCTCGCCGCGGATCACGTCGCTGATGGCGAGGTCGATGTCGTCCACCACCGACGCCAGGGTGTAGGTCGGTCGGCCATCGGCGCGGAAGAGCACGGGATCGCTGACGCTGCCGCCCGGCACGTGGCTGGGGCCGCGCACCCCGTCCTGCCAGGCGATCGCCCGGTCATCGAGACGGAAACGGAAGTGGGGCGAGCGACCCTCGGCTTCCAGCCGGCTGCGCGCCGGCGCATCGAGATCGAGCCCGGCGCGGTCGTAGACCGGCGGCCGGCCGCGAGAAAGCGCTAGGCGCCGCGCCGTCTCCAGTTCCTCCGCCGTCTCGTAACAGGCATAGAGCCGGCCGGTCGCGCCGAGCGCCTGCCGCGCCGCCGCGTAGGCACCCAACCGGCTCGACTGGACCACGCGCTCGGCCCAAGCCAGGCCGAGCCAGTGCAGGTCCACGTCGATCGCGGCGGCATATTCGGGGCGGCTGCGCTCGGCATCGGTATCGTCGATGCGCAGGATGAAGCGGCCCTGCGCGCGCGCCGCGAACAGCCAGTTGATCAGCGCGGTCCGCGCGTTGCCGACGTGGAGGTATCCGGTCGGGCTCGGCGCGAAGCGGACGCGCACCGTCATAGGGTCTCGCGAAACCCGTTCGTGATCGGATAGCGCCGGTCGCGGCCGAACGCGCGTGACGTGATCTTGACCCCGGGCGGGGCCTGGCGGCGCTTGTATTCGGCGACGTAGAGCAGCTTCTGCACCCGCGCCACGTCCTCGCGCGCGAAGCCCTTGGCGAGGATCTCCTCGACCGGCAGCTCGTGCTCCACCAGGCAGTCGAGGATGGCGTCGAGGTTGGCGTATTTCGGCAGGCTGTCCTCGTCCTTCTGGTCGGGACGCAGCTCGGCCGAGGGCGCCTTGGTGATGACGCGCTCCGGGATCACCCGGCCCGCCGGCCCCAGCAGCCCGTCGGAGCGATGCTGGTTGCGCCAATGTGAGAGCGCGAACACCATGGTCTTGTAGACGTCCTTCAGCACCGAATAGCCGCCGCACATGTCGCCGTAGAGGGTGGCGTAGCCGGCCGACATCTCGGACTTGTTGCCGGTCGTCACCACCATGAACCCGGTCTTGTTGGAGACTGCCATCAGGAGCAGGCCGCGGATGCGGGCCTGGATGTTCTCCTCGGTCACGTCGCGGGCGAGTCCCTGGAAGACGCCGGCAAGCATCTGGTCGAAGGCGGCGACCGCCGGCTCGATGGCGACCTGGTCGAGGCGGATGCCCAAGAGCTTGGCGCAGTCCGCGGCGTCATCGAGAGAGTCCTGCGAGGTGAAGCGCGACGGCATCATCACGCAGCGCACCTGGTCGGCGCCGAGGGCATCCACCGCGCAGGCGGCGGTCAGTGCCGAATCGATGCCGCCCGAGAGGCCGATGACGACCCCGGGAAACCGGCTTTTCCCGACATAGTCGCGCAGGCCCAGCACCATGGCGGCGTAGACCGACTCGAGCCCTTCCGGCAGGCGCTCGATTACGCCCGCGGTGCAGCGCCAGCGCTCGTCCCGGCCGCGCTGCCAGCGGCCGAGGGCGACGAACTCCCGGAAGGCCGGCAGTTGAAGGCGCAGGCGGCAGTCGGGATCGAGGGCGAAGGAGGCGCCGTCGAACACCAGCTCGTCCTGGCCACCCACCTGGTTGGCGTAGATCAGCGGCAGCCCGGTCTCGCGCACCCGCGCCACCGCCAGGTTGAGGCGCTGGTCGATCTTCTCGGACTCGAACGGCGACCCGTTGAGGACGATCAGCAGCTCGGCGCCGGTCTCGGCCAGGCACTCGGCGACCGCGGGGGTCCACATGTCCTCGCAAGTCATCACGCCGAGCCGCACGCCGCGGAAATTGATCGGCCCCGGCATCGGCCCGGCGGCGAACACGCGCTTCTCGTCGAACACGCCGTAGTTGGGCAGGTCGTGCTTGGCGCGCACGCCGGCCACCTGGCCGGCATCGAGCAGGATCGCGGCGCTATGGGTGCGCCCGTCGATCCGCCAGGGACTGGAAATGAGCAACGCCGGGCCGCCGTCCGCGGTCTCCTCGGCCAGGCGCCCGACCGCCGCCTCGGCGGCGTGCAGGAAGGCAGGCTTCAGCACCAGGTCCTCGGGCGGGTAGCCGGAGACGACCAGCTCAGTCATCACCACCAGCTCGGCGTCCAGCGCCGCTGCCTCGGCGCGGGCGGCGCGAATGCGGGCGATGTTGTGGCCGATCGCCCCGACCGTCGGGTTGGTTTGGGCGACGGCGATGGCCAGGGAATCGGTCATAGGCGGAGTGCTCTCGCGGTCTTCGAGCCTCGATTTCCGCGCACCTTACGGCAAAGCCACCGGCCCTGCCACCCGGCCGGTAACTATGGCTGGTGCCCGGGGTCGGACTGCCTAGCCCTTGCTCGGTGAGCGGTCCTGGCGTACCGACTCTTCGCCACCGCCGCCGAAGTTGACGATCGCGGGCTCGCGGCCACAAGACGCGATGAACGCGAGCAAGTCGCGCGGCGCGATTCCGGTGCTTTCGGTGTTGATCAGCGGGTGGAAGTTGATTTGCTCGGACCCCATGAGTACCGCGTCGATCACGACCGTGACCGCGCCTGCGCCGTCGTTCAGGAGCGCGAGCGGCGTGAGCGCGCCGGGCTCGATACCGAGGGCCGCGCGCATTTGATCCGCGGATGCGAATCCCAGCCGGCCATTCGCACCCAAGCGCGTGTGGAGCGTCCGCAGGTCCACGGTTCGGTCCTCGTGGACAACCACCAGATAGAGGCGCCCCTTCTTGTCCTTGAGCAGCAGGTTCTTGGTGAACTGACCCTTCATGGCGCCCCGCTGGGCCTTGCCTTCAGCGACCGTCTTGTGGGCCGGATACGGCACTGTGGGTGCGTCGATCCCCAGGGATTCGAAGTGGCGAAACAAGCGCCGACGGGCGTCGTCCATATTGTTCCTCTCGGTCGTACTTGGCCCCGCAGCAGGCGCGACGCAGGTGCCATATTGTGGTCATGGCTCGATGACGTCTCGGCATTACCCGGATGCGGGCGGAGCGGCTAAACAATGATGCGCGATGTTTCCGCTGGACCGTCCGCAACAGAATTGTGATGGCAGCGGTTCGCCGGTGCTCGTTGCGTAAATCGTGTCAATCGAGGTGGCAACCATGAAAACCAATCCGTTCTACGACAGCTGGCTGTTCCTCATGGGCCAGACCGAGGATCACATGGGCAGCGGTGTCGGACCGCTCCTGGTGATCCTGTTCCTGGTGCTCGCCGTCGGCAGCATCGCCATCGCGTACATGAATTGGCGCGACGATCCGAACCAGCGCACGCCGGCGCACCTGGCGACGTGGTTCATGCGGGCGATGATCGGCTGCATGTGGTTCCAGGGTTCGATCTGGAAGCTGCCGCTGCCGGTCCCGGGCGGCTTCAAGGGCTGGACCACCGAGATGGTGCAGAACGCCGCCTTCCCGATCCATGGTGCGCTGGTGGAGGCGGTCTATTTGCCGCTGCTGCACATCATCGACCCGATCGTCTACCTGACCGAGCTTTCGATGGCGACCGCGTTGCTGCTCGGGTTCATGGTCAGGCCACTTTCGGTCGTTGGCATGCTGTTCGTGGTGCACCTGTGGCTCGGCCTCTACAAGCATCCCGCCGAGTGGCCATGGCTCTATATCTTCCTGATCTTCGTCCTGGGTTTCTTCGTGATCAACAATGCCGGCCGCAGCCTGGGAGCGGATGCTTGGCTCGCCCGCCGGCCATGGGGTCCGTTCAAGGGTGACGGGCTGATCGCGAGGATCTACCGCCGCGTCGGCTGAGCCTCGCGCCGGAGCGTCCGGGCGAGCCGGAGGAAGGTCTTGGCGAGGACCCAGGCAACCTTGGCCGATATGGCCAGGTTGCCTGAGACCTTCGAGACTCCGCCCGCCCGCCGGCGCTGACCCACCGGCACCTCGACCATGCGCAGGCCGGCTCCGGCTGCGCGCATTTGCATTTCCAGGTTCCAGCCGAACGACTCCTCGCCCATGCCGAGTCTGGTCAGGGCCGCGAGCCGGATGGCGCGGAACGGCGACATGTCGGTGCAGCGGACGCCATAGACCAGCCGCAGGAGGCGGCCGGCGAGCCAGCCCGCGATCACCCGCGACCACAGCAGGCTGCCCGGTTCCCGCTCGCCCTGGAGACGCGAGCCGAGGACCAGGCCGGCGGCACCGGAGCGGATCGGCGCCAGCACCGCGGGGATCATCTCCGGCCGATCGCTGCCGTCGCCGTCCATGAACAGGATGATGTCGGCGGCCCGCTCGACCGCGGCGAGTCCGGTCAACAGGGCGCGGCCATAGCCGCGGCGCGGCTCGACGATCACCCGCGCCCCGGCCGCGGCGGCGCGCTCCGCCGTCCGGTCGCGCGAGCCGCCATCGACGACGATCACCTCATTGATGCCGTGGCCCAGCAGGGCCGCGACCACCGGTCCGATCGCCGTCTCCTCTTCCAGGCAGGGGACGATCGCCGCCACGCGATCGTTGGCGCCGCCCGCGCGCCGCGCCGGCCACCGGTCCGCTAGAGGCTCCACCGCAGGCCGCAATTGGCGCAGGAACTCGGCGGCGCGTCGGAATGGAGCGCCGCGCGGAAGGCCTGGTAGGGCGCGCCGTTCCAGATCTCGCGCAGCGTCTCCTGGGTGGCGTCGCCCAGGGTGTAGTTCTGGTAGCCGCGCTGCGAGAAGGGCGCGATGCAGCAGGGCAGCGCCCGGCCGTTGGCCGTGAAGTACATGACGGTCCACGGGCGCCGGCAGAGCGACCAGGGGCTCGCCTCGCCCGCCTTCTGCAAGCTGGTCTCGGGATCGGTCGCGCCGGAGGCGTTGAAGGTGATGCCGAGGGACGCCGCCAGCGCTTCCGCGGCGGCCAGATGGCCGGCCTCTTCCCGCGTCAGCCGCTCGAAGAGGGCCTGGTCCGGTCGGGCCAGGCCGATCGCCTCCTGGTCGAAGAAGACCATGCGCTGGAGATAGACCTCTTTCACGCCGATGTCGTCCGCGACCCGGACGAAGGCGGGGAGCTGCGCCACCGTCTCCTTGAGGCCGGTGAGCCAGAGCGACACCCGCGGCCGGTCGTGCCCTTCACGCGCCTGCGCCGCGGTGAAGGCGCGCACGTTGCGGACGATGCGATGGAAGTAATCCTTGCCGCGCACCAGGAGAAACGTCGCGGCGTCCGCGGCGTCGAGGGAGACACGCAGCTCATCCAGGCCGGCATCGGCCAGTGCACGGCCCTTGCGTGCGGTCAGCAGCGTGCCGTTGGTATTGAACAGCACATAGGCGCCACGATCCTTGAGATAGCGGATCATCCGCGGCAGGTCCTTCACCAGCATCGGCTCGCCGACGCCGTGCAGCACGACGCGGGCGATGTCCGGTATCTGATCGACGATGCGCGTGAACAGCTCCCAGCTCAGATCGGCCGGAGGCTCCAGGGTCTCGTAGGTTCGCGGGCAGCTGGTGCAGAGCAGGTTGCAGCGGTTGGTGGTCTCGAGATAGAGGCAGACCGGCCGATGACGCGCGATGGGGCCGAGGCCGTCTTCCGCCGCTTCGTGGCAGCGGCGGGGATCGACCCGTGGCCCGGGTTGCGCCGGTGACGTGGTCATGTTCGAGCCTCTCTCGAATCGCGCTTTGCATCGGTGCCACGCGTTCGACCCGACCAGGCATCGAATGCCATCGCGGCCAGCGTGCCCCCATAAAGCATGGCCTGACACGCCGCCAACGGCACCGCGGTCGCGTCATCCGGGATCACGTCATAGAGCACGAACGATCCCGTCGCGAGCACCCACGGCGCCGTCAACCGCGTCAAAGCGAGGAGCGGAGTGAGCACGACGAAGTACCAAGGATAGATCGGTGACAATAACACCAAGTATGTGAGCAGCAGCCAATGGAGCGACGCAAGGGTCGTTTGCGGAGACCGGTCCCTGCGAAATCCGATCCTGATCGCCAGCCCGAACAGGAGCAGCGCCGACCCGGCGAGGTAGATCTGGGCCCCGTTCGCGATCGGTCCGGCGACCCGCTGCAAGGCCGCCACCAACCAGAGTCCGGAACCGTCGAGGATTCCTTCCTGGCGCAGGTATTCCGGCAGGAACCCGAGCACGCGCCAGCCAACCGAAAGATAGGGTAGGTAAAAGAGCGCGACGGTCGCGGCGAACACCAGGACCAGCCGCCAATTCCACGGCCGCCAGAACGCCGGCAGTGCCAGCAGCGCCACTGGCTTGCACAGCGCGCCGATGGTCACCGCCAGCCCCGCGCTGAGCGTCCGGCCGCGCAGGTACGCCCATAGCCCGAGCATCAGCAGGCCCACCATGACCGCGTCGACATGCCCGCTGCCGGCGATCTCCCAGATCGGCAACGGATGCCACCCATAGGCGACCACAGCAGCCGGTGGCCGGCCCAGGATGCGCAGAATTGCGACCAGGCACAGGATGCCGACCGCTTCGAACCCGACCAGTGCGAGCTTCATCACCGTGAGGCTCTCGCCGAGGCGCGTCACCAGGTAGAAGAAAACCTGGGCACCCGGCGGGTAGATGGTCGGCGCGTCCCTGGCCCGGTTGATGTTGGGAAAGACCTCCGCATCCCGCAGGAAAGCGAGTTCCGGCGCCACCGGCAGGTAGCGGTAGGGATTGATGCCCGCGGCCTGGACGCGCCCGTCCCAGATGTAGCGCCAGACGTCGTCCGAGAGGTAGGGCTCGCCAAACAGCAGCGCCAACCGCATCGCCGCCGCACCCGGCAGCACGACCAGAAGGCCAAACCTCGCACTGAAGCGGTCCGAGCGCCAATAGGCCCAGGCCGCGCCGAGGCCGGAGAGGAGCATCAGGGCGCCATGGGCGCCGTCGCCGAAGCGAAGGTGCAAGGTCGGACCAAAGGCGGTCAGCGCGACCAGGAGGACGCCCAGCAATACCAGGTGCCGGTCGGCACGCCGCGCGGTGGCGGTGGTCGCGGCCGTCATGCCTTGGCCGTGCGCCCGGTCACGGTGTCAGCTGCAGTCGTCGGGCGGGCGCGGTCCAGAAAGGCGCGGGTGGCGAGGGCGGGCCCTCCCCTCAGCCCCGAAGCCGCGAACGGGAGCGCTCGACCGCTGAGTTCATCGCCCAGCCAGGCATAGGTCGTGGCGTCGTCGATGTCGTACCAGAGGGGTAGTTCCTTCACGGGCAGGCCGATCTCGGCCGCCCGCGCAACCGTGGCCGACAGCACGCCGGCGGTGCTCCACGGGATGCCCTCGAACAGGTGTGTGTGCGGGCGTTTCAGCCCGATCAGGTAGTAGCCGCCATCCGTCGCCGGCCCGAGCACCACAGAATCGCCCGCCGCGCGCAGCGCGGCCACCGCCGCCGTGATTAGCACCGTCGGCAGCGTCAGGCTGTCGGCGTTCACCAGCACCACGCAGTCGTGGCCGTGGGCCAGGAAATGCTCGGTCGCGCTCGGCAGTACGCCGCTCAAGGTCGCATCATGACGGCAGAGGAAACCGAAGTGGGCCGGCAGCAGCGGCCGCAGCACCGCCTCGGACCCTTGCGGCGCATAGACCGCGTAACCGCTCCGGCCCACCGCCTCGGGCACGGCATCGATGGCGCTCGCGATATCGCGCAGGAATGCGCCGGCCAACTCCGCCGCGCCCTCGGCGCCAAGCAGCGGCAGGAGCCGGGTCTTGCTCTTTCCCGGCTGCGGGGTCTTGCAGATGATGCCGATGGCCGCGGTTGCGATTCTGTCCCTCCCGAGCCTTGGTCCAAGCCGGTTTGCCGGATAACGGCCCCGGATGACCGAGGCTAGCGTCGGCGAGGGTCGACGGCTTTACAAGTCCTCGTGATTGCCTCGATCGCGGACCGGGCCATGCCCGCTTGGCAATGGCGCCCGCACCGTGCGACACCTCCACCCGAGGGATCCCCCACGTTGCACCCTTCGACGACTGCGAGCGTCATAATGGACCGCACTCCGCCGGCCACGCCCCTGGTCGAAGACAAGTACTACCGGGCGCCCTCGGTGTTCACGGCCGCTGGCCTCTTGCGCGAGGCGCGCCGCCAGAAGGGCCTGGAGGAGCGGCGCGTGCCGGCCGTCTGCGTCCTCGATCCGGACGGCGACCTCGTCCGCCGCTTGCGCGATTCCGGCCGGGCGACGCGCGATGGCGAATGGGCCTGCTATCACACCGACCTCTTTCGGCTGACCGAAGGCGGGCTCGATGTCGGCATCATCGGCTGCGCCGTGGGCGCGCCCTTCGCGGTGCTGGTGGCTGAGGAGCTCTTTGCCTGCGGCTGCGCGATACTCATCAGCGTCACCTCGGCGGGACAACTGCTGCCGATCGGCCCTCCCCCCTATTTCATCCTGATCGACCGCGCCCTCAGGGACGAGGGCACGAGCTGCCACTACCAGCCGCCGGCGCGGTTCAGCCACGCGCCCGCCGACCTACTGCGCAACTTGCAAGGCGCCTTCGACGGCCTGCGGGTGCCGGTCCGGTCGGGACCCACCTGGACGACGGACGCGCCGTTTCGCGAAACCGCTGCCGCGATCGCCGCACGCCGTGCCGAGGGACTGCTCGCGGTCGAGATGGAGGCGGCGGCCCTCTATGCATTCGCCGCCGCGACCGGCCGGGCGGTGATATGCTTCGCGCACGTCACCAACCAGATGGCGCAGGTCGCGGGTGATTTCGAGAAGGGCAGAAGCCGACGGCACCGTGGATGCACTGGCTCTGATCGCCGCGGTCGCCGCACGCTGCAAGGGATAGGCGAGAGACAATGGCAAGCACAACCAATCGACCGTGGTTCCTGAAGGGCGGCCTCCTGATCGACGGCAACGGGGGCGCGCCGGTATCCGACCCCGTGATCACGATCGAGGGCAGCCGGATCGCCGCCGTGCAACACGGGGCGAGCGTCAAGCCACCGACGGGAGCGCGGGTGGTCGATTGCCGCGGCTGCACCCTCATGCCGGGCATGATGGATCTGCACCTTCACCTGGCGAGCCCCAACAGCGCCGACTACCAGAACCTCGATCTTGCCATGGTGATCCGCACCCCGGCCGAGATGCTGCTGGATGCCGCCAAGAACGCCCGGGTGCTGCTGGAGGCGGGGTTCACCACGCTCCGCGACATGGATTGGGTCACGCCCTTGGGGCGCAACTTCGTCCAGGAGATAGGCGCGCTCCGCGATGCCATTGCCGCCGGCAAGCTGCCCGGTCCCCGGCTGATCGCCGGCGCCTTCATACTGACCACGGGCAGCCACCACGACCGCATGCAGCCCCGCGTCTTCCGCCGCGATCTCGAGCGCCAGGCGGATGGCCCCTGGGAGATTCGTCGCCTCTCGCGGCTCAACCTGCGCGACGGGGCGGACTTCCTGAAAGCGTGCGTCTCGGGCGGGCAGTGCTCGTTCGACCGGCACGACGACCTCTGGGACCGCAACATCACCCAGGAGGAACTGGATGCCATGGCCGACGAGGCGCACGCGTACCAGAAGCCTCTGGCCGCGCACTGCCACACGCCGATTTCGGTGAAGATGGCGCTCCAGGCGGGCGTGGATACGATCGAGCACTGCACCTACGCCGACGACGAGGCGGTCCAGCGGCTGGCGGCATCCGGGCGCTACAACGTGCCGACCTTGGCCCTGCGCGAGGAATCGGTGATCGCGGAGCGGCGCGCGCGCGGCGCCCCCGAATACGTCCTGACCCAGGCGAAGGAGATCGCCGACAACTGCTTCGCGACGTTCGAGCGCTACCGTGCCGCCGGGGTGAAGATCGCCATGGGCACCGACACCTGCTTCCACCCGCTGTTCGGCTCCAACGCGCGCGAGCTGGAAATCTACGTCTCCCTCGGCCTGACCCCGATGCAGGCGATCCAGACCGCGACCCGGAATGCGGCGGACGCCATCGGCATGCTGCCCGACCTCGGAACCGTCGAGGCCGGCAAGATCGCCGACCTGATCGCGGTCGACGGCAACCCGCTCGACTCCATCGCCCATCTGCAGAAGATCGAGCGCATCAAGCTGGTGGTGCAGGACGGCCGGATCGCCGTGAACCGCCTCGCCTGAGCCGCGGCCCGCGCGCCTTCGCGCTTCAGGCGGCGAGGTAGCCGCCGTCCACCCAAAGCTCGGCGCCGGTAATGTAGGAGGCCTCGTCGGAGGCCAGGAACAGGATCGGATAGGCGACCTCTTCCACCCGCCCGGCCCGGCCCATGGGCACGCGGTCGATCATGCGCTGGCGCTGCACCGGATCGGCGGTGAGCTTGGCGGTGCGCATGGGCGGCATCACGCCCGGATGGATGCTGTTCACCCGGATGTTCTCCTTGGCGTAGTGCACGGCGGCCTGCTTGGTGAGGGTGCGGACTGCGCCCTTGGAGGCGTTGTAGCCCATGTGGGTGTAGCTCTGGCCGACGTTGCCCGAGAGCGACGACAGGTTGACGATGCTGCCGCCGCCCGCCGCGCGCATGGGCGGCACCGCGTACTTGATGCCGAGGAAGACCCCCTTGGCGTTGATCGCCATCAGCGCGTCCCAGGCGTCGGTGTCGACATAGTCGCGGGTGGTGGAGCCGGCGAGCCCGGCGTTGTTGACCAGGATGTCGAGGCGCCCGTGCTCGGCCACGACCGCCGCGACCACCGCCTTCCAGGCCGCCTCGTCGGTCACGTCCAGCTTCTTGAAGCTGGCGCGCCCGCCCGCCTTGCCGATCTCCGCGGCGATCTCGCGCCCCTCCGGCTCCAGCACGTCGGCGATGACCACCGTCGCGCCCTCGCGGGCGAACAGCTTGGCCGTCGCCGCGCCCATGCCGGAGGCGGCGCCGGTGATGATCGCGACTTTTGTTGCCAGTCTCATGAATCGTTCTCCTTGGATCGATGCAACCCGCGCAAGTAAACATCCGGATCGAGCGCCTCCGGAGCCAAAACGCACTCCCGGTCCGGTTCAGGCACCGTAGTCTTTCCAGAGGTCGCAATCGGGATCGAGGTAGCTCGGGGCCGCTGCAAGATGGGCGAACAGCCAGCAACCGGCAACGCGGCGATAGGATTCGTGATAGGTGCTGAGCTGCCAGCGCGGGCGGACGGTGTCGCCCTCGGTCACGGCCATCGGCAACAGCATATCCCAGCGCCCGGTGGCGCGATCGCCGCTGACGTCGATGATCGCGTTGACCATCAGATGCCGGGCGAATTGGATCTTCCCGGCCATGCCCGAGAAATAGTCGCCTATGGCCGCACGCCCGACCAGGCGGACCCGGTGCAGGCCGCCCTCCCAGATGCCGTCCTCGGCGAACAGCAGGGCGAGCGCATCTGGAGAATAGCCGCTGTCGCAAAGTTCGGCGTACCTGGCCTTCAACGCCGCGATCGCTTCGCGCGCCTCCAGCGCGGCAAGCCGCTCGGCGAGGTCGCCCGCAGTCACGGCCTCCGCCTAAGTGCGAATCCAGGTCTCCGAGAACGCCAGCATGGCGGTCGAGATCTTGTTGCCGGCGACCTCGCGCGGTGCCGGCTTGCCCGGCAGCACCTTGCCGTTGACCGTGATTGCCGCCTCCTTGCAGCCGATGAAGAGGCTCGGCATGTAGTGGCGCCCGGTCGCCGACTTGTCCGGCGGCAGCGCGAAGCAGAACGGCTTGCCGAGGCCGCTCCAGGTCATGCGCACGGTGGTATCGCCCGCCTTCACGATCTCGCTGTAGGTGTTGGCCGGGTCGCCCTCGGAGGCGACCGAGTCGAGCTTGCGGTAGACCATGCTGCCGAGGCTGGGTAGGCCCTTGTAGGCGCCGAAATTGGCGATGAACTCGCCGACCAGGTAGCGCGCGAGCTTTTCGTTGTCGTGGAAGCAGATGTTGGGCCGGTCCGCCGGCGGGCTCGCGTTCTGCGGCGATTGCAGCAGCACCAGCGCGTGGCCGCGGCCGTGGGGCGAGAGTACCACGCGAAAGAAACTCGCCTGCGTCGTGAAGGGGCCGTCCGGCTTCTCCTTCAGCGAGATGCCCGGGTTCTCGCCCGACCACTCCACGGTGCCGGCAAACAGAATTGGGTCCGCCATGTCTTCCTCCCGTTTGGCTATTTGCAAGGATGTTAGCCCAGAGTCCGCGCGTGTGGCAGCGAAAGTGGCCGGGGCCCTGGCGGGCGCCCCTATCGCGCCCCATCTCTTCTTGGCATAGTGCGTGTCCCCTAGCGGAGGTACCCAGCATGAAGAAGTCCAGTTCGGTTCGCCTTGTCCTCCTGGGCAGCGCGAGCATGGTGCTGGCCGCCTGCGGCGACGATGGCGTGCCGACCGATGCCCGCTTCTTCGCCGACCTGAAGGAGTGCACGGCGATCCATGGCGACGCCGCATGCGGCGAGGCCAAGGTCGAGGCCGACAAGGTCTACGCCGCCGAGGCGCCGCGCTTCACCCGTAAGCAGGAATGCGAGGCCGAGTTCGGCGCCGGCAGTTGCGAGACCCGCGCGGCCGCCGATGGCGGCAGCAGCATGTTCATGCCATTGCTGATGGGCTACATGATCGGCAATGCCCTGGGTGGGAACCGCTTCAACCAGCCAGTCTACCGCGGCCCCGACAATTCGGCCGTGATGCCACGCGGAGGCAAGGCGTTCAACGTCGGCAATTTCGCCGGCAGCGGCGTCCAGGGCGCCTCTGGCTTCCGTCCCGCGGCCCAGGTCACCCAGGTGGCGCGCGGCGGCTTCGGCACCACCGCCACGGCTTTCCGCAGCACGGCCGGCAGCTAGGAAACGTGCAGCGGCTGACGGTCGAGCCGCGCGCGGAGTGGCGCGCCCACGTCGAACGCGACCTGGGCTTTGCCTTCCACACCATCGACGGCGCACCCTACTGGGACGAGACCGCGTGCTACCAGTTCAGCGCGGCCGAAATCGACGCGCTCGAGGCGGCGACTGCCGAGCTCGAGCAGATGGCGCTCGAACTGGTTGATCGCGTGGTCAAGGCCGGCGAGGCCTCCTATCGGCGCCTCGGCATCGCGCCCGCTGCCTGGGCGGCGATCGAGGGTAGCTGGAAGGCGAAGGAGCGGAACCTCTATGGCCGCTTCGACCTGGCTTATGACGGGGCCGGGCAGCCCCGGTTGCTGGAATACAACGCCGACACGCCGACGGCCCTGTTCGAGGCGGCGGTGGTGCAGTGGGACTGGCTGCAGGCGGTCCGGCCCGAGCACGACCAGTTCAACTCCCTGCACGAGCGCCTGATCGAAGCGTGGAAGAACCTGGGGATCGGGCGGCGGACCATCTATTTCGCGGCCGTGAAGGACCATGCCGAAGACCAGGGCACGGTTGAGTACCTGCGCGATACCGCGGTCCAGGCCGGGTTCCAGACCGTGCGCATCGCCATCGAGGACATCGGCTGGGACGGGCGCGAGTTTCTCGACCTCGACCACCGCCGCATCGGCGTGCTGTTCAAGCTCTATCCGTGGGAGTGGCTGGTCGGCGAGGCGTTCGGGCAGCATCTCCTGACCGGCGTCGCCAAGGTGATCGAACCGGCCTGGAAGATGGTGCTGTCCAACAAGGCGGCCCTCGCGTTCCTCTGGGAGATGGCGCCGGGCCACCCCAACCTGCTGCCCGCCGCCCTGGAGCCGGGGGTGATCGAGGGGCGCGTGGTGCGCAAGCCGATCTACAGCCGCGAGGGCGCCAACATCCAGGTGCTGGAGGGGGAACGGGTCGTGGCCGAGACCGGCGGCGCCTACGGCGCCGAGGGCTTCGTCTACCAGGGATACGCGCCGCTGCCGGACTTGGGCGGCAACTATCCCGTGATCGGGTCCTGGGTCGTGGCGAGTGAGCCGGCCGGCATCGGCATCCGCGAGGACTCCACCGCCATCACCCGCGACAGCAGCCGCTTCGTGCCCCACTTCTTCGATTGAGGAGGCCGCCATGGCCATCGTCATGTCGCTCGTGACCGTCGGCAATTTTTTGCTCTATTTCGGCGCGGCCCTGCTGGCGCTGGTCCTGTTTCTGGTTCTCTACATGGCGGTGACCACGCACCACGAGGCGGCGCTGATTCGCGCCGGCAACGTGGCCGCGGCCATCAGCCTGGGCGGCGCCGTGCTCGGCTTCGCGCTGCCGCTGGCGAGCGCGATCGTGCACAGCGTGTCGCTGCTCGACATGGCGGTCTGGGGCGCGATCGCGCTCGCGGTTCAGATTGCGGTCTTCCTGGCGGTGAACCTGGCGCTGCGCGAAGTCTCGGCCCGCATCGAGCGGGGCGATATTGCGGCCGGCACCACGCTCGCCGTCACCTCGCTCGCGGTGGGCGTGGTCAACGCCGCCTGCATCTCGTACTGAAGGGCCAGTGCCGCCCCGGACCGACGATGGATCCGGGGCGGCCCCATCGTCAGCTCTTGAGCTTGCCCGACGCCTTGGCGACATGGGTCGCGATGGCATCCATCAGTGGTGGCGAGAGCGCGTCATAGGGCTCGAGCTTCAGTTCCTTGAGCCGCGACCGAACCCCGCCCATCTGCGCCGGATCGCAGCCCGACTCGATGATCGAGGAGACGAACGCCGCGAACTCCGGCGGGGCGAAGCCGGGCTCGCGCGAAAGCTCGGTATGAATGAAGTCGAGACCGTGGAACGGGTGCTTCTTGTTCTCGATCCGGCCGTACATGTGCACGCCGCAGCCCTTGCAGGCATAGCGCTGGATGGTCGCCGCCGGGTCGACGATCTGCAGCTTGTCGCCGTTCGCCGTGACCTTGAGGTTGTCCTTCGCGACCACCGCCACCTGCGAGAACAGCGCGCCCGCGGGCTTCCAGCATTTGGTGCAGCCGCAGACGTGATTGTGCGCGCACTGGCCCTTGATGCTGACCTCGACGGGGTTCTGCTTGCACTTGCACGCGAGGGTGGCGCCCTTGAATCCGGCCGCTGCGGGTTTCAGCCCCGTATCGACGGAAGAATGGATCGAGATGGTCGCTGCCATGGGTGTTTCCTCCTGATGTTCTTATGGCGCCATTGAGGCGCCAATAGCGGTCGATTGCAACGGCTGTGTACACCGCTATTTTTGATATTTTGTAACAGAATCGGCCTGAAGCGGCAGCGCGGTGGTTTCCTTGATCCGTTCCATGACGAAGCGGGAACTGACGTTCTTGAGCGACACCGCCGCGATCAGCCGCTTGTAGAAGGCGTCGTAGGCGGCCATGTCGGGGACGATCACCTTGAGCAGGTAGTCCACATCTCCGGCCATGCGGTGCACCTCCAGTACCTCGCGCATGGTCGCCACCCGCTCGGCGAACCGGTCGAGCCAGGCGGGGGAGTGGTCCGGCGCCTCGATCGAGACGAACACCACCAGGCCGAGGCCGAGCAACTCCGGCGCCAACAGCACCACGCGGCGGCGGATGACGCCGGCGCGCGCGAGGCGTTGCAGGCGCTTCCAGCAGGGCGTGGCGGAGAGGCCCACTCTCGCGGCGATGGCCGCGATCGAGAGCGAGGCGTCGATTTGCACCAGGTCGAGGATCTTGCGGTCGATGACGTCCATGTCGGGCGGCCTTGCCAGCGGAGAATAAAATCTGCCCTACGCGAGTGTATTATGGAAGAATATTTTTATTCTCTACCAGGCATTGCTCGCCAGGAAAGAGAATAGTTATCTCCTAGCCAGGCCGTCCCACTCCACCAAGGGGGCGGCGGCAGGAGACCAGACATGCGCCATTTTCCCGGGTTCTTCGCCGTCTCAGGCCGGCCCGTGCTGGTGGTCGGCGCCACCCCGGCGGCCGCTGCCAAGGCTCGGCTCGCCACCGCCGCCGGTGCCGTGGTTCGCCACGTCGCCGGGCCGGATGAGGACCAGGCGCTACCCCCGCCGGTGCTCGCCTTCATCGCCACCGGCGCCGGCGCCGTTGACGCTGCCCATGCGGCGACTCTCCGTGCGCGCGGGGTGCCGGTCAACGTGGTCGATGCCCCCGAGCTCTCCGATTTTCTGGTGCCCGCGATCGTCGCGCGGGGGGACGTGGTGATCGGCATCTCGACCGGCGGTGCCGCGCCGGTGCTGGCGCGCGCACTCCGCGAGCGGATCGAGCAGGTGCTGCCGGCGCGCCTCGGCGCCCTTGCCGACCTGGCACGCCGCTGGCGCCAGCGCGTGGGTGAACGGATCCGCGACACTCTGGCGCGCCGCCGCTTCTGGGAACGGGCGCTCGCTGGCCCGGTCGCAAGCCTGGTCGCGGCCGGCGAGGACGCCGCGGCGGAGCTAGCCTTCGCCGCCGCGCTGGAAGGGTCGGCCACGGGTGCGCCGGCCACCGGCGCGGTGCAGATCGTCGGCGCCGGGCCGGGGGATCCCGATCTCCTGACCCTGAAGGCCCTGCATGCCTTGCAGACCGCGGATGTGGTGCTGCACGACGAACTGGTCGGCGCTGAGATCCTCGCGCTGGCGCGGCGCGATGCGCTGCTGGTTCCGGTCGGCCGGCGCCGCGGCTGGCAGGTAATGACGCCGGAGAACTGCCACGCCCTGATGGTCGGCCACGCCCGCACCGGGCGGCAGGTGGTTCGCCTCAAGGGCGGTGATCCCAATGTGTTCGGTCGCGCCGGCGAGGAGGTCGCGGCCCTGCGGGAAGCCGGGATTGCGGTCACCGTGGTCCCGGGCATCACCGCCGCCCTCGGCTGCGCCGCGGCCATCGGCATGCCGCTCACCCAGCGCGGCATCGCCTCCAATGTTACTTTCGTGACCGGGCAGATGGCGGCGGGGAGCGACGCGCCGGATTGGCGCGCGCTCGCCGGGCGCGGGCAGACGCTCGCGATCTACATGGGCCTCGCGACCGCGGCCGAGTTGCAGGGCCGGCTGCTCGCGGCCGGCCTGGACCGCGCCACGCCGGTCGCCATCGTCGCCCGTGGCACCCTGCCGGACCAGCGCGTCTCCTACGGCTCGCTCGCGACCCTGCCGGCGCTGGCGGCCTTGCACCGGAGCGGGGAGCCCGCGCTCCTGTTCGTCGGCGAGGTGGTGCGCCTCGCCGCCGGCCACGCCGCCGTCGCCGATCTGGCGCAGGCCTCCTGATGGCCAAGACCCGGACCGGCAGCATCAACGTGGTCACCGCCAATCGGCTGGCCGATGGCCAGGCGGTCTTCCTCGCCGCCGCCGGCGGCTGGGTCGCGGACATCGGCCGCGCGGCGGTGGCAACCGAGGCGGCCAGCGCCGAACGGCTTTTGGCCATAGCGGCGGCGAGCGTCGCCCGGCAGGAGGTGGTCGATCCCTATCTGGTGGCGCTCGCTGCCGGCGAGGTGCGCCCGCTGGCGCTGCGTGAGCGGATTCGCGCGCACGGCCCGACAGTCGCCGCCATCGCCGCCGATGCCACGCGTTACCCCGAATGAGGTGATGCCATGTACCAGTACGACCAACACGACCGCGCCTTCCTCGCCGACCGCGTCGCGCTGTTCCGCGACCAGGTGGCGCGGCGGCTCACGGGTGTGCTCAGCGAAGAGCAGTTCCGCCCCCTCCGCCTGCAGAATGGGCTCTATCTGCAGCTCCACGCCTACATGCTGCGGGTGGCGGTTCCCTATGGCACGCTGAACGGGCGCCAGCTCCGGGCGCTGGCCGCCATCGCGCGGCGCTACGACCGTGGCTACGGCCACTTCACCACCCGTCAGAACATCCAGTTCAATTGGATCCGCCTGGCCGACGCTCCCGACATCATGGCCGACCTGGCCGCGGCCGACCTGCATGCGATCCAGACCAGCGGCGACTGCATCCGCAATGTCACCGCCGATCAGTGGGCGGGTGCCGCTAGGGACGAGATCGAGGACCCGCGCATCTGGTGCGAGATCATCCGTCAATGGTCGACCGTGCACCCCGAGTTCAGTTTCCTGCCGCGCAAGTTCAAGATCGCAGTCACCGGGGCGGCCCGCGACCGCGCAGCAGTGCGGTTCCACGACATCGGGCTCCGCCTCTTGCGGAACGCCGACGGCGAAGTCGGATTCGAAGTGCTGGTCGGTGGCGGCCTCGGCCGCACGCCGGTGATCGGCAAGGTGATCCGCCCCTTCCTGCCGAAAGCAGAGCTGCTCGCCTATCTCGAGGCGATCATGCGCGTCTACAACCGCCATGGCCGGCGCGACAACCCCTACAAGGCGCGCATCAAGATCCTGGTGAATGACCTCGGCAGCGACGAGATGCGCCGGCAGGTGGAAGCCGAATGGGAGGGGCTGCGGGGGGGCGACCTGCGGCTCGATCCCGACTTGGTGGCCGAGATCGCCGGCCGGTTCGCCGGCCCTGCGCTGACTCCGGATCCGGCGCCCGTGCGGGCAGTCGAGGATTTGCCTCTGATCGACCCGGCGTTCCGCCGCTGGCTGGATGCGAACACCGTCGCCCACCGCGTGCCCGGGCACCGCATCGTCAACCTGCCGCTCAAGCCCATCGGCGCCCCGCCGGGGGACGCCAGCGCCGCGCAGATGGAGGCGCTGGCCGACCTCGCCGAAACTTATGGGCACGACGACGTGCGCGTGACCCACGAGCAGAACCTGGTCCTGCCTCACGTGCGCGAGGGGGACCTGCCGGCCCTCTGGCGGGCCCTCGATGGGCTCGGCCTCGCGGTCCCCAATCTCGGGCTGGTGAGCGACATCATCGCTTGCCCGGGGCTCGACTACTGCACACTCGCCAATGCGCGCTCGATTCCCGTGGCGCAAGCAATCTCAACCCGCTTCGCCGATCTCGCCCGGCAGCAGGACATCGGCGAACTCCGGATCAAGATCTCCGGCTGCATCAACGCCTGCGCCCACCACCATGTCGGGCACATCGGCATCCTGGGGGTCGAGAAGGCCGGTGCCGAATTCTACCAGGTGACGCTCGGAGGCGAGCCGGGCGAGGGGGCGAGCATCGGCGAGCTGGTCGGTCCGGCGATACCGGCGGCCCGCATCGTCGCTGCGGTGGAAACCATCATCGCTGGCTACCTGGCGTTCCGCCGCCCCGGCGAGCGCTTCCTGGATACTGTCCGCCGCGTCGGCGTGGCACCCTTTCGCGAGCGCCTCGATGCCGCTGCTTAAGGGCGGTGTCGAGGTTGCCGACGGGTGGCGCGCCCTGGCCGACGCGGAGCCGGTGCCGGCCCAGGGCGACGTGGTCGTGCCGCTGGCGCGCTTCCTGGCGGAACGCGAGGCGCTCCTGGCCCGGGGCGGCAAGCTCGGGGTGCGCTGCCGGAACACCGATGCGGTCGAGGTTCTGGCCCCTGATCTGCACCGGATCGACTTGATTGCGCTCGAATTCCCCCGCTTTGGCGACGGCCGCGCCTTCACCCAGGCGCGCGTCTTGCGCCAGCGCCTCGGGTTTCAGGGCGAGCTGCGGGCGACCGGCGAGGTGCTGGCTGATCAATTGCTGCACATGGGGCGCTGCGGGTTCGACGCCTTCGCAGCGGCGCTGCCCGATCTGGTGGCGGAGTGGCGCAAGGCGGGTGCCAGCTACCGCGCCTACTACCAGCCGGCAACCGCGGATCAGGCGCCGCTGATTGCCGCTTTGCGCGGCGGCCGGCGCACGCCGTTGGCCAATCCTTAAGGGTGGCGGCCTAGGCTGTCCGGCGGGAGAGCCCCCGCCCCATGAAGAAGCTGATCGTGATTTGCCTCGTCCTCCTGCTGCTCGGCGGCGGCGGGGCGGGGTATTACCTGTTCTTCATGAAGAAGCCGGTCGCGCAGCCGGTGGCAGTGGCGCTCTCCGAGCCGGCGCCGCTGCTGGCCATGGCGCCGTTCAAGGTGCCCCTCGTGCGCGAGGGGCGCATCAGCCGGTACGGCCAGATCCAGATCAGCCTCGAGCTGCGTGGCGAGGAGGAGCTGAAGGCCGCCACCGCCTTCGAGACCCGGCTGCGCGATGCCATCCTGCTCGATCTCCAGCATCAGGCCCTGAACACCACCGGCGATCAGCCGCAGATGGATCTGGCGGCGTTCCGGCGCCGGGTCCGCATGATTGCGAACCGGGTCCTCAAGGGCGACCTGGTGAGCGAAGTCCTGGTCGTGCACTGGTTCGACCCGCGCCAGAGCTAGGGAACCCGCCTTCTTGGTCGCTCTCACGGGTTGCCTTGACCCGTCTTCTCTGGCATGTTCCGCGCGCTTTTGCAGTACGGCGCCTCAGGCGCCCGCGCTGCGGCGGCTGCGCCCGCAGTCCGCAACGAGGTCGCACCGAATCGGTTCAATCTGACGAGGGAGGACGGGGTGAGCATGTCCGCCGGTCTGATGTTTGCCACCGTGTGCGGTGTGGTCGCGTTGGTCTACGGTCTGGTGACCAGCCGCGTGGTGCTCGCGGCCAGCCCCGGCTCGGCGCGGATGCAGGAGATCGCCGGCGCGATCCAGGAAGGCGCGGGGGCCTATCTCAACCGCCAGTACCTGACCATCGGCGTCGTCGGCGTGGCGATCTGCCTGTTGCTGACGTTCCTGCTCGGCCGCTATGTCGGTATCGGCTTCGTGATCGGCGCCGTGTTGTCGGGCGCCGCCGGCTATATCGGCATGTACATCTCGGTCCGCGCCAACGTGCGCACCGCCGAGGCGGCGCGGGGTGGGCTGCAGCCCGCGCTCGCGATCGCCTTCCAGGCCGGCGCGGTCACCGGCATGCTGGTGGTCGGCCTCGGCCTGCTCGGGGTAGCGGTCTATTATGGCGTCCTGATGGGCATGGACCTGCTGCAGCGCCAGGTGCTTGAGGCCTTGGTCGCGCTCGGCTTCGGCGCCTCCCTGATTTCCATCTTCGCGCGCCTCGGCGGCGGCATCTTCACCAAGGGAGCTGACGTCGGCGCCGACCTGGTGGGCAAGATCGAGGCCGGCATCCCCGAGGACGACCCGCGCAACCCGGCGGTGATCGCGGACAATGTCGGCGACAACGTCGGCGACTGCGCCGGCATGGCGGCCGATCTGTTCGAGACCTACGCCGTCACCGTGGTCGCGACCATGCTGCTGGCGGCAATCTTCTTCACCGGCGACGTGCAGTCGCGCCTCATGGTGCTGCCGCTGGTGATCGGCGGCGCGTGCATCATCACGTCGGTGATCGGCACCTACTTCGTGCGCCTCGGCGCCAGCCAGAACATCATGGGCGCCCTCTACAAGGGGCTGATGGCGACCGGCGTGCTCTCGGCGGTCGCGCTCTGGCCGCTGATCGAGTGGGTGATCGGCAGCGCGACCGTGCTCAAGGTCGGCGACCTCACCTTCACCGGGCGGCACCTGTTCTATTCGGGCCTGGTCGGCTTGGTGGTCACCGGGCTCATGGTCTGGGTGACGGAGTACTACACCTCCACCGCCTACCGCCCGGTCAAGAGCGTGGCCCAATCCTCCACCACCGGCCATGCCACCAATATCATCCAGGGCCTCGCCGTCTCCATGGAGGCGACGGCGCTGCCGGCACTCATCATCTCGGCCGGCATCCTGGTCGCCTACCTCAACGCCGGCCTGTTCGGCATCGCCATCGCCGCCACCACCATGCTGGCGCTGGCCGGCATGGTGGTCGCCCTCGACGCCTATGGCCCGGTCACCGACAACGCCGGCGGCATCGCCGAGATGGCGGGGCTCGACAAGGCGGTGCGCAAGACGACCGATGCGCTGGACGCCGTCGGCAACACCACCAAGGCGGTGACCAAGGGCTATGCCATCGGCTCGGCCGGCCTCGCCGCGCTGGTGCTGTTCGCCGCCTATACCGAGGACCTCACCCACTACTTCCCGAACCTGAAGGTCTCGTTCCAGTTGCAGAGTCCCTTTGTCGTGGTCGGGCTCTTTCTCGGCGGCATGCTGCCCTACCTGTTCGGTGCCCTCGGCATGCGGGCGGTCGGGCGCGCGGCCGGGGCGGTGGTGGTCGAGGTGCGCCGCCAGTTCCGCGAGATCAAGGGCATCATGGAGGGCACGGCGAAGCCGGAGTACGGCAAGGCGGTCGACCTGCTGACCCGGGCGGCGATCCGCGAGATGATCGTCCCCTCGCTGCTGCCGGTGCTGGCGCCCATCGTGGTCTACTTCGTGATCACCGCCATCGCCGGGCAGTCGGCCGCCTTCTCCACCCTCGGCGCGATGCTGCTCGGCACCATCGTCACGGGGCTGTTCGTCGCGGTCTCCATGACCTCTGGCGGCGGCGCCTGGGACAATGCCAAGAAGCTGATCGAGGAAGGGCACCACGGCGGCAAGGGGTCGGACGCCCACAAGGCTGCCGTCACCGGTGACACGGTGGGAGATCCTTACAAGGACACCGCCGGGCCGGCAGTCAACCCGATGATCAAGATCATCAACATCGTCGCGCTTTTGCTGCTGGCGGTCCTGGCGGCCTGAGCCGGCCGGCTACTTGTAGCCCTTGGCGCCGGTCTTGTCGGTGAAACGGCCGATGTTGCCGAAGAACTGCTCGAGGAAGCCGAGCTTCTTGCCGCGGGTCGGCGTGATGCGGTCCTCTAGCTCCAGCGCGCGCGCCTCGTCGAGGCCGAGCCGGCCGATGTCGCTCACCCGGCCTTGCTTGTCGAACTGGACCGCGATCACGGTCTGCTCGAGGACCTTGGGCTCGTAGAAGGCGAGCTGTTCGGTCTTGCGCGAGATGTAATACCAGACCGCATCGTCGAACGTGCCGACGTTCGATGGCGACCCGAGCATCTGACGCACGTCGTTCTTGGTGGAGACCCCCGACTGGATCTGCGCCACCCGCTCGGGCTCGGGCAACTGTCCCGCGACATTGGTCATCGGCTGACAGCCGGACGCGAGCATGGTCACCCCGAGCGCAATCCCCGCCAGGAGCGGCCGCAGACCGTGGGTTGTAGGTCGATCGGTCATGGGTCGTTTTCGCCAGTCGCACCGTGGTCGGTCATCTTGTAACATGGGGGCGTTCGCAAGGTACTGTCAACGGAGGCGGCGTGGCGGGGGCGGCTTGGTGGCGGCGCAACCCGGCTCGGGCGGCGGCGGAAGGGCTCTACGGGCAGATTCTGACCCAGGCCCGTGCGCCGGCGTTTTTCGCCGCCCTTTCGGTTCCCGACACCTGGAACGGCCGCTTCGACTGCCTGGCGCTGCATGTCTTCCTGGTGCTGGACCGGTTGCAGAGCGCCGGGCCGGTCGCGCAGGCAACCGGCCAGGCCTTGCTCGACCTGATGTTCGACGACATGGACCGCTCGGTGCGCGAGGCCGGTGTGGGCGATCTCGGGGTCGGCAAGCAGGTGAAGGCGATGGCCGCCGGCTTCAATGGCCGCCGTGGCGCGTACCTGGCGGCGATCGCCGCGGACGACACCGCGCTCGCCACGGCGTTGCAGCGCAATCTTTACGGCGACCCCTCACCGCCGGGGCCCCAGGCGTTCGCCGTGGCGGGCTATGCCAGGAGGGCGCGGGCGCTGTTGGCGGCGGAACCGGTGGCGGCGCTGCTCGCGGGCAATTGCCGGTTTCCAGCGCCGCTGGCGGATGCGGAGGCGTGACCATGCCCGACAAGGCGCTGCCCGAGCCCGAGTTTTCCCGCTCCCTTCGCGTCGCCGACGTGCCGGCCGAGGGGCTCGAAGTGGTCCTGCGTGCAACCGCGGGCGAATGCACGGCGCTGGCACGGCGGTTCGCCCTGGGTGCCCTTGACCGGCTCGACGTGGGCGGGCGCGTGCTGCGCACCGGTCACGGGCTGCGGGTCGACCTTCGGGTCGAGGCGACCGTGCAGCAGACCTGCGTGGTGACCCTGGAGCCGGTGACGTCGGTCCTGGTGGACGAGTTCGCCTGCGAGTTCCGCCGCGACGTAGCAGAGGACGGCGAATTCAGTCTGCACTGGGGCGAGGGCGATCCGCCCGAGCCGCTGGTGAACGAGCGGGTCGACCTCGGCGATCTGGCCGCCGACTTGCTGGGCGCCATGATCGACCCCTATCCGCGCCGGCCCGATCTGCCCGCGCCGGAGGAGGGGCGGCAGGAGCCGACACAAACTGCCAGGGCGCCGGCATTCGAACGCCTGAAGGATTGGCCAGGACGGCGGCGGGGCGGGTGAGCGGGCTTGCCGGGTGGGCCCATTTCCGATACTAACCTCCGCCTAAAGCGCAGTGGCCGAAGGGATGCGCAACTATGGCTGTTCCGAAGAAGAAAGTTTCCAAGTCGCGCCGCGACATGCGGCGCTCTCACCATGCTCTCAAACCCAACCCGCGGGCGGAGTGCCCCAATTGTGGCGAGCTGAAGCGCCCGCATCACGTCTGTTCGTCTTGCGGCCACTATGACGGGCGCGAGGTGGTCGCCGTCGAAAGCGGGGCCTAGATCCGTCGTGCCGAGGCAGAGGCGGGGTATCCGCTGATGTCGACAGCCGGGCAGCCACTGGTGATCGCACTCGACGCCATGGGTGGTGACCAGGCGCCGGACATGGTGATTGCCGGCATCGACCTGCTGCGCGGTCGCCATCCCGACGTCCGGTTCCTGCTGTTCGGCGACGAGCCGACCTTGACCGGTCTGCTCGCCAAATACCCGCGGGTGGCCGATGCCGTCACCGTGCGGCACGCGGCCTCGGTCGTCCTGGGCGAGGACAAGCCTTCGACCGCACTGCGTCAGCGGCGCGATTCCAGCATGCGGCTCGCCATCGAGGCGGTGCACAAGGGCGACGCGGCGGGCGTGGTCTCGGCTGGCAACACCGGCGCCCTGATGGCCATGGCCAAGGTGGTGCTGCGCACCATGGCCGGCATCGACCGTCCGGCGATCTGCTCCAAGCTGGTCTCCCAGCGCGGGCCCTATGTGATGCTCGATCTCGGCGCCAACATCGAGTGCTCGGCCGAGAACCTGGTGCAGTTCGCCGTGATGGGCGAGGTGTTTGCCCGCCTGCTGCTCGGGATCGAACGGCCGAGCGTCGGCATCCTCAACGTCGGGGTGGAGGAGCTGAAGGGCAACGAGCGCGTCCAGGCCGCGGCCGCGCGGCTGCGCGATGGCACGCTGCCGATCGACTTCCGCGGCTTCGTCGAGGGAACCGAGATGATGGCCGGCGCGGTCGACGTCGTGGTCACCGACGGCTTTACCGGCAACGTGGCGCTCAAGGTGCTGGAAGGCACCGTGAAGATGTACAGCCAGTTCCTGCGCCAGGCCTTCGCGAGTTCGTGGCTCAACCGCGTCGGCTATCTCTTCGTGCGCGGCGCGATCGGGGCGCTCCGGCGCAAGTTCGACCCGCGTCTCTACAACGGCGGCATGCTGGTCGGCTTGAACGGAATCGTGGTCAAGAGCCACGGCGGCACCGACGCGCTCGGCTTCTCGACCGCGGTCGAGTTCGCCATCGGGCTCGCCGCCCAGGGCTACAATCGCCAGGTGATGGAGGAACTCAGCCGCGCCTTTCCCGGGCCGCCGGCCAAGCCGGCGACAGCGGCCGGCGCATGAGGCGGTCGGTCGCGCTCGGCTGCGGGGCCTATCTGCCGGAGCGGCGGATGACCAACGACGACATCGCCCGGATCGTCGACACCGACGACCAGTGGATCGTCGAGCGCACCGGTATCCGCGAGCGGCGCATCGCCGCCGTGGGCGAGCGAACTTCGGACCTTGCCACCCGCGCGGCCGAGGCGGCGCTGGCCGCCGCCGGCATCGGCGCCAGCGACCTCGATCTGATCGTGCTGGCGACCGCCACCCCCGACGACACCTTCCCGGCGACGGCGACCAAGGTGCAGGCGGCGCTCGGCATGCGCCGCGGCGCGGCGTTCGACGTGCAGGCGGTCTGCTCCGGATTCGTCTACGCGCTCGCCGTGGCCGACAGCATGCTGCGCTGCGGCCAGGCGGCAACCGCCCTGGTGATCGGCGCGGAGACCTTCTCGCGCATCCTCGACTGGACCGACCGCAGCACCTGCGTGCTGTTCGGCGACGGCGCCGGCGCGCTGGTCCTCGGCGTGGGGGAGGGCCAGGGGGACAAGCGCGACCGCGGCGTGCTCTCCTCGCACCTGCATTCCGACGGGCGGTACCATGATCTCCTGTACGTCGATGGCGGCCCCTCGAGCGGCGCCGCTGTCGGCCACCTGCGCATGGCCGGGCGCGACGTCTTCAAGCACGCCGTCACCAACCTGTCGGCGGTGGTCGAGGAGGCGCTGACGGCCAACGGCCTGGTGCTCGACGAGGTGGACTGGCTGGTGCCGCACCAGGCCAACCGGCGGATCCTCGATTCGACCGCGCGCAAGATCGGCATCCCGGCGGAAAAAGTGATCGTCACCGTCGACCGCCATGCCAACACCTCGGCCGCCTCGATCCCGCTCGCGCTCGCGGCCGGGGTGGCCGACGGGCGCATCCAGCGCGGGCACCTGCTGCTGCTGGAAGCCATGGGCGGGGGCTTCACCTGGGGTGCAAACCTGCTGCGCTGGTAGAATCGTTCCCGTTGGAGCCAGTCATCTACTTGAAATGAGCCAGCTTTTCCTGGCAGTATCGGACTTTCGGGCGGGTCAGGGGGGGGCGACCGATGGCCGCTGCGACAGTCACACGGCAGCAATTGGCAGAAGCGGTCTACCAGGAGGTCGGGTTATCGCGCAACGAGTCCGCCGACCTGGTCGAGGCGGTGCTGGCGGAAATCGCCGGATCGTTGTCGCGCGACGGCACGGTGAAGATCTCGTCGTTCGGCAGCTTCTCGGTGCGCAGCAAGGGACAGCGCATCGGCCGCAACCCCAAGACCGGGGAGGAGGTGCCGATCCTGCCCCGGCGGGTGCTGGTGTTCCGCGCCTCCCACGTGCTCAAGGACCGCATCAACGCCGGCCTGGCCAAGGCAGCGGCAGGCGGCTGAGGGGCACATGGTGGACGCACTCGACGGCGACGGCCGGCAGCCGGTCGTGAAATCGCCCAAGGCCTTCCGCACCATCAGCGAGGTCGCCGACGAGCTGGCCGTGCCGCAGCACGTCCTGCGCTTCTGGGAGACGCGCTTCGCCCAGCTGCGCCCCTTGAAGCGGGGCGGCGGCCGGCGCTACTACCGCCCCGAGGACGTGGCGCTCCTGCGCCGCATCCGCGCCCTCCTCTACGACGACGGCTACACCATCAAGGGCGTGCAGAAGCTGTTGCGCGAGGGCAGCCGGGGCGCGCGGGAGACGGAGGGCGGAGCACCGGAGGCACCGCCGCCGCCACCTCCGCCGGCCCGTGAAGCCGCGCCGCCCGCCGCGTCGCCACCCGATCCCCGCGCGCGGCGGCTCCGGGCGCTCACCGCCGAGCTGACCGCAGTCCGCGACTCGCTCCGCGCGCGCGCCTGACCGGTTGCGGCGGCCTGGATCCCGGCGATATAGTCGGCCTCCTCACTCGCACGGAGCGTGGCGCAGCCTGGTTAGCGCACCAGTCTGGGGGACTGGGGGTCGGTGGTTCAAATCCACTCGCTCCGACCAATAGATCAAGGGGTTGGCCAGGGATGGCCGACCCCTTGAGCGGTTCGGGCAGCGGATAGGTAGAAAGCGCGGGGATTTCGCGGGCTTGCAGATACGCGCACGGCAACGGCCCGTGATGGGCGACCCCTTACACGCCTCGACGCCCGAACACCGGTGGTCCCCACTCGGCGGGGGTGGAAAAGCGCGCGAGGGAGAAAATGTAAGTACCCCCTGGCCGATTGGAGCAGATTTTGCGCCGCTTTCTGTAGTGCGTGGCCCCCTTCGTCGCCGGGCGACCTATGCAGAGCGCACCAGAAAGCACGGCGACCTGATCCTCGCCACCGCCATTGTGGATTTGTGGGTGGCTCGGCCCAGGGTCGAACAGCGTCGGTCCGCAAAGCGCCCAACCGTCAACCACAAGGTGGCACCTGTCAGGTGGATTACTCGCTCAGGACAGGACGTCTGAGCACCGGGACGGCAGCTTGCGTTTCCTGGCGTTTCTCTGACTGGGGGCGAGGGTGGCGTCTGTCAGCAGTTCACGTAGGTGATCGGATTTTGAGCTCCGGGCTTCATGAGATAACGGACTGAGCAGCCCCGGAGGTGCGACAATCCTGCATCGACCTCGCCAACGAAACCTCTCCTGAGCTGGCCGGGTTTCCACTTGTCTCTGCCGGTACTGAGCCGGGACGGATCACGATCCGCCGGCCAGTCACGGTATTTCTCCCATCCGGTGATCCGATAGACTTCGCGAATAAGTCCACGCGCGACAGACATGGCGTGCGTGGGTGGCGGTGTCCGCCGCTCCGGGGTGCATGCCCAGTAGCGGCGTGTCCGCTCATAGAGCTGTTCGGCTTTTAGACTTGGGTGCCACTCCCGTTCGATCCTGATTAGGATCGCAGGGACTCGAATCTCCGCTGGGCGCGCAGCGTAGCGTTCAATTATCTCTGGAAGCGGGGCGGCGCCGAATTCGACCCGGTGGCCGTCAACGAGATTGGTCAGGCCCGGATATGCGTCGATGAGAGCCGCCTCAACCGCCAGCGCTGTCGGCTCGTCCATCCCGTGCCGGTGAATAATCACCGTGACCTCGTTTCCGGACGCTAGAATTTTTTGAATACAGTCGTCTAAGGGGTCGGAAGGCACTGCGTCTCTGAGTGCCGCCCGTAAGTGCTGCAATGCGCGTTGACCGGACCCTTTGCCAACGTAAAAGGTCTTGCCGTTGCGCGGGTCCACCAGCCGGTACACGTAAAACTCCAAAGCCTCAACTGCCGCCTGCGGTATCTCGTCGATCAATCCCAGCTCCTGCGCAAGGTTGGTGTGTCCCTGTTCAATCCTGTAGCCATCATAAGTGCTCTTGGGTCGATAGCTGATCTCCGGCGCTCGCGGCAGCCGCCGCAAGAGGAAGATGATGGCACTTGGCAGCGGAGCGGTCGCACGGGCTCCGGTGCAAGGCGATCGAAGTGCCGGTGAAGCGGCAGCCGGATACGAGGCGGCCTATGCTGATTATCTCAGCGGCGTGACGGAGGCCGCGCGACCGCGTTCCTGACGCCGCCGTTCAGCGCACCGCCGGGATGCGCCGGCTGATCAGCCAGCCGGCGAGCAGGAAGACCGCAAGCAGGGCCAAGGTCGCGGTATTGGCCGCCTCGCCCAGGAGCTTCTCCGACAGGTGGCCGAGGGAGAAGCCAGCGCCGGTGAAGACCGCGGCCCACAGGGCGGCGCCCACGGCGTTGAACGGCGAGAACCGGCTCCAGGCGATCCTTGTCATGCCGAGGCCGAGGGCGGCCGCCGTGCGCAGGCCGCGCGCGAAGCGGTAGGTGAGAATGAATCCGGTCGGATAGGCACCGAGCACGCGGGTGACGATCTCGACCGGGCGCTGCAGGAACCTGACCCGGGCGACGATGGCCGCTCCCCAGCGCCGGCCGATGAAGAACCGCAGCTCGTCGCCGAGCCAACTGCCGCCGGCGAAGACCAGGAAGGTCGCCGCCGGGTCGAGGGCGCCCTTGTGCGCCGCGTACCCGGCGAGGAGGGGCGGCAGGAACCCGGTGCGGGCGAAGGCGAACGTGAACGCGATCAGGTAGACGCCGTCACCGTGGGTCGCGATGAAGCGGAGCAGATCGTCGAGGGTGGCGAGGGTCAGGAGGTCGGTCATCAGGCGGGCTCGGTGGCGGTTGGGCGCGCGAGCCTAGCCCATGTCGGGAGTCTTTGGCAGGAGGTCGCCCGGTCAAGTTCCGGGCTCGCGCGGAAAGCCGCACATGTCCCAGCCGCCGTCGATCACCAGCACCTGGCCGGTGATGAAGGCGGCCTCATTGGAACAGAGGAAGAGCGCGGCGCCGGCCACGTCTCCGGGCGTGCCGGCGCGGCCGAGCGGCGTCTGCTCGATGCAGATGCGCCGCCGCCAGGCCTCGGTGCGGATGCGCTCCGCCGTGAGCGGCGTGTCGATCAGCCCCGGGGCCAGCGCGTTCACCCGGATGCCGAACGGGCCGTAGTCGGTCGCCATCTGGCGGGTGAGGGCCGTCACCGCCCCCTTGCTCGCCGAATAGGCGGGGGAGCGCGTCGCGCCCATCAGGGCGAAGACCGAGGCGGTGTTCAGGATCACGCCGGATTTCTGCCCGCGCATGATCCCGACCGCGAACCGCGACAGGCGGAAGAGGCCGAGGACGTTGACGTCGAGAAAGCGCTGCAGGTCGGCGTCGGTGGTCTCCTCCGCGTCGGCGTTGCCGCCGATCCCGGCGTTGTTCACCAGGATGTCGAGGCGCCCACCGCGTGCGGCCAGCGCGCGTTGCAGGGTATCGGGCAATCTCGGGTCGGCCACGTCGCCGACCAGGCTGGAATAGCGGTCGGAGCTGGCGCACGCGCCGGTCTCGCCCAGGCCGACCGCGTTGCGGTCGATGCCGAGCACGAGCGCGCCCTCGCGCAGGAAGGCGAGCGCGATCGCGCGGCCGATGCCGGAACCGGCTCCGGTCACGACTGCCACGGCGTCCGCGAGCCGCTGTCCCATGGTCCACCCCCTGTGATCGGGGCGGACTATAGCGAACCGAGGGGCAACGGATGAGTCCCGGCGTGCGCCCCTCGACTTAGACGGCGCGGGCGTGCCGGCCGCCCTCTGGCGACAGATAGGTGTCGAAGGCGGCCGCGACGGTGCGCAGGAAGGGGCGGAAGGCAGGCGCAAGCGTGACCCGGGTACCATCCACCCGTGCCAGCCCGTCGCGTTCGATCGCCAGGAGCGCGGTAGTGAAGTCGGCCGCCGTGAAGCCGAAGGGCGCGGCCACGGCGGCCACGTCCACGGTCAGATCGCACATGATCCGCTCGATCAGCGCGCGCCGGGCGCGGTCCTCGGCGTCGAGGCGGATGCCGCGCTGGACCGCGAACTGTCCCGAAAGGACACGGCTGCGCCATTGGTTGATGTCGGTCGTGTTCTGCACATAGGCGTGGTCGAAGCTGCCGATCGCCGAGGCACCGAGGCCGATCAGCGTCGTCGCCGAATCGGAAGTGTAGCCCTGGAAGTTGCGCCGGAACCGCCCGGCCGACGACGCCCGCGCCAGGGGGTCGGTGGTCAGCGCGAAGTGGTCGAGGCCGATGGGCAGGTAGCCGGCTCGCTCCAGCCGGCCCGCGGTGGCCTGATACCGGGCGAGGCGGTCGGTCGTCTCCGGCAGCGCGCAAGGATGTGATGGCGGCCTCGGTCGCCGCCATGGTCTGGACCCGGTTGACCGCCCGCTGCACGCGGAGGTCGAGCGATTGCACGCCGAGGCTGGCGCGATTGACGCCGTGCGCCGCCAGCGCCTCGATCATGGGCGTATCCAGGGTGCGGGGGTCCACCTCGACGGCACGTTCGGCCTCGGGTGCGAAATCGAACGCGCGGCCGATGCTTGCCATGATCCGGCGGAAGCGGTCGGGGCCGACATGGGTCGGCGTGCCGCCGCCGAAGTGCAGATGGCTGATGCGCGCGCGGTGCGGCAGCGCCGCCGCCACCAGGCCGATCTCGGCGACCAGTGCCCCGACGTAGGCATCGATGGCGGCGTCGCTCCTGACCACCCGCATGTGGCAGCCGCAGAACCAGCAGAGGCTGGCGCAGAAGGGGATGTGAAGGTAGAGCGAGAGCGGCGCCCGTTCCTCCACCACGCCGAGGAGCGCGCAGGTCCCGGTCGGTGAAAGGCGCGCGGAAATGGGGCGCGGTCGGATAGCTGGTGTAGCGCGGGATGCGCGCGTCACCGAAGCGGGTGACCAGCGCCGGGTCCATCACTCGGCACCTCTCTCCGCTGCCCGGTGTACCGGCCCTGACTGTCGATAGGGCTTACAACGGACTGTGCACATTAACCTTAACATATTGAGAAAACTCAAGAATTCTGCGGAATTTCCGATTCTGGCCCGGCGCTTGCTTTAGAGAGGGATACCTACCGCGAACTCCTATCCGTTCGCCTCTCTGTTGACAAATTGGCCGGGCAGGTACGCCCGGCCTTTTTTTCGCCAGTGGCCGCGCCGGGGCTCACAGCCGCCCGAGCTCGTAGTCCTCGAGGGAATAGCCGAGCTCGCTGAGTCCGTTCTCCAGATAGTCGCTGAGCAGTGGCGTGCCGACCAGATAGCGCGCGGCATTGGCGTCCTGCGCGCCGCGCGCTTGGGCGACCGCCTGGTCCCAGGTTTCCACGTCGCCGCGCCCCAGCCAAGCGAGTGCCAAAAGATCGGTCAACTCGTCCTCGTTGAGCGATTTCAGCGCATCGGTCAGTTCCTGGTAGGTCGGGTCGTCGGCAAAGTCCTCCAGGATGGCGACCCCTTTGTCGTCGCTCGGGTTGGAGCCAGACTCCGGATCGTCGGGTTCGACCTTGGCGTCGAACTCGCGCGCCTTCATCAGGATGAAGAACGCCTTCTCGGGCGAGATCGTGAGCATCGTCACCTCGCGGTCAGAGGCCCGTGTGGGCACCCATGAACAGAATAGACCAACCGCGGCCTGCTCTCATGATCCATGTCAACATCGCCGGCGCGCATCGGTGCGAATGATTCCAAATGAGGACGCGATGGGTGTGAGCACGGAGCAGTGGCAGCATTTCGCGCACGATGCCGATATGGGAGTCCGTGGTGTGGGGCGGACGGTGGCGGCGGCGTTCGAGCAGGCCGCCCTCGCCCTGGTCGCCGTGATTGCCGACCCCGCCACGGTCCGCGGCCAAGTCCGGGTGATGATGCAGTGCGCGGCACCCGACCTCGAGTACCTGTTGGTGGAGTGGCTGAATACCATCGTCTACGAAATGGGAGTCCGGAACCTGATCTTCGGCCGGTTTCGGGTGCACATCGACGGCAGCCGGCTTACGGCCGAGGCGTGGGGCGAGGCGGTCGATCCGGTGCGGCACCAGCCGGCCGCCGAGGTGAAGGGCGCGACCTTGACGGCGCTCAGCGTCGCGCTCGGTCCCGACGGGTTGTGGCGCGCGGCCTGCGTGGTCGACGTCTAGGCGGGAGTGGACGGGCGGTGGACCTCGGTCGGTTCGAACAGATCGGTCCTTGCGCGTGGCGGGTGGCGCCGACCGGTGCCATGCGCGTGCCGGCCGTGATCTTCGCCGACGCGGCCCTGATCGGCGCCATGGATGACAAGGTGTTCCAGCAGTTGACCAACGTCGCCACCCTGCCCGGGATCGTGCGCGCCGCCTATGCCATGCCCGACGCGCACTGGGGCTACGGCTTTCCCATCGGCGGGGTGGCGGCATTCGACGCAGGAGCGGGCGGCGTGGTCTCCGCCGGTGGAGTCGGGTTCGACATCTCCTGCGGCGTGCGCACCATGCTGAGCGGCCTCAGGCTGGCCGATGTCATGGCGGTTCAGCACAAGCTGGCGGACGATCTCGCGCGCACGATCCCGGCCGGCGTCGGTTCCACCGGCCGGCTGCGCTTGGACGCCCCGACCACGGACGCCATGCTGGCCGGCGGGGCGCGCTGGGCGGTCGGGGAAGGGTACGGCGATGCCGACGACCTGACGCGGATCGAGGACGGCGGCTGCGTCGCCGACGCCCGGCCCGACCAGGTCTCCGATCGGGCCAAGCGGCGGCAGCGGGACGAGATGGGCACGCTCGGATCAGGCAACCATTACCTCGAGGTGCAGGCGATCACCGAGGTGTTCGACTCTGCCACCGCCACCGCCTTCGGCTTGCGCCAGGGCGAGGTGGTGGTCACCATCCACTGCGGCTCGCGCGGCCTCGGCCACCAGATCGGCGCCGAGTTCCTGCGCGACATGGCGGTCGCGGCGCCGGGTCATGGCATCCATCTGCCCGACCGCGAGCTCGCCTGCGCGCCGATCGACTCCGATCTCGGCCGGCGCTATCTCGGTGCCATGCGGGCGGCGATCAACTGCGCCCTGGCCAACCGCCAGATTCTCACCCACCTGACCCGCAAGGTGTTCCGCCACCATCTCCCCGAGGCGCGCCTCGACCTGCTCTACGACGTATCCCACAACACCCTCCGCGCCGAGACCCATGTGGTGGACGGCGTGTCGCGAGCGCTCCACGTCCACCGCAAGGGTGCGACGCGGGCGCTTGGTCCCGGCCATCCCGACCTGCCCGAGCGCTTGCGCGCGACCGGCCAGCCGGTGCTGATCGGCGGCAGCATGGGCACGGCGTCCTACGTGCTGGTCGGTACCGCGGACGGGGAGGCGAAGGCCTTCGGTTCCGCCTGCCATGGCGCCGGCCGCGCGCTCAGCCGCCACGCCGCCACCCGCCAATTCCAGGGGCGCGCGGTGGCAGAGGCGCTCGCCCGCCTCGGTACCCTGGTCCGCAGCCCGTCCTGGCGCGGCATCGCCGAGGAGGCGCCCGGCGCCTACAAGGACGTGAGCGCGGTGGTGCTGGCCGCCGAACGCGCGGGGCTCGCCCGCCGGGTCGCCCGGCTCGCTCCACTCATCAGCGTCAAGGGATGACGCAACCGAGAGGCACACGAATGCAGACCAAACTCCACATCGCCTTCCACCAGATGGGCCATTCGCCCGCGATCGAGGCCGACGTGCGCGACCGGTTCGCCAAGCTAAAGCTGTTCTTCGACCGCATTGTCAGTACGCGCGTGGTGATCGAGGCGCCGCACCAGCACCAGCTCAAGGGCAAGCTCTATGCGGTGCGCATCGAGATGGCTGTGCCGGGGCGCGAGATCGTGGTCTCGCACAAGGGACGCCACAACCCCGAGCACGCCGACATCAAGGTGGCGCTGCGTGACGCCTTCGCCGCCGCCGGGCGCATGCTGGAGGACCACGCGCGCCGGGGTCGGGGCGAGGTCAAGACCCACACGGTGCCGCCCCACGGCCAAGTCGCGCGCCTGTTTCCCGACTACGGCTTCATCACCACTTCCGACGGCCGCGAGGTCTACTTCCATCGCAACAGCGTGACCAACGACGGCTTCACCGCGCTCGCCGTTGGTGCCGAGGTGCGCTTCGTCGAGGCGGAGGGCGAGTCGGAGAAAGGCCCCCAGGCGTCGACCGTGACTGCGGTCGGACGCCACCACATAATCGGCTGACAAGGAGAGAGCCCGTGAACAAGGATCTGGACGCCCGCCTGGTGCGCATCGAGACGGGCCTCGCCAACAACGAGCGGTCGATCGGCGAACTCAGCGATATCCTGCGCGACAGCGTGAAGCGGCTCGATCTCCTGACCAAGGAGATCTCCGCCCTGAGCCACGAACACGCCCAGCTTTGCGACACCGTCGGCGGTCTCGTCACCGAAGGCACCCGCTGACGGCGGATTGCACCGCAGTAGGCACCGGCGACGTGCTCAATCGAGGCGGTACTTGGCGAGCTTCTTCTCGTCCACCTCGACGCCGAGGCCGGGCCGGGTGAGGGGAAGGATCATGCCGCCGGCGACGGCGAAGGGCTCGGTCACGATGTCGTCCTCGAAATAGTGGCCGCCGACGGCGTTGGGGTGGGTGCCGGCCGGGGCCGTGATGGGAATCACCGAGGGCGTCACCGCGACCGGCGTCGCCAGGGCGAACTGCACGTTGGCGGCGTTGCCGATGCCCGATTCGATCGAGCCGTTCACGTCGCAGGTGAGCCCCCCCGCCTCGGCGATCGCCGCCACCCGGCGCGCCTTGGCGATGCCGCCGGCCTTGGCGAGATAGATCGAGATCGCATCCGCCGCCCGCGCCTGGACCAGCTCCAGGGCGTCGCGCGGATCCCAGCAGCTCTCGTCGGCGATCACCGGCACCGAAGCCGCCGCGGTCACCGCCGCCATCTCGTCGTGGCCCATCACCGGCTGCTCCAGCATGTCGATCACGCCGGGGCCGATCTTGGCGAGGACGCCGAGCGCCCGCTTGGCGCGGCGGTAGCCCTGGTTGGCGTCGAGGCGCAGGAACACGTCCGGCCCGAGGGCCTGGCGCAGCGCCTTGACCAGGCGGATGTCGCGCTCGGGCTCGACGCCGCCCTTGATCTGGAGGGCGGTGACGCCGTCCTTGACCGCGGCAGTCGCCTCCTCGATCGCCTCGCGCTCGGGCATCAGGCCGACCATGTGGGCGATGCGCACGCCGTCGCGCACGGTGCCACCGAGCAGCTTGTGCACCGGCAGTCCAACCGCCTTGCCCCAGAGGTCGTGGAGTGCCATGTCGATCGCCGCCTTGGCGTATGTGTTGCCGCGCAGGAGCCCGTCCATGGTGGCGTGCGCGCGCTCGATCTCCGTCGGGTCGTGGCCGATCAGGGCCGGCCCCAACAGCGTGCGCACCAGCTCGATTACGGTGCCGGGGGTCTCGCCGCCCTTGCGGCCCCAGTCGCCGCCCCAGTCGGGAAGCGCAATCGCTTCGCCGTAACCGATCAGGGCGGCATCGGTCTCGATCCGCACCATGACGAAGCTGCCCAGCGCCTGTTGTGAGCCGGCCCATGTGAAGTTGCGGCGGACCGGCAGGCGGTAGGGAATCGCTTCGATTCGGGTGATCTTCATGGGGCTTCCTCGGCGGGTGTCGGCGGCACGCGCGGATGCTAGGCTGCCCCGGCCGAGGTGAGCAACAGCGGAGGGGAGGCCATGGCAGAGGTGATCCGCATCGCCATGTGGTCGGGTCCGCGCAACATCTCGACCGCGATGATGCGCGCCTGGGAGAACCGACCCGATACCGCAGTCTGGGACGAGCCCTTCTATGCCTGCTTTCTGCAAGCGACCGGGATCGACCATCCGGAGCGCGAGGCAATCATCGCCCGCTACCAGACCGACTGGCGGCGCGTGGTCGAGGCCGTGCTCGGGCCGGTGCCCGGGGGGCGGCGCCTCTTCTACCAGAAGCACATGACCCACCACATGCTGCCGGAGATCGGCTGCGAGTGGTTCGCGGGGATGCGCCACGCCTTCCTGATCCGCGATCCCATCCTGGTGGTTGCTTCCTATGTGCAGAAGCGCTCCGAGGTGACGCCGGCCGACATCGGCCTCGAGCGGGAAGCGGCGATCTACGACGCCGTCGTGGCGGCGACCGGGAGTTCACCGCCGATCGTGGACGCGGCCGACGTGCTGGCCGACCCGGATCGCATGCTGCGCCGCCTGACGGCGGCGCTCGATGTGCCGTTTGATGCGCACATGCTGTCCTGGCCGGCGGGGCGGCGGGCGACCGATGGCATCTGGGGCCAACATTGGTACGGCGCGGTCGAAGCCTCGACCGGCTTCGCGGCGCCCTCCTCCCGCGTTCCCGCCCTCTCACCCGAGTACGCGGCCGTCGCCGCCGCCGCGGAAGGCGCGTACCGGCGCCTGCACGCGCTCCGCCTGACCTAGCGGTGCCGCGGCGGCGAAATCCGCACCCGTTGACGCAATCTATTGATGATCGGACCGCAATCCAATTATGGTGGCGACGCGCCGCTCAGGAATCCCAAGGGGGGGCGGAGCCGAGAACCGCGAGGATAGCCGGCCATGAAGCAGATGTATTTCCATCTGATGCCCTATACCGAGCTTCCCGACGACTTCCGCGAGAAGCATCCCTCGGTCTGGGTGGACATCGACCCGGCGCTGTTCAACCCTGAGCGCGCGCACCGCATGTACAACGAATTCATCGACGAGCTCGAGTTCGCCGCCGAGGTCGGTTTCGACGCGGTGTGTGTGAACGAGCACCACAACAACGGCTACGGGCTGATGCCATCGCCCAACCTGATCGCCTCGGCGCTCTCGCGGCGCGTATCGGATGCCGCGATCTGCGTCATGGGCAATTCCCTCGCCCTCTACAACCCGCCGGTCAGGGTCGCCGAGGAGATGGCGATGATCGACTGCATCTCGGGCGGGCGGCTGATCGCCGGCTTCCCCGTGGGCACGCCGATGGACACCTGCTACGCCTACTCCCAGAACCCGAGTCAACTGCGCCAGCGCTATCACGAGGCGCACGACCTGATCCTCAAGGCCTGGACCGAGGACAAGCCGTTCGCCTTCAACGGCCGCTTCAACCAGCAGCGCTACGTCAACATCTGGCCGCGCCCGGTGCAAAAGCCGCACCCGCCGATCTGGATTCCGGGCTCGGGCTCGGTCGAGACCTGGCAGTGGTGCGCGGCCCAGAGCTACGTCTACTGCTACCTGTCCTACTTCGGCTACAAGCTGGGCATGGACGTGATGAACGGCTTCTGGCGCGAGATGGACCGTTTGGGCAAGGACCGCAATCCCTACCGCGCCGGCTTCCTCCAGTTCGTCGGCGTGGCCGAGTCCAAGAAGGAAGCGCGCGACCTCTACAAGGAGGCAGCGGAATACTTCTACGGCCGCAGCCTGCACGTGGACCCGCGCTTCGCCCAGCCGTCGGGATACACCTCCGAATCCACCATCCGCGCCCGCGTGCGGTCGCAGGTCCTGACGGCGGCGGACCAGGCGGTCGGCGCCGCGCTCGGCCGCGTCAAGGCGGCAACCGAAATCGACGACATCGTCGCGCGCGGCTACGTCATCATCGGCAGCCCGGACGAGGTGGCCGCCCAATTGCGCCAGGTGGCGACCGAGTTGAATGTCGGCCACCTCATGCTGCTCTTGCAGTTCGGCAACATGGGCCGCGACCTGACCATGTACAACACGCGCCTGTTTGCCGAGAAGGTCATGCCGCAGCTGCGCGACCTATTCGCCGACCGCTGGGTGGATCACTGGTGGCCGAAAGCCATGCCCCGCGCGGCGCGCATGCCCGCGTCCGTCCGGGCGGTCGCCTGATGACCGAACCGAAGGAACGCCAGGTCACCGTCAACGGTCGCACCTGCCGGGTCTGGGAAAAGGGGCAGGGGGAGCCGCTCGGCTACCTGGCCGGGTTCGGCGGCCTGCCGCGCTGGACGCCGGTGCTCGACAGGCTGGCGGCGAAGCGGCGCGTGATCGTGCCGTCGCTGCCCGGCTTCCCCGGCGCCGACATGGGGCACGACCAGCTCGACGTGCTGCTGGACTGGGTGCTGGCGACCCGTGATCTGCTCGGCGAGGCGGGGCTCGACGGGGCCGACCTGATGGGGGCTTCGGTCGGCGGCGCCCTGGCAGCCGAGGTCGCCGCGATCTTCGGTCCGATGGTGAAGCGGCTGATCCTGGTCGCGCCGCTCGGGATCTACGACGAGGCCGAGCCGGTCGCCGACCTCTGGGCGCAACGCCCCGGCCAGGTGGCCGGCCTCGTGTGCCAGGACCCAGCCAAGTTCAATGCCCTGGTCGCTGCGCCCGAGGGGGTGAACGACCCGATCGAGTGGCAGATCATCCAGGTGCGGGCGAGCGAGGCGGCGGCCCGTCTGCTCTGGCCGCTCTCCGATACCAAGCTGGCGCAGCGCCTGCCGCGCATCCGGCAGCGCACGCTGCTGCTGTGGGGACGCGAGGACAAGGTGGTGCCGCCCAGCTACGCCAAGCGGTTCGCTGACCGCCTTCCGGGCGCGACTACGATCCGCCTGATCGACGGCGCCGGCCACCTGGCCGACCTGGACCAGCCGGACGCCGTGGCGGACGCCGCCCTCGCCTTCCTCGAGGCGCGCTGAGGGCTCAAGCACGCGCGCTGGTCTACCGGCGTGCAGGAGTTTGAGGGTGAAGGGTTCGAAGTCGCCGGCGCGGAGCGCATCGAAGCTGCGCCCATCGACGCAGTGGGCCTTGGCGGCGACCATGGTGCCAGTCGCCGAAGGGCGCTCCAGAACCTGGGTCAGGAACGCAAAGCTCGCAGCGATGGTGCGCCAGAATCTGGTCGGACAGCTCGGCCTGCTAGTCGGCAGCCGCCGGCTGAGCCAGCATCGTGCCGGCCACCGGGAAGGCGATAAGGCTCCACAAGCGAGCGTGCGACCCGATCCCATCCGGCTTTCTCGGCACCACCGCACCCTGATACCGCGACCCCTGGAGTCCGGGCGTTGACCTGCGTCAAGCGGCCCTTTGCGGCGGCCCACGGTTACGTCTTGTTTACTTTACCCCGGCTAGGCTCCTCCCAACTCCCTGCGGCTCGCGGAAGGAATCTGGTTCATGTCGGTGATGGTGGGTGTCCTAACGGTCGGCCTGGTGGTCGCTCTTGCCGGCATGGTGGCCAGCTTTCTCCTGCTGCGGCGCGTGAACCAGAAGTGCAACGCGATGAACTTCATCATGAAGTTCGATGCCCTGTTCGCGCGCATCATCACCCACGACCTCAAGCTCAATGGCGAGCGCGCCAAGCTCGCCAGCGCGCGCCAATTGCGCGCCAAGATCGAGGATCTCTGCCCCCGCCAAGGCATGCTCCCCGAGGCGCTCCTGATGGCGGCGCTGTTGAACGATGTTGGTCGCACTCTCGCCGCTCTCGACTGGGATGCGGTCAGGCTGCGCAACTGCCTGCGGCACGGCGAAGTCACCAGCAGCCGCAGCACCTATCTCGACGTGCTCGCGAACGAGCCCGCCGACGTCGCGGTGGCCGATGCCCTGGTCCGGTTTGCCAGCGACATCGGCCGGCCCATGCCGCGCGCCATCCGCAAGGTGATCTGCCAGACCGGCGATGGTGCCGAGGTCGGCGAGGTCATCGAGCACCTGATGAGCGCCATCACGGGCCGGATCTCCGGGCCGCGTGCCATGGGTCCGAGCGTGCACGAATTGCAGGCGGCGGCACGCACCATCCTGCCCCCCGACTCGCCGCCAGAAAACGCCGAGGGCAAGCGCCTGGCCGGCTGAAGTGCCGATCGACGGGCTGCCGGTCGGGCCCGGTTCAGTCTAGAATCCCAACTCATGTGGCGACCGGTAGACCCGCGTAAGGGATCGTGGGTGCCGCTGTCGCGTGGGAGTGCGCGCGCCTCGTAGATGCCCTGGTCGGACACACC